>JBAUZZ010000286.1:0-8237 GCA_049585495.1 Chthoniobacterales bacterium | reverse complement strand
ATAGAGCAGTGCCGGAAAGCCGGTGGCACGAATCCGAAAGTCAAGTGGGGCTTTAGAGGATAGCTCTTGGTGGCAGGCAGATGACAAAGATAAGTCGCTGTCAGGACATCGGTAACACCTTTAACGGGCCAGCAATTTATTCGTGCCCGACGGGTGTCAGTAATCGGTAATCAGTGGTCAGTAATCGGTAGCCCGTAGTCCGAGAGAGACACATTTCGAATTCCGCCGAAGCCGCGAAGCTGCTTATTCCCGGTCATTCGTCATCTGTCATCTATCATTTGTCATCTATCATCCGCCTCGGCCCGCTTCCGCGACCTACTGAATGGTCAGAATTATAGTCAGATTATGTTTATCTCGGCGATCGAGTTCAAAGCGACCTGCCTCGAATTGATGGATCGGGTCCAACAGACCGGCGACGAGGAAAATGTCTTACGTCCTTGATACGCACGTCATTTCTTATATGATTTTTGTCAGTCTGTCGATTCCGGCACGCCGGATTCAGGTTTACTTTGAGAACCATGTACCCCCCACGGGTAGGCCTGTTCGGCATAGGCCTTGATGCTTATTGGCCGCAGTTTCCAGGTCTCAAGGACCGTCTGGAAAGCCAGATACAAACTGTATGTGGCCGGCTGACGCGTCCGGGCGTCGAGGTGGTCAACCTTGGTCTGGTTGATACCCCCGCGAAGGCATTCGAAGCGGGGCACCGGCTGCGGCGGGAGGACGTAGATCTGATCATGTTGTACGTCACCACCTACGCTCTGTCATCCACCGTCCTGCCCGTGGTTCAGCGCACCCGGGTCCCCGTCATCCTTCTGAACCTCGCCCCGGCCCCAGCCATCGACTACGCAAGCTTCAATCGCTTGAACGACCGGACCGCAATGACCGGCGAATGGCTGGCTTTCTGTTCGGCGTGTCCTGTTCCGGAGATCGCGAACGTCTTCAAGCGAGCTGGGATCAACTTTCACCAAGTCACCGGCGTCGTCAGCGATGATCCCCAATGTTGGGACGAAATTGATGCCTGGATCGAATCGGCTCGGGTCGCGGCCACCTTGTTTCACAACCGGCTCGGCCTGATGGGCCACTACTACGGCGGTATGCTCGATATTTACTCGGACGTCACTCAACTTTGCGCCACGTTCGGCGGGCACGTCGAAATAATTGAAGTCGATGAGCTGGCCCGGCTGCGGAGCGAAGTAAAGGCGCCACAGATCGGAAAGCGTCTGGAAGAGTTTCGCGAGATTTTCGAGATCCAACCTGATTGCGATCCAGCGGAACTCGGGCGGGCCGCCAAGACTTCGCTCGCGCTGGACCGGCTGGTCCAAGAGCATGAACTCGGCTCCCTCGCATACTTCTATTCCGGTACGGGAAACAAGGAGAACGAAGACACCATGAGTTCGATCATCCTTGGTAACTCGCTCCTGACGGCGCGCGGAATCCCAGTTGCCGGTGAATATGAGGTCAAGAATGCCCTGGCCATGAAAGTCCTCGACAGCTTCGGCGCCGGGGGATCGTTTACAGAGTACTATGCCATGGATTTCACAGCCGACGTGGTCTTGATGGGACACGACGGACCCGGCCACATTGCGATCAGCGAAGGCAAAACCAAGGTTCGGCCGTTACAGGTTTATCACGGCAAGGTCGGCCAGGGTTTGTCCGTCGAAATGTCCGTCAAACGCGGACCGGTGACGCTCCTGTCAGTCGTGGAAAATGGCGGTGGCAAATTCAAATTCCTAGTTGCCGAGGCTGAATCGGTTGCAGGCCCGATCCTCGAAATCGGCAACACCAACAGCAGGTACCGTTTTCCGATTGGTGTTCGCCGGTTCATTAACGAATGGAGTTCTCACGGCCCGGCCCATCATTGCGCGGTCGGGGTTGGACATCTCTCCCCGAAAATTGAAAAGCTGGGCAAGTTGTTGGGAATTGAAACGGTAAAGGTCTGTTAAGCCGTACCGAAAGCACCCAAGCACTCGAGGACTCAAGCAACCGAGGACTCGAGTACTCAAGGACTCAAGAACTCAAGCACTCAAGAATGGTTAAGTCGGCTCAGAAGAATTTTCACCCCACCGTTTCACCGGCTCTCGACCAAGGCAGATCGCCCTAACAAAAGCACTCAAGCACTCGAGCGCTCAAGAATGGCAAAATAGCTCAAATGAATTTCGCTCCGACGTTGCGCCTTACCGTTAAATCGGCTCAAATGAATTTTCGCACTACCGACGTTGCGCTCTACCATAACTCGGCCTCGGCGGATCGCCCCGTCTTCTTGCATTACTCCAATACTCCATCTCGCTAAATACGCCGACACGCCGACACGCCCATACCATCACCGCTCACTCCACCAATGCCTGAAACCCCAACGGCGCCTATCCTTGCGGTTCAGAACCTGAGCCGAAGATTCCCCGGTGTGCTGGCCCTGGACAATGTCAGCTTCGACATTTTGGCCGGGGAAGTGCATGCGCTGGTTGGAGAAAACGGAGCGGGTAAATCAACCCTGATCAATATCCTGGCCGGGGTGCATCAACCGAGCGCGGGTCGAGTGTGCCTGGATCAGAAGCCGGTGGTATTTCCTGATCCGCTTAGCTCGCAGAGCGCGGGGATCAGCGTGATCTTCCAGGAATTCAGTTTGCTGCCGCACTTAAGCGTTGCCGAAAACGTCTTCATTAATCGCGAGCCAAAGCGTGGGTTGATGGTCGATTGGGCCACAATGAACCGGCAAACTCGCGAGATCCTCCGGACACTGAACCTCGAAATCGATCCGACAACACCGGTCAGCGAACTCATGGTGAGCCAGCAACAACTAGTGGAAATTGCCCGAGCGCTTTCGGCCAAGAGTCGAGTGATCATCATGGACGAACCAACCGCGGCGTTGAACGAGCGCGAGGCGGTCCGGTTGCTTGAGATTGTTCGGTCCCTGGCTACGGGCGGAGTTTCGGTCCTTTACGTTTCGCATCGCCTCGAGGAGGTTTTCTCAATCGCCGATCGAATCACCGTTTTGCGCGACGGGCGTCACGTCCTCACTGAACGCCGCTCAGCGATCACGGAGCAACAGGTCGTGTCGGCCATGGTTGGACGCGAGCTGGCCCACAGTACCCGGCCAAACCGAATCGCGGGATCAGTCGTGCTGCAGGCCCAAGGCGTTTCCATCGATGGCGGACTTGTCAGCAACGTCTCGTTTTCGCTGCGCCGTGGCGAGATCCTCGGACTGTCAGGCTTGATGGGAAGCGGTTGTTTGGAGTTGATGGAAGGATTGTACGGTTTGCGGGAAATCACCGAAGGCTCAATCCTCCTCGAAGATCGACCGCAGCGGATGGCTAATCCACGGGCTGCTATCCGTACAGGACTCGGACTGCTCCCGGAGGACCGCAAACGGCAGGGCTTATTTCCCGATCTCACCGTGGTGCATAATGTAACCATCGGTGCTCTCCCGCGCTGGTTCCAGGCCGTTCCCGGCATTCTCGATCTTGGCGCCGAACACCGGAAGACGCTCGACTACAAACGTCAGCTCAATATTCGGTTTAGCCGCCCCAATCAGCGGATTAGCGGGCTCAGCGGCGGCAACCAGCAGAAAGTCATTTTGGCGCGTGCGTTGGCCGGAAATTGCCGGGTGCTGCTTCTCGCCGAGCCAACTCGAGGTGTTGACGTCGGCGCCAAGGCGGAAATCTATGCTTTGATCGACCGACTGATCGAGAAGGGAATCGCTATCATCCTTCAGACCTCGGAACTACCCGAGCTGCTTCGGCTGGCTGACCGTTGCATCGTGTTTGCCGGGGGTAAACCCCGCGGTGAACTCCGCGGCGCCGAGATCACGCAGGAGAAGGTCATGGAATTGGCGACAGGATTGTCCCATCGCGTGACCGTCAGTTCCGCAACCACACGGAGCGCCGAATGACCGGACCTTGGAAACGCGGCTCGGACGAGCCTCGCCCTACCGACGATGCTGGCAAACCGTGTCCCACCTGCGGTTCGGACGAGCCTCGCCCTGCCAGACCTCGGCGCAGGCGCGCTTCCTCTTCGCAGGTTGGACTGATGTTGCTGATTGTCAGTGGAGTATTTGCCGTCCTGGCGCCCCGGTTTCTTAGCCCCGGAAATCTCTTGAATGTCTGCACCAGCGCGAGCGTTGTAGCTATCGTCGGATTGGGCATGACCCTGGCGATCGCCAGCGGTAACTTCGATCTCTCGGTCGGCTCGACGGCCGCGTTCGCCGGCTGCGTGACGATGAGCCTGGTCCAGCAGATCGGCGTGGCTCCGGCGATCTTTGCCGGTCTGGCCACCGGGGCCGCTATCGGATTGATCAACGGCCTGATCGTAACCGAGCTGCGCGTCCCGGCGTTCATTGCAACGCTCGGGATGCTGACGATCGTCCGCGGCGCAGCACTCATCTATACCGGGGGCCGCGATATCTATTTGTACGGTCAGACTCAGTACAAGATCTTATCGAGCGGGCTCACCCCGGTCCTGTTGGCTCTGGCTCTGGCAGCCGTCCTTTGGTTTGTTCTTCAGCATACCCGCTTTGGACGGCATATCCTCGCCACCGGCAGCAACGCAGCGTCGGCTCAGCGAGTCGGAGTTCGGACCTCTCGCGTTCTGTTGGGGGTATTCTCGATCGTCGGCGCCACGGCGGCGCTATCGGGCCTGGTCCTGAGCGCCCAGTTTCTTACTGGAAACGGCCGGCTGGCAACCGGATTAGAACTCTCCGCGATCGCAGTAGTTGTCCTGGGTGGAACACCACTTACGGGCGGGAAAGCCTCAATCACAGGCACCCTGCAAGGGAGCGTGCTGGTAGCTGTGATAAACAACGGACTGAACCTCCTTAACGTGTCGATATACTATCAGAACGTGACCCTCGGACTTCTTCTGCTTGGCGCCCTTGCTCTCGAAGCTGGGCATCATCGGAGCATTCACTTGAATCCTGCAGTTGCGGCGACGGCGGAGCGTCGCCCTCCAGGCAATCTCTGAATCTGGCATGAAGCAAAATTCCGAATTGCCTTGTAGGGCTGGCTCAGCCGCCGGAAATAGCATTTTGCGTTGAACAACTCACCCCCCTGACCTCCGCAAACCTTGAGCATGCCGCATACAGAGAAGTCTGGAATCCCTGGCGTCCCGGCAACGAGCAAAGTCGTTAACCAGCTCGACTGGGATCTTCTGTGGGAACGATTTGGGATCGCCATCGTAACGGTGGCCGTTTGGTTTATCGCCGGGCTCGGTACACCTCGGTTCGCTAACGTGGACAACTTTATCAGCGTCCTCCGCCAAAGCGCGTTTGTGGGTGTTTGCGCGGTCGGCATGACCATTGCCATCATCGCCGGGACCTTCGATTTGTCGGTAGGTTCAACCCAGGCGCTTTGCGCATGGGTGGCCGTCTCCGTTGCGAAGATAGCCGGGGTGATTCCGGCGTTCCTGGCCGCGGTGGCTGTTGGGGGCATCATCGGCCTCGGCAATGGCGCCCTGGTGGCCCTTGTTCGAATCCCGGCCTTTATCGCGACGCTGGGGACCATGTTTCTCGTAAATGGTCTGACGTACATCATCACGAATGGCCAGACCGCGCGGTTCAGTGGAAAACCTTTTGTCTGGTGGGGCAACGCTCAAATCGCGAGCGTACCGGTCCCCTTCATCGTGTTTATCAGCTGTGCATTGTTGGGCGCGGCGATTCTTCATCGTACCGTGTTCGGCCGTTTCGTGTACGCGATCGGATCGAACCGTGAAGCTGCAAATGTTGCCGGTGTTCCCGTCGCAAGGGTGACCATCTTCGTCTTCGTCGTCGTGGGCCTCTTCACCGGGCTTGGAGCCATGCTGCTCGGAGCCCGGCTCTATTCGGCCGGCCCCGGCCTCGAGCCTGGGTTTGAACTCAATGTCATTGCGACCGTAGTGCTCGGCGGAACCCGGTTAGCCGGCGGTCGCGGCAGTATGCTCGGAACCGTTGCGGCTGCGATCCTGTTCGCAACGTTAGCCAACGTGCTGAATCTCAATCACGTCGACGCATTCGTTCAGCGAGTCATTGTAGGCCTCGTTCTGCTGCTGGCCCTCTCTGTGGAAGGTGTCCGTCAGCGCCTCGCCGAATACTGGAGCCGGCGAACTGTTTCCACCCCGCAATCCCCTTTGGAGGGCGACGCTCCGTCGTCGCCGCGGTTGACGTGAATTCAAATTTTTTAACACCTGACACGGGCATCCTGCCGGTGACCGTGAACCAACACCCCGACCAGTCGCAAAACCCAAAAACCCAACCCCTAATGAAACACCTGCCCAGAACACTGCGGACTCTCTTGTCCGCCTCGGCTCTGACCGCTTTCGCGGTCATCTGTCTTGCCCAAAACTCGGTAGCACAGGCCAAAAAGAAAATCGGATTCTCCGTCTACGACATGCAGTACGGCTTTTTCCAGGAAATGGAAAAAGGCACCCGGGAGGCTGCTCAGGCTGCCGGGTACGATTATGTGCTGGTCGATCAGAAGAGCAGCGAGTCGACCATGGTTTCAGCTACCCAGGACCTGATCAACCAGGGGATCAGCGCGCTCATTATCTCGCCGTTTAAACCCGATGCGTTAGGGCCGATCGTCGATGCCGCCAAGGAAAAGAAAATTCCAGTGGTCATCGACGATATCGGCGGTGGCGGTACCGACTACGACGTGATCGTGATCTCTGACAACGAGAAAGGCGGCGTCCTCGCCGCGGAGCACATCGACTCCGTGCTAAGGTCGCGACCGAACAACAGCAAGAAAGTGGCATCGATCACTTGTGAGCCAAGTGCGGTTTACGCTGCCCGGCGGAACGTCGGATTCGAGAGACGCATAAAGGAGCTGGGCTATCAAGTAGTGGCTACCCTTTCCGGGAACAGCAAACAGGAAGAGGGCTACCGCGTAACCAAAGACATCCTTTCCGCCCATCCTGACGTTGCGGCAATTTTCTCGTGTAACGACCCAATGGCAGTCGGTGCTGCTCAGGCGGTTGCGGACTCCGGCAAAAGCGGAGTGAAAGATGTTTACGTTGTCGGGTTCAACGCAGATGAAATCGCCCTCCAGGCGATCAAAGCGGGCCAGATGGGCGCAACCATCCAACAGGTGCCCCGCGAAATGGGCAAAATGACGGTAGATCTCGCCACCAGGTTGATGAACGGAGAAAAACTCCAGTACAGCAATCCGGCCAACCGGGAAGTCTATGTCCCGGTTAATCTCATCACCGCCAAAGAGGCCGAGGCGCTGCTGAAGAAATAGCCAAAGCGCACGACTGCGTCGTGAATAGCAAATAGCAAATAGCCGATACCCAATGGGACCGTTCCGCCTGAATTCCGAAGTTAGCTTGCAGGGCGGCTGGGTCAGCCGCCGGAACTTCGGGATTTAGGCTGGAAAAAACTTTACTCCGGGCAGGCCCTCGAAGTGTTCATCTTGTGTCCAGAGGATCGCGCGGTAGCGCTGGGCGGTTGCGTAGATGATGCCGTCGGCCAACGGAAGCGGCAAACGCGCCGCGTCCGTAGCGAGCCCGGCATCGACATCGATGACGGTTCCTTGGGCAAGAAGGCTGTATACCTCCAGAGCGGTTTGTTCCCCGCGTTCGCGCAACAGCTTCTTAAACAGTTCGTAAATGATGAGGACAGGAACAATCAGCTGCCGGGTTCGCCTGATCGGTTCAGCGAACAGAGATGCCCGCTCCGAATCGACCAGGTACTCCAGCCAGGCCGACGAATCGACCACATTCACAAACGATCTTTCTCTCGCTCGATGACCGGGTCCAATCCCTTGAGGAGGCCGCGAAGCTCCACGGCTTTGCGCACCGGTAAAAACTCGACCCGCCCCTTGTACTCGACCACCTGCAGCTTCATCCCGGGCCGCAACCCGAGCCTGGTCCGGACCGATCGAGGAATAACAACCTGATACTTTGAGGAGAGTGTCACTGTTTCCATCAGTAGCATGGTAAAGCGATTACAGGATCGATGCGAATGTCGTTTTAACTTAAGAACGACGAATGACCAATGACAGACCTATCGACGGTAAAGTCGTTTGTCATTTGGAATTTGTCATTTTTCATGGCGTTTCCGCCTGAGTTCGCCGCAAAATCCCTCCCAGTTCGTTCCTGACCTTCGACGCGTCATAGGATCCAAAGTTAAAGCATAAACAATCCTCTATTCCAGGGCGACGACGAATGACAAATGGAGTTGTCGACCGCAGACGGGACCCGGTTTGCCAGCGTTGTCGGTAGGGCGAATTCGTCCCGCTTCGCGTCGCGAAGCGGGACAAATGAGCCTCAAGGGG
>JBAUZZ010000285.1:0-34849 GCA_049585495.1 Chthoniobacterales bacterium | reverse complement strand
GCATTGGCGGCCGCCTTGACTCCGTTCTGTATCTCTTTACTGCCAGCTAAAGCCAAACGACCGGGTTTCGCTGCCTCCGCTAATGCCGAGGGTGCCGGCAAAACTTTGCTTCTCTCCTTCGGAATGGTAGCCAAACTCGGCTTTGTCCCGGCCGGAGCTACTCCGGGCAACGAAGAGGAAATGCGCAAAGTCATCGATGGCGCTGCGCACCAAGCCGTCTCCATCCTGTTCTTTGATAACCTTAAAGGCCACCTCAGTTCAGGCGCACTCGAAGCGTTTCTCACCGCTAACACCTGGCGTTACCGCCTGCTCGGTTCTACCAACTATACGGAAGCCGATAATCTCGCCACCGTCTATTTGACCGCGAATTTCGCCACTTACAGCTCCGACCTTCGCCGTCGCCTCCTGGCCGTCGAACTTATCCTCGAAGAAGCCTGGGCCGAGGAGCGCATTATTAAAAACTATCTGGATGAAAAGAAACTGGTCGCAATGCGATCAAAGCTGCTCTCCATATTCTGGGCCATGGTCAAAGACTGGGACCAGAAAGGTCAACCTGCCAGTCAGAAACTGCTGCCAACTTTTGAAGCCTGGTCCGAAATCATCGGCGGAATCGTCGAAAATGCCGGCTTCGTTTCCCCTTGCCAGATGGGTGACCTCAAAACCGGCGGAGACACCTACACCCGTGATATGGGCACTCTTGTTTCGGAAATGGTGCCGGGAACTGAATACAAGTTCAGCGATCTCATCGGCCTCGCTTACGATCATCACCTTTTCCCATTCCTGATCTCCGAAACTGGCAGCCTAACACCAAGCGATCGAAGCCGCTTAGGTAAAATAATCAGGCGTTTCGTCGATCGTATATTCCAGCACCGTTACCGGTTTTGCCTAAGCGGACTCAGCCGAAATACGGAACGCTTTTTTGTCCAGGATCTTTATTCAAGCCAGTAATGAAGACCAGCAGGTCTATCAGGTTTACCAGGTTTTCTACCCCATTACCTTTTTTCTTTTTTTACTTTTTACGCGTAAGCAATTTTTTCAAGCGGAGAGTAAGAAACCTGCTGAACCTAAAGAACCTGTTGGTTGTTTCTCCAGTAAAAATTTTTCCTGGCGTCTTGATCGGTCGCGGCTGGCGGCACCCCCTCGACCTGGCATCCCCCCCGCCCCTCGGCTGAGGAGGGTTGCTGGTTGAGATTCCAAAGCAGCAGAGGTGGCGTCGCTTCTGTGGAATAGCCCCGCAATCGCTCACAATTGACGCAGAAACGCGGGTTAGGACTCCAGCAAGACGAATTTAGAGGATCGGGGTGTTTAACGCGGGAAATCCAAAACTACTGATTTCATATTACTAATTTCTAAATCACGTCGCAGTTGAATTGATCTTTGCAGTAGGGATGCCGATGTCGGCTTGCCAGGCTGGAGCCGACGCTTGACGTTTTCTGGCAAACGCACCCTGGCAGTCTCCCATTCAACGATCAGGCTAGCTGGAATCCTATTTTGTGTGAGCGCCGTTGTTTGATGTTATGAACTTGTTTGTGCGGAAGAACTTACGTAAGTGTTTGGAACTCGAAAAACGATCGAGCCATCGAATCGCCCAAACACCCGATTTAGGACTTTTTACGCATTTTCCGGCATCGCACTCGTTGGCTAATTGCGTAGCCCAGAACGGTGAAGATCTGGTCGGAAAATGGCAGGATTTTCTCGCCATTCCAACTGGTCCTGGCCGTATCGGTTAGTGGGTCACAAAAACGGGATTCGAGATTTTACGGGAGCGCCGACCTGCGGTCTAATAAGCGCGCTCCATTGTCCTGTGAACTCGGCGAACCCTCTTAGCCGTGCGTGGATTTAGCACAATAGCCGCGCTCGAGACGAGTAGCGAGCTTGGAATCACGCCTTTTAGGCGCTGCGCTGCGCTGCGATCTTCGGGACTCGAACTTTCGCGGGGCCTGACCGGTCACGATTCAAGACGTTGCGTATTTAAGACATCGCGGAGAATTAATGTCCTGATGATCACATCCAACGAACTGGAAGGCCTCGGCCAGTGGCATCGATCAGGCTTGAGGCAACGAAAGGCCGACCTAAAAGAATTGGCGAAGCGCGGCGAGAACTGGGCGCTAGTGGAATTGGAGCAGTTGCGACGGGCGGAGCGGACAAAAAATAAAGCAGCGTACGAACGATTCAAGGCAAACCACACTCCGGAATCACTGAGGTTTAAGTGGCGCCAAGCCAAAGCGGCCCAGCGGTTAGCGGCAAGGTCAGAAGCCGAAGAGCGAAACCGCAAAGCTGAAGAGTTAGCGGCCAAAGCAGCAGCGGAGGCAGAGCGCGAAAGAAAGGCTCAAGCGGCGCGAGCCGGGAGCGGGACCGAAGTTGAAATTGAAGTGCTGAGGGTGCCGGCGAATCCGTACTTGCTGGTGTGCCGATACTGGTTTCAGGGCTCTGAGCGGCGCTGTACGGTCCGCGTGCAAAAGAGTGTTAATTTTCTGCCCAGGATGAAGTTCTGGCTAGTGGAGCCGAGCGATCCCGCTGCTCGGTGCAGGCCCTGGCCATACGGGGGTCCGCTACCGCGGCGAAAAGGTCGCTGGTAAGGACAGAGTTGACCTTCCTCCATTATCAGGACGCCGCTGGGGGCCCCGAATCAGTATCAAAGGAATACGCGAGATTTGACCAAGGGAAAAGTGTTCACCGATCTGTCCTATCCGATTTTCGGACCAGGATTTTTCGATCGCCTTTACCGCCAGTTCCGGAGACCTGCCACCTACAGCGACCGCCACTGCTTCGTCATTAACGACACGACCCGCGTCGCGCCCAAGGAGCTGATCCATCGCAACACAGAATCTAGTCAGTATTATTCTTTGGAAGCGCTCGAACCATTTGTCCAGGACTTCGTGAAGAAAGATGTTGCTTATGATTCGGGATATAACCCCACGTTGTGGGGTTCCCTCCTCCGGGGTAGGTCAACCGCTTGTTGTTCCAGCAACCCAGCCTTCAGCTAAGATTCTCCAGCGCGTTGGCGATGCTCTTGGAACCAATCTATGAGGAGCAGTTGGTAGCTAAGACGGTTCCAGAAGCGCAAGTACTGGCGACAGTCAGCAGGAGACTGGTCGATCAGAAAGTTCGCAGCGATGGGAGCATTCTGATACAAGTTTCCGCGCCGCTCGACAAAGCCCAGGACTACCATGGCATCCGCCAGAATCCGCAGCCTGGACCGAGTGATACCTGTACGCCCGGACAGTTCGTCCAGCGTCGCCGGACGATCGGCGAGCTGTTCAAATAATCCGACCTCGTTGGCAGCAAACAGATGCCTGGCGGCCGAAAAACAACTGGCAATCTGAAAGATCGGCTCCGGCGCGACATCGGTCATGGCATGTCTCTTTTCGTCTTGTTTCATTTTGTTGAACAGTCTAAACGATTTTGGCTCGTTCACCGCCCGAGCGTAGCGGTGTCGGTGCAGCGGCGAGTTATCCGGCGAAGCTCGCATGCCTACTAGCGCAATGTCCGATACACCATCCCAACAACGACCACCCTATTCACCGAAGCCCCTTCCACACGCTTCTTCTTCGCATGACGTTTCGGACCGCTCCGTTCGCTTAGCAAGCTGCTGTCACAATTAGCGCCAAAAAAGTTACTCTGCTATTCGCGGAGTCTGCAATTACACGTTGGTATAAATCGAATTGGTCCCTTGGGCATTCCTCCGCCAAAAAGGATTAGTCGATGTACACTAAGGTGTAATTGCCGGCCCCACTAACAGCGCGTTAGTGGCTTACTAGGTATCGTCTTGCTGGCGGGGGGAAGCCCTCCGCAACTATTTTTGTACCTATGCAGCACTCG
Organism: Chthoniobacterales bacterium; assembly: GCA_049585495.1. Lineage (GTDB taxonomy): Bacteria > Verrucomicrobiota > Verrucomicrobiia > Chthoniobacterales > JAFAMB01 > JBAUZZ01. The sequence goes on along the minus strand of JBAUZZ010000285.1, from coordinate 31,027 downwards.
CTGGAAACTATGGAGTGGGACTTCTTCTCGCTGCTTTGGCAATCCTGATTGAGGCATGAAATTGGGTTACTCCGAGATTCCGCTGACCAAGGTGATTTGCAGGCAATCGACTTCGAGGCGGATTAACCTATGATCAACCACCAATATGGTTGCATCTTTATCCATATTCCGAAAACGGGTGGCAAAAGCGTGCAGAGATTCTTCGAGACGAACTGGCAAAATCACAAGGACATTTCCAGTTACGCGCAAGAGTTGGAACCGCAGATTTTCAAAAGTTACTATAAGTTTGCGATCGTGCGGAACCCTTGGGATCGGTTAGTGTCTGATTACAATTATCAGAAGAAGAAACGCTCTCAGGCGGACCATAGGCTGTTCATACACGATGAACGCGGAAACAATCGAAGTTTTAACAAATGGTTGGAAGCAGTCCTTTCAGATCCATTTTGTTGTGAGCCAGCTCAATGGGGCGCGCACGTTAGCCAAGGAATCCACCGATGGAGTCCGCAATTGGATTGGATAAGCATAAGTGGAAAGATCGCTGTGGATCGCGTACTTCGGATGGAAAACCTGCAAGACGATTTTGCAGAATTGTGCGGCACCCTTGGTCTGCCGTCACGCGAGCTGCCGTGTTGCAACTGGAGATGTCATAGACACTATTCATATTACCACGATGAATCAACGCGGAGGTTGGTGGAGAAGTACTACGCAAAGGATATCGAGACTTTTGGGTATCGCTTTGATTCCCCCAGCGGCATTCTTCGATGGGGTGCCCCGGAAAGACTTGGAATCCGCTTGAGGAGCAGACTTAGCAGACTCGTCCGAGCCAGGTGAGAGAATGTGTTCTGGCGCTAAAAAGGGCGCCTCGTCGCTTGCTTTGCCGAATCGCGGCTTAGTGTGGTGCTGGCATCCAGTACCCAAGTGCGCTGAGGATTCGCCAGTATAGTACGGTTTTTCTCGAGGGCAGTTTTCTCCGATTTTTTCTAGTTTATTGCCAGTGATCCAGGCCGTACAAGCGCGAAACGTGGGTTTTGGAATGTCCGATTCAACAAGTGAGTTGGATTTCGACCACTTCACATGCCCCGTCCGGAACGTTCGTAAGATTTCAAGGTGGCTCGAAGTGTGCTTCGGACAATATCGAAAGTATATCGTCCGGACGTTGCGGACGGGTAATTTTTAGCTGTGCGCTTACGTGTAGAGCTAAAATTTATGCGTTCGGAACGTCCGTAACATTCTCAACCACCGAAAAACGCGGGCGACCCTGAGCCGGAGCGCCCCGAAAGTAAATTCGAATGAGCAATGACTAAACAGAAACTGTTACGACGTTTGCGGGCCGCCTTGGTAACAAATCATGGAGCACAACCGACTCATTCAGAAATTTGGCAAAGGCTCAAAAGTTCAACTCCGCGCGAAGTTGATGTCTTGTGTTGCAGCTTAGACGGTCAACTCAATAAAGAGGTGGCCGCTTCATTAGAGGTCGGCGAAAAACCATTAAAGTCCATCGCGCGCATATCAAGGAAAAGCTGGGAGTCCACTCAAGCGCTCAATTAGTCGCAATGGTGTCTCGTGTGGTTTTAGACAAAAGACACTCAGGACCAGGTTGACGAGCGCCGCGTCGCTGATTACGAAGCGATCGTCAGCTACATTAAAGCCGAGCTCCCGGCTCGATGCGTGTTCACGTGATCAGTTCTCTCTTAAACTTCCAATGCTGTAGCTTGATTCGACCGACTCGGCAATGCTAGGCTCGGTTGGCTCTCCAGACATGGATCAAGCCCTTATCACAACAGCATCTTTGGAAGTGGTATCAGCCAGGCGCGCAGTGCCGGAATGGATTGAATGGGTTGAATCGATGAATTTGCCGCTTGCACGAAAGAGCCAGTTATTGGGCAGTGTGCTTGGGCGGCTTTGCGTTTCCAAGCGAACACATACGTCCTGCGGTAATCCTTTGATACTAGAGGCATAACATGAAAGTGTAACGTTAACCACTCTCCTGAAATCCCAGGTGGTCCACTGGAGCTGGTTTTGCCGATTGTTCTGGCACTCGGGCGAGTTGTTTGGCGGAGCCGTGGACTAAGAAAAGGTTTTAATACAGAGTATAAAATGTCATGTCAAAATCGGATCGGCTCCAGACGCTGCTGCGACCGTTGTCAAGCTACGCCTTGGCTGTTATATCAGTAGGCATTGCGACGGTCATCACGCTAAAGTTGGGAGGGACGATAAAGCACACTGCAACCCTCTTCTTTTGCTCGGTTATGCTCAGTAGCTGGTATGGCGGCCTTTGGCCGGGACTCTTCGCGGCCTTGCTGTCCGTTGTCGCACTGGATTACTACTTTATACCGCCGCTTTATGCTTTGGGCATTGGCCTGGAGGAAGCACCGGATGTGATCGTCTTTGTGGCCACGGCGTTCTTCATCAGTTGGCTGAATGGCAATCAGAAGCGGGCGAAGGAATCGCTCCGCCAAGCGCACGATGAGCTGGATGCAAAAGTTCGAGAAAGAACTGCTGAACTCAAAAGTGCCAACGAGCAATTGCAGTCCGAAATCGCGGAGCGGGAGGCAGCGCAGGAGGGTTTGGCCCGGGCGCAGGGTCAAATCGCTCGCATAGCAAGGATAACAACCATGGGCGAACTTGCGGCTTCGATTGCTCATGAACTCAACCAACCACTCGGTAGTATTGTCATGAGCGGGGATGCTTGTTTGCGTTGGCTCGCCGCAAAACCACCCAACCTAGACGAGGTGCGGCAAGCCGTTGAAGCCATCATTCGAGACGGAACTCGGGCAAGCGCCGTACTTGTGCGGACTCGCGGCCTGCTAAGACGAGGGGAAGGGTTAAGGGAGCGATTGGACATCAATGATGTCATTAGGGAGGTCATTACCCTGTCGGACGGTGAACTTCGTCGAAACGGAGTGTCCCTTGGGGTGGACATGCCGCAAAACCTTTCTCCGGTAGTTGTTGATCGGGTCCTGCTGCAGCAGGTGATACTGAATCTCATCATGAACGCCATCGACGCTCTGCGGGCTGTCAGAGATCGGAAGCGGGTCTTGCACATTCGAACAGAGGAGCAGTCTTCAGGTAATATCGTCGTCTTCGTATGGGATTCGGGTGTGGGTGTGGGTGTGGACCCGGAACATTCGAGCCGAATGTTTGAGGCGTTCTATACGACGAAGGCGGAAGGCGTTGGCATGGGTCTGACCATCAGCCGTTCGATCATCGAGGCGCACGGCGGGCGACTCTGGGCTGTTGCCAACGATGGGTGGGGTAGTACCTTCTGCTTCACCCTGCCGATTGACGAGCGAAGTAGAATGTGAATCCGGAAGAACCAATCGTGTTCGCGGTCGATGACGACGCTTCGATGCGAGAAGCGCTATCGCGGCTGTTTCGATCAACCGGGATGCGAGCCCAGATCTTTGCCTCAGCGCAGGACTTTTTGAGATTCAAGCGTCCGGACGCGCCGGCCTGCCTCGTGCTCGACGTCCGTCTACCCGGCTTGAGCGGCCTCGATCTCCAACGCGAACTGGCTGCGGCCGATCGTACGATTCCGATCATCTTCATCACCGGCCACGGCGACATCCCGATGTCGGTGGAAGCGATGAAGGCCGGTGCGGTTGAGTTTCTGACGAAACCCTTTCGCGACCAGGCGTTGCTCGATGCCATTCACAAGGCGATCCAGCGGGATAGCGCAAATCGAAAGCGCCGAGGTGAGATCGCTGAATTGCGTGTGCGGTACGACCTGTTGACCCAGCGCGAACGCGAAGTGCTGGCGCTCGTTGTGACGGGTCTACTCAATAAGCAAATCGCCGCTAAGCTCGGGACCACCGAATTTACGGTCAAAGTCCAGCGTAGGAGAGTCATGCAAAAGATGCGGGCCGGATCATTGGCAGAGTTGGTGCGAATGGCGGAAAAGCTGGGCATTCCTTCGCCAAAGGACTAGTGGCTTTATCCCAACGTGTAATTGCAGATTCTGGGAACAGCAGCGTAACTTGCTTTGCGAATTTAGCTTAGTCTGCCACCAAAGTAGGGCCGGCGCATTATAGCCGGAAGCTTTCGGGCAGACGGGTCGAGATCGCGGTCTGGAGGAACAGCGACCTAAGATCCGGCTGATTTTCAGTCGAGGCTCACGACAAGTCGTGACCGGGGCACTATCTGACCAAGAACAACGAAGCCGGCTAGATTAGGATTAACAACTTGAGCACTGCTTCGCCAGGCTCCCGATGTGTGCTCGTTGCTCGGTAAGGAAATGGATCCGAAACTTATATGCGGGAAGATGCGTATTTGAATCTGTCTTCGAAACTGCGGGGCAGCGTGATTACCCCGGCTAGTTGTGAGTACGAAGTTGCACGGCGAGTGTACAATGGAATGATTGATCGCCGTCCCGACGCCATCATTCGTTGCGCGGACGCGGTGGACGTAAGGGTAGCGGTGGATTTTGCGCGCAACAAGAATGTTCCAGTTGCAGTGCGGGGGGGCGGGCATAATGGTGCGGGATTGGGTGTCTGCGATCGCGGAATTGTCATTGACCTTTCTTCAATGAAAGGAGTGGTAGTCGGTCCTGTCACGAACGCGATACGAGCCGAGGCAGGCTGCACCCAGGCTGATTTAAACCATGCGGCTCACGATTTTGGCCTGGCGGTCCCACTCGGAGTCATTTCTACCACTGGTATCGCAGGGCTCACCTTGGGCGGTGGAACGGGATATCTGACCCGAAAATATGGTTTAACGTTGGATAATCTGCTGGAAGCCCATCTTGTTCTGGCGAACGGAGAATGCCTAACTGCCAGCGCCATTGAGAATCCAGATTTATTTTGGGCAATTCGAGGTGGCGGCGGAAACTTCGGTATCGTTACTTCGTTTCTTTTTCATGGGTGCCCTGTGGCTCAGGTCTTTGCCGGTCCAATGCTCTGGGAGATGGAACATGCCCGCGAGCTGTTGCAGTGGTATCGGGAGATCTCACCTGCGCTACCGGAAGAGTTATACGGGTTTTTTGCATTCCTGAAGGTTCCGCCGGGACCACCGTTTCCGGAGGAGTTACACCGAAAGACGATGTGCGGAATCGTCTGGGCTTACTGCGGCCCTTTAGACGGGCTTGAAGATGCATTTCGCTCGCCAAGGAAGTTTCGGCCGCCAAAGTTTGAACTTCTGGGTCTGATGCCGTACCCGGCGCTGCAAAGTATGTTCGACGCCATCTATCCGCCAGGTCTGCAGTGGTATTGGAGAGGAGATTTTCTGTCGCAAATTCCGGATGCAGCGATCGACGAACATCTGAAGTATGGCGAGCAACTACCTACTCTCCAGTCGACCATGCATCTCTATCCGATAGACGGTGCACCGAGCCGCGTCGGCGAACACGAAACTGCATTTAGTTATCGTGACGCGAAGTGGTCAATGGTGATTGTTGGTGTCGACCCGGACCCTGCAAACGCAGAAAAGATTACGACCTGGACGAAAGACTATTGGGCGGCGTTGCACCCATACAGTCTAGGTGGTGCCTATGTAAACTTCATGATGGACGAAGGCATCGATCGAGTTAGAGCGGCCTACCGAGACAACTACGACCGCCTTGTGGAACTCAAGCGAAAATACGATCCAGATAACTTCTTCCGGATTAACCAAAACATAGCCCCCAACTAGCTGGCGTCCTCTCGGGGCGTTTCGACAATAAAACGGATTGTGTTGGGCCGAGTTGGCGCAAAGGACTCGAGCCTAAGGAATCCCTCGAAAGAATTAAGGAACGCGCATGGCAACTACTACTTGCATGTCCGATGCTAGGGAGCGCAAAGAGACTTTGTGGCTGCTCGAGCTCCGAATTGCCCGGCTTCCGAATATGACAAAAAAAATCTTAGCGATGTACTATTTCGAGAATGCGCCGCTTTCCCAGATAGCAGCCTGTTTCGGATTGACTGAGTCCGAAATCACAGGTATCCGCGCGGAGACAGTCGATGCGCTGCGGGAGGAACTCTTAAGCTTCACGATGTTCCCAGAAAACCTTTCTGAGTGAGCCGCGCGCGATTTGTAATCGAACAATAAGGGGGGCGTGCTGAAATATTGAAAATCCGGAACCAGCTGATCGAACCAGGTCTGGTTTTTGCTGGCTCGTTTGATTCGCCCGCACTCACCGGTGGATGGCGCACAGCAAGCTTTGGAGCAGGTCTTGCAGCCAACGCCGAGCGACCCGGGTCATTGTCTTGCTCGTGCAGGAACTCGGCTTCGGCCCCTCGTTCAATTGCTAAAGTCTCTCTGCGTTGATCCGCAGCACGCGATTTCCTCTGACGCTCTTCAATACCACCGACGCATGTGTGGCTGCTTATTTAGAAAGCGGCACCACTGGAATTTTCTCTAACTGTACCTCGACCAAGTCTCCGGGCATTTCCCTGCCAAAAAGGATTAGTCCATATACACCAAGGTGTAATTGCAGGGGCCCACTAATATCGGCGTTAATTGTTTACTGGGCCTCCCCTCACTTTGCCGCTTTTCATCCGTTACCGGTCCGGGAGAAACAGGGCGGGCCTGCGCGACTTCTTCAGGCCCACCGGTGCGACCCAAACTTGTATCCTGACCTCAGAACCCCCAAATATTCCTATGGCTCAACCCCAGAACCCTGCAAATTCGTCCTCTTTCCGGCAATCGCAGTTCCGTTGGAAACGGATCCGACATTTTATCCGACCGCCCGACTCGCGATGGAGTCGCCGGCCGGGCGTTACGCTTACGTCGCGGCGCTGGCGTCGGACAATAAATCACGCAGCGCTTCGTAAATCCACATTAAGAGGGAGTGAGTATTACTGAGTAATGAGCCGTTCTCTGGTGGCGGAGCAATCTCTATTCACGAACGACGTCCTTTGCCTGATTGTCGGTTCGCAATCCCAGGAAGACAGGCTGACGCAGCTGTTCGTGGCTGGTCCACTCGGTGAACTTGACCTGGGCTACCAGCACCGGCTCGACCCACACACAGTTTTTCACAACCGCCGGCGTGATCCCCTGGCCCCAGCGCCCTGGTCTTTTCTCTGGCAATTTTACAAAAGGGCATGGCTCGCGTTTGATCTTTTGCATGCCCTCGTACAGCTCCGCCAAGACCCTTTCGGAGAAGCCGGTGCCGACTCTGCCGGCGAAAAGAAGCCCAGCCGGACTGTACTAACCGACCAGCGAAGCGCCGAAGTATTTGCGGCTGCCTTCGGGAGGCGTGTAGCGCCGATCACGAATTCCTGTTGTTGGGTCAGTTTGACTTTAACCCAGGTGAGGATGATGATGCCGGGACCGTCCCAGCTCGTCGCTGGCGTGTCGACGCCTTCGGCGATGCTGACTAGAAAGAGCATGGCTTTCATATTGTGTGCGTTGCAGCCGTGATCATGCTTCCAAAGGCGGCGTTCGAACCTCGATCGTGCCTCCGGGTCCGGTGGTTGGCTCGCTAAAGGGCCAAGTAGTCGTCCGACCAGCGAATTTTTCGAAAACGGCAGTAGTCGCGGAAAACATCCTGGTGCCGGCTTAAGACGGTGCGCACGATGAGCGAATCATCGGCGTAGCCGATCTCAGGAACAAAATCTGGGATGATGTCTATTTCTTTGGCCGCATAACGAAGAGCAAACGCAGTTTCCTTTCGTGACGCATCAGACCCGGCCGGGAACACGCCGTCGCCGGTATCCTCGAAGAAGTCAGCTAACAACTTTAGCTGTTGCTGGAGGTGCGGAACTTGCTGCACCGCAATGGTGGCGAACTGAAGGTTCAAGAGAGGCAGATCTGCAAGCAGCTCGTCAAGGTGTTCTGGCGTGAGCAGCGCTGCGCGGTGCCCAACGAACTCAGAGATCGACTCCACGCCGTGTTGAGCCGAGCGGCGTCGTCTTGAAATGCGGCGGAGGAATTCGAGAGAAGAGCTAGCGGATCTCATGACGGTCCAATTTGTAAACGCGGTGAAGAGTGTTCCGGCGCCAAGGTGAGCACCACATAGCGGTTGCGATGTGAAGGCTCGGACTCGGGCTAGCCAAGGCAGTGATAAAATCGATCTTCATGAGGCTAGAAAAAAATCCATTAGCCTCTGAAACCCTCCGACAGCAAACACAGAAGTCAGCGTAATAAAAACCCAGCTAAAGATTGCAGTTAAATGGCCAAGCAACACGCACAAGCCGTCCTTCTCCATCATTCCGACTGCAAGAAGTACTACAGCCCAAGCTGGAATATTGTTCGAGAAGGGAATGGGCAATGGCAACATTAATCCACTACCGGCGATAATGATGCCCAAGCCGATTAATCGTAGCATACCCGGCCCAGCGTGCAGGAAAGCTAAGCGTGGCCGAACAAGCTTCTCGAGCTGGCGAGCGACTTTGATGGCACCAGTTAGGAGTTGGGCCAAGCTGGCGGTCGATAGACGCCGGCGCATAATGAAGCGGGGCAGCCATGGCTCGCGTCCGATCACCAGACATGCGCCAATCAAGCATATGGCAATACCAAAAGGTGTGGATAGACCGGGAATAGCAATAAAGCAAAACGGCAACGCTAACAGGATCAGCAGCATGGCGGATCCACGGCCTTTAAGCGATTGCTTCAACTCGGCAAGTGAGAGCGACTTACCTTTTACGCGGGCGTGCAGCATTTCAAGGTCGGTCGAAAGTCGCGGTTGGGAGGCGCTTTCATTTGTTGTCATCGTAAATTGGTAACAGGTCGTGAATGATGGTCAGTTTCCGAAGCAGGCGCTGCCGTCGCTGGACGTCGACGGTTTACGAGTAAAGACAGACCGATTGCGGCCAATAAAACCAAGCCAACGACGCCGAGTGAGGCTGCCGTTGGGATGTGATAAACGTCGGCCAGGAGCATCTTGGCGCCGATAAAGGAGAGGATGATCGCTAGGGCAGACCGTAGATAGACAAACTTGTGAACGACACCGGCGAGCAGGAAATACAACGAACGCAAACCAAGGATAGCGCAAACGTTGGAAGTGTAAACTATGAACGGGTCGTGCGTAATGCCAAAGATCGCCGGGATCGAGTCGACAGCGAAGAGCACGTCGGTGACCTCAATCATGACCAGCACAAGAGTCAACGGCGTCAGCCATCGCCTGCCGTCGCGCCGCACGATGAAGCGTGCGCCGTGGTAGGTATCGCTCACGGGCAAAAGCCTGCGCACGATCCGGATCAGCGGATTCCGTGCGATATCGACAGCTCTCTTTCTGCTAAAGAACATCTTTACGCCCGTGAAGAGCAAAAAGGCTCCGAACAGATAGAGTGCCCAGTGGAACGTTTCAACGAAGGCGACACCAACGCCGATCATCACACCGCGCAGGATCAGCGCACTCAAAATACCCCAAAACAGTACACGGTGCTGGTAAGCTGCCGGCACGGCGAAATAGGAAAAGATTAGGACGAAGACGAAGATGTTATCGACGCTGAGCGAATATTCCACCAGGTAACCGGTCAGAAACTCCAAAGCTTTCGCGCCTCCCTCCCAATACCAGATCAGTGCATTGAACCCAAGCGAGAGCGTTACCCAAACGGCAGTCCAGATCGCCGCTTCCTTCGTGCTCGGCGCGTGCGCCTTGCGTTGGAAGCCAAACAGGTCGATGGCCAGCACGCAAAGTACGCCGACGTGAAAGGCGATCCAGAACCAGAGATTCGTATGCATCAAATAGGGACCAGGTGAATACTGGGCAATTCGCCGCCTGCCCTCTGCGGTGGGATGGTAAGCGGCTGACCTAGTCGGGCACAGTCAAGCGCGGCTCGGGCGCCATCGACCGATAGAACGAGCTCAGCCGGAGTGGCGAGATAACTGCTAGCAGTTGCTCGACATCGAAGCTCGGAGCTGGCCAGCTTAGCTTGTAAGCGTGCGAACTGGACTTGAATGCGTGCTCGTGGCGGCCCAGCACGATACGGACTATCATCGAGTCGTCCAATAGTCCTATCCCGGGGATGGAGTCGGGAATCAGATCTGTCGAGCGCTGGAAATAGAGCAGCGCGAACGCCGCTTCACCCACCATGTCCGCGTCCGGTTCTCGAACAACCTGCTCCTCTAGCACGCGGGAGAGGAATTGAAGCTGGTCTGCCAGATAGGGATATGTCTGTGCTGGAATTTTGCCAAATCGTTCACGCAACGCCGGCAGATCGACAATCAGCCGGTCGACGTCAGCAATGGATAGCGCCCGGGCTTGGCTCTGGATAAAGCCGGTTAATTCCTTAGCCATTCTTTCCTTAAAGTCGGTTGATTTTATCGTCACGGTTTCCTAGAGGGCGCGCGCGCTGGAATGATCCCAAGGCCCTTGTTTAGTTATTTCTGTTATCGCGGCTGTTGCCTGCGGCGATATCGATGCATTTGGCCAGACTGCGGTGTAGCTCCAATTGGTTTCGCACGACTACGCGCTGAAGTATAAGAGCGTCATCCGCAAGGCCAATTTCCGGCAGATGATCAGGTATTAAGTCATATCGTTTCAGGAAGTAACCCGCAGCAAAGCCAGTCTCAGCCAACCAGCGCGGCAATGGATCTTTCGCCTGTTGAGCCACCGCCGATTCCAATACCCGGATGATTACGTGGACTGCTTCACGCAGCCCGGGATAGTCGTTGGGATTTGCTTCCGTCAGCTTCTCCAGCAGGCGACCAGTAAACGCCCCGAGCACGCAAAGGTCGGTTGCGTTCACGTCCTGCCCTTGATCTTCGATGTATTCGTCAATAGTCATCGGCTTTCCAGACACTCTCCACACACCCGGGGAAACTTGCCCGAACTGAGAGGTGGCCGACTTACTCAAGCTCAAAAGGGGTTCGGTTGACTTCGGCTTGGGTTTCATAAGTACTTCTTCCCTTCAATTGTATTTTCGCGGTGGCGTATTGATCACTCTCTGCGTCCACCGAGCAGGGGTAACACATGCAACAAGAAGTAACCAAGCGACGTGATAAACGCGGCTACATAGGTCCAGGCTGCTGCCCGTAATACCTTCGCGACCGCCCTCTCCTCTTCTACCGTCCGTATTAGCCAGGACTGCTTGAGCACCAGGCGCGCTCGCGCCGACGCGTCGAACTCGACTGGGAGTGTTATAAGGTTAAACAGCATCAGGATGCCCCAGGCACTCGCGACAAGGATCAGTGCCACACCAGTGTTGAGGAAACCGGTGAACATCCCCAGCAACGGCAACCAAAGCACGATCTGACTGGCGAACGTCGTCAGACCTACCGAGGCCATCCGCCACTGCAATGGTGCATAGGCTTGCTTGTGCTGTATGGCATGACCGCACTCGTGTGCCGCAACACCCAGGGCGGCCGTCGAAGTCCCATAAAAATTGTCCCTCGATAGCACCAGCCGTTTGTGGATCGGGTCATAGTGATCTCCGAGCATCTCATCGTGTTCCACGATCTCCACATCGTAACCCCCCTCTTGTCCGAGAATTGTCGCAGCGGTCTCCGCACCGGATAGTCCAGAACTCGCAGGGAACTGGCTGAACTTGCCGTACACTTGCCGGACCCGCATCGTTGCCCGCAACGACAACAGCATTGTCCCGGCAAAAAGTAGTATTGCGAATAAACTCATAACGACTGCTCCAACAGACAAGTCAAAGTAAATACCCCTGCTGATTCTACAAATACGAATAATGGAAGATCTCCTTCGTCTTTTCCTAACTTTACTACGACACGAACGCATCGGCTGATTCTCAACTCGTCTTCAGTCACTCGAGGGTGGCGAGGCGGCGTTAAAGACGATCCAGAAACAAAAAAGGTGTTTTGTATTCTGCGGAGATGGTTAACTTTAGGAGAGAGCGTTGCCAGAAATCACTGGAAGCCGTGTTGTGGCAGGTCCGATATCGAAACTTCCCGCCAGCCATCGGATATACCGTTGAAACTTTAGCGGTCCATTACCGGTTTTGGGCGGCGGCAACCGGCGAAGGCTTGCTTAAATGGCGCCTTAGCTCCAACTGGTTCCGCTCCAGAATGCGCTCAAGCAGCCGGGCATCGTCGGCGAGTCCGATTCCCGGAAGGTGATCCGCAATTAAGTCGAATCTCTTCAGCAGGTAACGCGCGCCGAAGGCAACCTCTGCCAACCAGCGCGGTAAGGGATCATTAGCCTGCCAGGCTTCGCGGGATTCAAAGACCTGAATGATCACTTGGATGGCTTCTCGCAAACCGGGGTATTCGTCGGCATTGATGCTCTGGAGCTTCTCCCATAGCCGAGCGTTCAACGAGCGAAGCGCATAACGGAACCCGGTTGCATCCACGCAATCGATACCTCTTTCGATGAACTCGTCAATCGTCACCGGCTGTCCGGAGACTTTCCACAGGTTGATCGTCACATTCTCAAAGGGTGTTGTTGGTTTTGATTTGGTTTTCATACAGTACGGTTGGGGTTGTGAAGGGGGTCGTCATCCATCACTCCCGAACAAAACTTGCCGCCGCTTCGATTTCTTTGGTCAGGACACAATCTTCAGCCTACTTAGCGGATTGTACTAATACGAAGAATCGAATAAAGTATTCCAATAAAACTAATGGCACCAAATGCCCTTAACTACCATCATCTGCTCTATTTCTGGGCCGTCGCCAAGGAAGGCAGCCTGCGACTAGCCAGCGAAGTACTGCACGTATCGCAACCGAGTATTAGCGCGCAGCTCAAGCAACTCGAAGAATCTTTGGGGGCACCCCTTTTCACGCGTACGACCAGGAGGTTAATCCTGACGGATACTGGACAGACTGTTCTGGATTACGCCGAAGAAATCTTTTCGTTGGGCCGCGAGCTTTTGACCGCAGTTCGTCAAGAGCCGGGACAACGTCCTCTTCGTTTGCACGTCGGTGTAGCCGATTCGGTGCCGAAAATCATCGTACGCCAGCACCTTACCCCGGTTTTTGAGCTTGGCCGCTCGGTCCGCGTGATTTGTCGCGAAGGTTCCCTGGAAGAACTCATAACGCGGCTAGCCGGCCACAAACTGGATGTCGTTCTGGCTGACGAACCATCCACGAGCGCTTTACGCGTGAGAACATTCAACCAACGCCTCAGCACCTCGGCTGTCGTGATTTGCGCTGCTCCGATCCTTGCCAAACGCCTAGCCAAGCATTTTCCTCGCTCCTTGGACGGCGCACCCGCAATACTCCCTGTCGGCGAGATGACCCTGCGTCGCCAGCTAGAGCAGTGGTTTGAATCACACCATGTTCGACCTCGTGTTGTTGCCGAGGTGGAAGACACAGCGCTATTAACAGATCTCGGAGCCCAAGGTCTCGGATTCATTCCGGTCTATTCCGCGGTGTTGGATGAAATCGCCCGTCTCTCTCGCTTTCAGACGATCGGAATCGCCAAGGGTCTGAGAATGGAAGTATTCGCGATTACCGCCCAACGCCGGCTTCAACACCCCGGCGTGGCAGCGATGACCGCCAAATAGGAAAGCCTCGGGGTGCTCACCTAATGCTTGCGATAGGACACAAAGTGAGTAGCAGGAACTAAAAGCATGCTGCAGACGGCCAGGGACTCGGGTCCCTCGTGGCTGACTCATAGCCAAAGATCTCTTCCCGATTTTATCGCTCGTCAATCTGCCGGCACCGAAGTCGCCACCGAACTACCAGCCCGATCCACGGCGAACCTTAGAGCAACACTAACAATCACTTCCATTATTTGTATTAGTGAAAGAATCTGGATCGCTTATACTTTGCTATTCACGATTTCCAAGAGCACGAGAAAACCAAATATAAGCACCCAAGCCAATACCTCAGAATTTGGTACAGAGTCGAGGCGTACTTTCGATCATTCGGCCGATTAAATGACTGGATATCTACTACTAACCGGTCGCTGAGACCGAGAAAGGGGACACGATGTGCGAACACAGGAAAGTAGATGTCTCTGAAGAGATGTTCAAGGCATTGCCTTCGCTTCAGCGGCTGCTTGAGGAAGCCGGTGCCGACGCGTCCCGATATGGCGTCGGTTTAAAGGAGACGTCCAGCGAAATAACCGATGCGCCCGCGCTAATCGTCTATGCACCTAACAAGAGAGCGCCAGAAGAGGTGTCGCCTTCCCATCTTGTCCCACGGGAACATCGAGGATTCCTGACGGATGTTGTCGAGTGCCAAAACATACTATTGGCCGACACCGGAAAATACGATCCTTTGCTAGGCGGCATTGAGATTGGACCGTTCGTCGACGGAGTGTTTGGCGATCCGACGTCTGGAACACTTGGCGCTGTGGTGCGCCGGAAGACCGACGGTCATAAAATGCTGCTGACATGCGGACATATCGTGGATCTGAGAGAGAACCACCAGTCAGGCCAACCACAACCGAATGGTCGAATGAACGCATGAAACTCCCGATTTTGTCCTCAGCTGTATTGGCGATGGTAGGACTTGCATCGACTAGCTCGGCCACCGATTACGCCGATTGGGTGGCAAGAGGCTACCGCTGGTCGGTAGTCCACGGCCGGGTCGCCTATGTCACGAAGGAGGAGGCGAGAAGTGCCGGTAGTAAGTCCAAGTCTGACTCAATTGGTCATGGGTATTATTTGAGGCCCGGCAAGCTTGTCCTCGTTGTCGAAACCGATGCTGCCTCTGGCCTTTCCAAAATCCGCATGAGCGGGGTAGCGTCGGATCTTTGGACTGCCACCAAAAACCTGAGTACTCGCCCGGTCAAGAACGACCGGGGAGTAATCGAAAGTCCGGACAGCACAGGCCCTTTGTAGACATCTCGTGGGAGCAGGAACTAGTAGCACATCCGAAAAATGCAGGAGTCAGGGTGCAGGTGTCTTAAAAGAAGTGACCCAAAGGCAGTAGGCCATGGTTAAGGAAGAAGATCTCGACCCACTCTTTCGTTACCGGGACCGGGTCACTAACGACCCGCTGCGGATCAGCATCCTCGGGGCCCACGCTCTCATCGAAGAACTAATTGAGCTTGTAATTGCTGAGGCTGTGCCGAATTCGGAGTGCTTCCGTGTTCCAAAGATGCAGTTTCGGCAAAAGCTCGAAATCATTCGCGCTTTAGAGATCCCTGCTGAGGCTGCCAAGGGATTTGAGCGTCACGCGCTGCTCTGGAAGTGTATCGACAAACTGAATCAGCTGCGCAACGCCGCAGCGCACAGAAATTATGAGACGTTGCGAGACAAGCGGTTTACAGAGCTAGCGAATCTTCTTCATCCTGATTCCGCTAGCCAGGTAGCTCACGACTGGGGAACACTTCTGGAGGAAGTCACAGAGATTTGTGCCGGAGCCCTGATGGGGATGCAGGATACTTTTCGCCGTCTTCGCCAAGGATCATGATTTCGTTCGCTCAGTAGAGCCGATAGGCGAGGAAGCCATGATCGAGACCGCCAGCGCGTTGGCAGGGTTAATTTCTATGTTCATGACCCGTAGACCATAGCTGCTCATCAGCCAGCTCCTGCCTGGCCCGGGTAGTGCTCTGCTGTACCACATCCCGATCAGTTGTGCACAGACGAACGTTGACGCCTCTCAAGACAGCACAGCGAATGTCATGGCTGGCTCGGGTCTCGAGAAAGTGAAACGGGCGGACTGGCGCCTGACCGGCAGTGCAGCAGAACGTCTGGCGCAGAACCTCAAATGGAGAAAAGCTGCGACAAGGAAAACCATACCTACTAAAACAGCGCTGATGCCACCGACCATCGCAATGGAACTGCCGCCGGAGAGACCATTCAAGTCTGCCTGATGCCGGTTCACTATGATCAGTATCCCAAGGAGTCAGAACCCGATCGCTTCGCTGACTAGGCTCATTCGAGTGGCGATCCTCTGTAGCACTTGTCGGCTGAGCAACCAGTCGCGCGTTTCGACTTTCGAGTCGGATGCTCGGGCGAACCTGAGGCTGAAATTGGCGGTAGCGTCCATAGGGTTTAGTCTTTTTTGATAGGTGGCTGCTGGTATTTCAGCCTTGCTATCCTCTACAAATCGAATTGGAGGGCTGGAGTGTCAGAGCGTGACGAAAAAAGTGAAAAAAATTTCCTGATCCGCTAATATTCACCTGTAAAGGCGGGTTTCCGATGAGAGTGAGCGACAGCTCGGTGGGGAGGTGGCGCGGGTCAATTTCACAGCAGGCGCTGGTGATGGCTTCCGCGCACGGGCCAAGTCAGTCTGTTTCCCTCGTGCTCTGCGATGCGCTAGTCGCCGCTGAAGGGCGGCTGAGGCCGTGAAGGCGGAATCAGGAGGATCTGTGGAGGAACCCGGCAAGGAGGTGGGATCAGTCCAGCAGGAAGCACGCACCTCCCCGGCCTGCGGCACGAAGTTCTTCGCCACTGCCGATAGCGGATTCTGTCCAGTTTGTATCCTGCGGGGAGCTACCGGCAGGGAATCTGCAACGACCGGGGAACCGGGTTCAGGATCTGGGTCAGCCGACAGCCCTCAGGAGACCGGAGATGCGTCGCAGGCTCGACGGTTTGAGCACTATGAAGTGATGTTGGATGAGGATGGTCAACCAATCGAGTCGGGTCGTGGGGCAATGGGCGTCACCTACAAGGCACTCGATGTCGATCTCCGTTGCCCCGTGACTTTGAAAATCATTAGCGAGCAGTATCTCGGTGAGGAGTCAGCGCGGCTCCGTTTTTTGCGTGAGGCGCGTGCGGCAGCCGCCATTTTTTTTCAGTTCCCGCAGCTCATGCGGCGCGAATATCAACCTTGTTGCTGACACCCGCTTAAGTTACTAAATAAGCGCTTTGGAAATCAATGAGACGCTGCACTGGGTGAATGTCTGACGCATTCGCTTCTCGATTGCTTTTGAGGATCGCTTTCGATTGTTTGCGTTCTTTGTCAGAAATAGTGCAGATCGAGATGAAGGAACGTCAGTGAAGCTTGCTTCAAGTCGCTAATGCGATTCGGTTTTTGGCGAAGACTGTTTCAAGCGGTGGGACCCTTAGCCAAAATTAGCTGTTCAGATGCGCAAAACCTTGCGTGAACTACAGCGTCTGGCAGAGAAGTTCGAAATGCCAAGAGGGAATAAATGGTAACACCAAGGGGTGATTCTTATTGCACCAAAGCATAATAGCCAAGGTGGTTCAAGAAGCCGATGTTGTAGATCGTCTCTGACCAAGGTAGTCGGTTGTGGCGGGGCTGCTCGTCGCCATGCCTGGATTCTTGGTCAGTGCCGACCAGAGTGAGTCAAATATTCAAAATGCAGTGGAAGGCCGCTAGGCCAGCAATATCTCAAATCGGGAGAAAACAATGAAAGTTCGCTTACTTCTTACCCTGGCAGGGCTAGCAATTGGCTTTGCTGTGCCAGCCTCAATGGCGCAAGATGCTATGAAGGTCGTAAATCCTGACGAATTGGCTTGGAAAGACGACCCAGTGCTCCCCAAGGGCGCACAAACCGTCGTCCTGATCGGAGATCCATCGAAAGCTGAGACAATCGTTCTGCGCGCCAAGTTTCCACCCCATTTCAAAATTCCGCCGCACAATCATACTTGGTCGGAACTCGTCACTGTGCTTAACGGCACGCTTTGGAACGCGATGGGTGATGATCTGGAGAAAGGCGTGATGCTGAAGCCGGGATCAGTTTTGGTGCTTCCTGCAAATCACACTCATCAAGTCTGGACAACGGACGAGGAGGCAATCATCCAGGTTCAGTTCACTGGCCCAGGAAATATTACCTACATTAATCCGGCTGACGATCCGCGAAAAAAGGCCGAATAAACCAAACACGTCAGATCCACAACTAGGATAACGGAGGGGTGCAACTACCCCTTTCCAAGCATCTCAACCCTCAACATTCAGGATGAAAAAGCTATGCTATCCGTTTGCAATCTCTATGACCGCTGGTGCGGTAAACGTCCGTTTCGGCTGCTCGTGCTGTTTCTGGCACTTGCTGTTGCTCCTCCAGTGCTCCTCGCTCAAGTCCCTGACCCGACTGGAGCGTGGCTCATAAGAACCGACATACAGGTAGTTAATACCCCAGGGGTGTTCTTACTCACCGTCTTTCACCAGGGTGGAACCTTAACGGAAGACATCCAGGGAGAGAGTGCATTTGATCCACACGCTACTATCAAGCCAAAAGAGCCATTTAATATAATAACTAGTCCTCAGAGCGGCGTGTGGCAAAAGACAGGTTGGAATACCTTTGCAGCAACTTCGCTGGCGATCGAGTACGAAGTCCAAACTAAACCTCCCGCGTCACCAGTGTTTTGATTCGACAAAACGCAGTATACTGGGACGCTAAATCTGGCTGGCAATACGATGGAGTTTACTGCTGTTAGTACTTTCTTCGGTTTAGATGGAAACCAGCAGAACCCGGACGGGACTCCTGGGACTGAGGGAGCCCTGTTTAAAGGCAATGGCGCGCGCATTCCGGTGGAATTATTGCCGAACACCGTTCACAACTTGCCCATTCCCCCTATCCCACAGTGAACAATTAGCGGTAAAATAAGCCGCCGTGCTGAGTCTTCTATAACGGAGTCGCGGTAACAATGGACCCGAGTCAGCACCTATAGCCGCGAGATTTGTAACGAGTACAAACTTCACTCGCTCGCTAGGGAGCTAGTAACGGTTACCGGCTACGAATGGCGGCAAAGGCGATCCGAATGCCTCGCATGGTCGAAATGGCGTCACGATCGATACGGAGAATCAGCTTGGAGATAGCCAGTTGCAGTGCGATGGTAGTGTGACTCAAGGGAGGGGTTATCGGCGTTATGCCAACCCGTGAAAGCACCGTTTCTGGGCCTCGCCGATCAGGACCTGTTGCAAGAAAGCATAAATTAAAGGGTAAAACAGTATGCCAAAGTATGTGATTGAGCGAGATATTCCCAATGCAGGGAAATCAACGTCTGCAGAAGACTTGCGAGCTGGCGCGCAAAACTCTTGTGGAGTACTGCAGAAATTAGGAACAGATATTCAATGGGTGCAAAGCTACGTTACAGATAACAAGGTTTATTCCATATTCATTGCTCGTGATGAGCAACTGGTGCGCGAACATGCTAAACTAGGTGGGATCCCAGCGAATCGAATCTCCGAAGTACGTGCAATGATGGATCCCGCAACCGCCGAACTGTAATCACCAAATAACTAGTTGTCTGAAGTTGTTGCTGGAGCACTTCAGTCTTTTGGCTTCTGGCGTTGCTTCAATGCCTCGCACGCCAAGGAGAGGGGAGTAGAAGGCTGCCCTGACATAGCCTCTGGCTTTCTCGCATTAATTCGGACTGAGAAAGTGATCCAAGGGTGACTTCACACGGCGAGAAAGCCGATCACGAAGCAAAGGAGGTGTGATCCGGTTCTCTCTGAATCACAGTTCGGAATAATTCCGAATTCCCAGCTTAAAAGGCAACAAAAAGGACGAGCAACCAGAAAGGTTCAATCCAGCTGCTCGCCTATACGCACACCTATCTTTGCTCTGAAACCGCAGTCCTAGCCGAGGACTGCGATTTAGAGCTTTATCAAGAAGCAGCGGGAAAGGCAATCACTTCAGCTTTCTATCTCCTCTTTGATGGCATCGTAGATCGCTTTGATGTGCGCGTGTGAAAAGCCATTGTCGTCTTCGTGTGGCGCTAAAAGAATGGAAAACACTTGCCTCGTTGCCTTCTCCCACCCCTCTAGGTCTTCGGTGATCTCATGAGCATACCCTGCTTCGTGTCGGAGCTTGTCCAGTAGTGCTGTAGCGTTCGATTTTCCCGGATTGTTGATAAAGTCGAGCAGGTCAGCAAAGAGAGGCGTTTCCGCATCGGTCAAAGGTGTCAACTCTCCTTTAGCCGCTTTCTGCTTTAGTATCCGTAAGCCTTCTTGTGCTTTGGCATTCATACTCAGTCACGAAGAAGTGGCAACGCTACAGAGAATGACTCTGAAGGTCACGGATCACCCAAACGCTGTGTCCGCTCTCGCTCGTGAATGTTGGTGTTGGCGAGAGGTCTAGCGAATTAGCCTCGATTGCGCCGAGTTCGTATCGCATATTGAGCGGCATATCACAGCCGAGATTGGCAATGATGCCAAGTGCTACTCCGATCTTCCGTCTATCAAGGTCGGTAAGCAGAGCCGGAACCGCATCTTGTTTGTTGGACTCTGCCTCGATAACGAAACAACCGTATGAAGAAAACTCCTGCTCTTTGGGTACAATTTGAGCGACAAAAACCATGCGGAGGGGCATGCGCCAATTACGCGAAATTCGAGATGCCTTGCAATGAGCCTTCGCTCTTATGCGGCTATCAGGAGGACTCGAAACTTTCAGATTCTGCCGAATCGCTTTAGGGTCTGCCTGATGAAAGAGGATCAAAGTGCGCTGATGATTCTTATGGTCACGGATCAATCCGTTACTGGAGGAAAAGGTTCACTGGTTGAGGTCCAGCTATTCCATCCTTTATCGGATGTCCCGCCGAAGAACCTGCAAGCGGAATTTGACCTTGCTTCGCTAGGCGAGGTTGTGAGTGTGCGTGAACCTTCCGGCGATCCTCCTAAATGGACCGTCGAATACAAAGGAAGGGTTTCGGCCAAGAAAGGCGATCGGATCAAACTGAAAGAGTCAGGGGGATCAATACTTTAAAATGCGTCACAGGATTTGATCAGGCTGAAAGTATCCGGTAAGTGTCCGGTGTGTCTTTTACCCTGTTTTAGCGTAAGAAGTTTTACCTTGTAACATCCTGACTTTCAGTCGCCTAAGTATGGCTGCCTCGCATGGATTCGAACCATAACAAAGTGATCCAGAGTCACTTGTCGCGGATGAAATTTGATACCGCTCGGTTCATTTGCTCGACCCTTGTCTGGCGCGCGTGCTGCAAAGGTACTGGTCATCCGACCGATTTATCAACATCGAATAAAGCTGGTTTTTCAGATCTTCTATTCCGGACAGAGCGAGGGATTAACTGGCCCGAGAATTTCATTAGAGTGCTGCACCCTCATTTTGTTTTCCCGGATACGATCTGGCTATCTGGCAAGGTTTCAGAGGTAGCCCAATGATATCAGCTACGTTGACCCACAGGCTTTTTTGGTGTTTGGGGTCAAGCGCCGAATGATTTCGCCGTGCGAGTGTCCACTGCGCTAGTGTATCTCCAAAGCGGCTAGCGAAAACAGCCTCTCGCGATCGGGTCTGACCCGCCGGTTTAGGTTCGGCTCCTCCGCTGAACGAGAGGCAGAGTCTCGCAAGAAGTTAGCAAAGAGGTAGTCGGAATGCATGTCCTCCTGACCCGCTCGCTTTTTGGCGACGGTATTCTGCGTAGGTTCCTTCGGCGCGTTTCGCTAGCGAAACCGACTTCTGCTCCTTTGCGGTTCTGATCGCTTCGCAGAACGAACCCTCAATTTGGATCTCGCCGGCGCCAATGGCTGTGAGAAACACAGCGCGTAGTCTATACATTTCGGCACACCACCAGCGCCCTTCTGATCTTTCGGCGACAACTTCCGCTTCCCTTATTGCCTCAAGAGCTTCGACAGTACGATCCGCAAGGTATAAAGCTTCGGCCCTTAGGGACAGAAAATATGGCAGGCGCAGGGTCGCACCCGTTGCTTGATAGTCCCGTATTCCATCCCCGATGCATGAGATGCCTTCGGCCAATTTGCCCGAGGCGCTGCGCGCCCAACCGCGTAGAACGACTCCTCCAGGCAGCCAGCTAGCAAAACCTTGACGCGTCGTGAGTTCAATCAAATCCGACGCCAAGCGTTCCACTTCAGCGGTATTACCCTCAAAATGGGCAAGCAACCCGGCCCAATAAAGAGCCAAGCCTAACGCTGCCATATCATTCAGCTCTTTGGCTAGTGAGATCGCCTCGGCCATCGTCGTTTGGCAAGAGGCAATCTCTCCAAAATGCCACTCGGATAGGGCCTTATAGGCCAGACATTCGACGACCGGGGCGATAAGCTCTTGTACCGAAGACTGTACGCCTCCCGAGCGCCAGATCTGAACACCACGCATCGCGTATTGTCGCGCGGTTTCGAAATCGCCTGAATAATAGAGCGCTGCGGCGAAAGCGCGGCAGGCTCCTGTCATCAGCGCCTGATCGTGCTGCTCTCGTGCCAGCGAGTAGATTCGTTCGGAGATCTGCAGCGTAGCCGTCAGCTTGGCAGTCATTAGGGAATAGTACCACTGACCCATCAGCGCGGAATACAGGGGCGCTGGACGATTAAGCAAATGACACAAGGGCTCTGCGCGCTCGTAGCAAATTCGCGCCTCCGGTGTCGACATTCCTCGCGTGTGTATTAGATATAGCCCCGCCTGCGTAAGGACGAAGAGCTGATCTTCCGCAGTGAGACTCTGCCCCTCGACACTCACTTCCGCCAGTGACCCCCAGCGTCCCTCTTCAAAAAAATGGGCTAATGCCGAGAGCAATGCTCCTCTGGCTCCGAGGACATTGGAAGCGAAGGAGGCATCTCCTCGCTGAATCCTCGGAATGTAAAGTTCGTGTAGGGCGTCGCGAAACAAACTGGCATTGCACCCACAGATCACGGCTAAGAAGAGTGGCTCCATCTCCCTAAGAGTATCTGGCAGCTGGGGCGCGAGGGTTCGATAATAATGATAGAGTCGCCTATTGCATTCCTTCCACGCATCCGTTTGTTGACTCCGAAGCTGTTCGCCAAAGAATTCGCGAACGAGAGGATGCGTATCGAGACACCCAGGATTATGCGGATCTTCTCCCGCGAGGAGTCTTGCTCTTCTTAACTTGGCAAGAAACGTTTGCCAGTCGGTCGGGCGCAAATCAGTTAATGACTCTGTAAGGCCAGGAATTTCAGGCGACTTCAGCAGAGCACCAAGCGTCTGCTCGTCCGCGGGCCGATCGAACAGACCTAACATCCGGAGGATCGCCAGCTCAGGACCCTCTCCAAGCCAGCTCTGGTACGATTCCATGACTTTTCGGGCATGGGCTCCCTGTCGTAGGTCGTGAGCAAGGCGCGCTGATACTTCTTCGCGGCGACGAATGTCTCCATTGTAAGCATCTGTCAAATAACTGCCTAAAAGCGTGAGAGCCAGGCAATGGCCACTGAACTCGTCGCTGGCGCTTCGCAGGTCCGCCTCATCTCCCTTGACGCCAAGCGCTCGAAGCAGCTTCGCACCGGCGTCGCTGGATAATTGGTCCAGGTCACGACGCAGGGCCGAGGTGCGCTCGTGATCTGCAATATCAGCGACCGGCGTCCGTGTGGTAGTCACGCAAAGGCCGGTATTGAATGCGGCGAGTTCACGCAGAAGCGCCTGGAGGGAAGGCTCACGCAGCCGTCCTTCTTGCGGACCAGGCGGATTTTGGAGCGGCTCCAGACCGTCGAGAATCAGTAAGGTTCGACGATGCGCAACGAGCTTCGCCAGTCTTTCGCCCTTCTCCCACGCCGTTCCGAGCCGTGGATCTGGATCTCCAAACCAAGTGAGAGCCGCATCAAGAAATTCATCTGCGGACGAAGTCTCCCCCCTGCTGCCCTGCCTGTAGAAGGACCAACCAAAAACGAGCTCTGCAGAACGATAATGTTTAGCAGCCATTCGTCGAAGCCAATGGTTGACGAGCGTAGACTTTCCCACACCAGCCCAGGCAACGATCGTAACGACGTTGACATCCTTGTTTGCCCAGGCATCATCCAGAAAAGCGATATCCTCCTCTCGCCCGAAAACATCACTTCCGGTAACGGGTAGTCTCGCTACGGAAATCTTCTTCGGTGCAAGTCTCGCTGGCGGCGGCCGAGTTCCGACACGCGAAGCGCTGGAGGGCGTCTTCTCCAGGCTCTGACGAGTGATTCTACGCCGTGCGTCGACAGCGCCTGTTATCGTCGCTATCGCCTTCAGCAGTTTGCCCGGATTCTGGAAACGCCGCGCCGGGTCTTTCTCCAGGAGCACTTCAAGTAGAACGATCAATGGCTGTGGGACATCTTCGAGTTCTTCGAGCGGTAAAGGCCCGTGCTGATGCTGGTACATCACCTCACCAGGCCTGCCCCGAAATGGCGTCCTGCCCGTCAACATCTCCCAGAGTGTCACGCCCAGCGAGTAGAGATCCGACCGGGTGTCCAGGACGAGCCCAGCGAATTGCTCAGGACTGGCGAACTCCGGTGTTCCAGCGAAAGCCCCAAGTGTTGAAATCGCGGTTTGAGCGCCCGGCTCATTGACCGCCTTGGCTAGGCCGAGGTCGATGATTTTCGCGGTCACAGCACCTGTGTCCTCCAAGCTCACCATGATGTTACTTGGTTTAATGTCTCGGTGAACGAGCTGCTGCTTGTGCACCGCCGCCAACCCGGCGGCCACCTGCGTGGCGATTTCCAGCGCCAACTTCACTTCGAGCCGCCCCGAGCGTCTGATGAGATGCTCTAGGGTCTCTCCCTCCACGAACTCCATTGTGTAGAAGTTACTGCTTCCGGTTCTGCCGAGGTGTAACACTGAGGCAACGTTTGGATGACGAACGCTGGCTGCCGCACGCGCTTCCCGCAAAAAACGAAGCCGCGCTGACTCCTCACCGAGATACCGCTCGCTAATGATTTTCAAAGTCACGGGACACCGCAGATCGACGTCGAGTGCCTTGTAGGTGACGCCCATTGCCCCACGACCCAACTCGATCGGTCTGCCATCCTGGTCCAACATCACTTCATAGTGCTCAAACCGTCGAGCCTGCGACGCACCTTCGGTCTCCCCAGGGCTGTCGGCTAACCCAGACGCTGAACCCGGGTCCCCGGTCGTTGCAGATTCCCCGCCGGTAGCTCCCCGCAAGATACAAACTGGGCAGAATCCGCTATCGCTGGTGGCGGAGAACTTCGTGCCGCAGACCGGGCAGGTGCGTGCTTCCTGCTGGACTGATCCCGCCTCCTTGCCGGGTTCCTCCACAGATCCTCCAGATTCCGCTTTCACGACCTTAGCCGTCCTTCGGCGGCGATTAGCGCATCGCAGAGCACGCGGTTCTCTTCCTCGGTCTTGGCTACTTGGTCCGCGTCACCTCCCATTGAGCTGTCGCTCACTCTCATCGGGAACCCACTTTGAGCTGAACAGTAGCGGAACAGCTAAAATTTTTCACTCTTTTCGTCAACGGTCCAAACGTTCCATAAAGTGGTGCCTAACCTTTTCATTAAGCTGAAGACACACATGTGCTCTTTTGCGCTCGACGCCTTCGCTTATCGCGAAGAAACCGCGCATGAAATTGAGCTTCCAGGGTTACCGGCTTTGGACAACTGATCCAGAGCCGCCGCTCCGCGACGGCCATGAGAATACCTGGGTTCGCGTCAGGCTCACCAGCTCTATCAGCCTCATTCCCGGGCTTGAGCCACACAGGCCCCTGAAGGCTGATTTTTATTTGCCCTGGTGGTTCATTCGCAAAAGCCAAATTACTTTTTCGCTCGAGGGTGAGGACGAAAACAGGCGCGAACCGTTGGAAATCCGGGTGCCCCAAGTTTTGCCGCGGGTAGTGCCGGCTTGAGTGAGCGGCTGCAAAAAAGGCGGCTATCTTTTGGGAAAGCCGCCCTCCGTTTACGTTAAGCAGAGCGTTTTAGCCGACAGGCTGACGGAGACAAGGGGCGGCATGCCGAAAACCTGCTCGAGCGGCCGGCCCAGGTGGACGCGGCAGCTGCTGCCTTAAGAGGCGAAGCGGAATCGGGGGAGCTGGGTCTTTGAGCCGAAATCGTGAGTGCGTGGGGGCGGGCGAATACAACAAAATTATCCAGGCCTTGACCGAACAGGAGATGAAGGGCTTCGAACGTTGGCTCTATGATGAGCAACGCGTTTTGCGCGTGTGCGGCCATGGCCTAGCGACAACAGGCTTCCGGCCGGAAGAGCCATCTCGCAAGCAGAGATCGCCGCTCAATCAAGGCCAACAAAGCCGCCCCGTAACCAAGGTTGGTCACTGGATTGGCAATAAATGCCAAATAGACGATTCCAAGTCAGCGATGTGGGAATGGTCTTGGTTAGTTTGATCTTCCGGCTCAGTCATCAGCTGTCAAATCGAAGTCGCCGACATCAAAGCTAATAAAATCCAAGTCGAACGTTTTGTATTCACGCAGGATCGAAAGTGGCACCTCGTCCTCGGATTTGACTTCTGTGAGTTCGACATCGATCCCTCGGAGTCCCTCCGAAAGCAAAGTGTCGACGGCGGTTGCCCATTGCTTTGCGCTTTGGGGAATCGTGAAGTCGGAAGACGAGGAATCCCGACCCGAGCGTAGCAAAGCCAAAAACTTAACTTGGTACCTTTGATTTTTTAGTAGTTCTTCTCCGGAAGAAAGGGAAATCAGAATTCGATCGAAGATTGCCCCATACTTTTTACCGAGCTCTCGCAGTTTTCCGATTTTGTCTCCTAGGCGATTTATAAGCTCGCTGGGCAGCTCCGGGCGTCGATATCTGCGCGCCATCCAGGTGGCCAGCATCTCCACAGAATTAGCA
The DNA here is from genome assembly GCA_049585495.1 of Chthoniobacterales bacterium. Taxonomy (GTDB): domain Bacteria; phylum Verrucomicrobiota; class Verrucomicrobiia; order Chthoniobacterales; family JAFAMB01; genus JBAUZZ01. The sequence goes on along the minus strand of JBAUZZ010000285.1, from coordinate 4,860 downwards.
GAAAGCTTGAGGTCGCTGTTTGGCTGATGGGTGATGAACAACTCCCTGGGTACGAATCGCCTAGTCTCGATTCGCGTGAGGAGATCGATTTCTACCCCGTTAGCGTCTCTTGCTATGAGTGCCAGCATTCGTGGAGTCCGGGCCGAGGCACAAGCCTTGACAAAACTATCTGTCACATCAGCTCGCAGTACCTCCACGAACGGCTCGAGATCTGCCTTTGGATTGGTTAGATCGCAGCTGTGACTGACCACCAGGTAATAATGCTTAGAAGTCCGCTCAACAGGTAACTCTGCGGCGGCGACGAGTTGCTCGCTGAGAATGCTGCCTTGCCGCCAGCCATTGTCCAGGATCCTCTCAAATCGCCGATTTCCCACCAAACTCCTTTTAGTTGTGGATTAGAATCTTCACGAGTCTGCAATTTCTTCGATTGTGAGCGATGGATCTCTTTGGACTTGGCCAACGCCTTCGACCGTTGCTAGCTTACGTTTTGGCGGTAACTCTCGAGAAAGCATATCGATAACTCTGCGGATCAAAGTATCATTAAACGTTTCGCCCTGGAGCAAACTTAAGAGCTGTTGCCCTTGCACCAGATCAAATAGCTCCTTGGGAAATGCTCTTGCCGCTTTGTCCCACCACAGTTCTGCATAGGCGACCAGCCGCTCGATCCTCCATTGATGAGGTGGCAGAATTCTTACTTCTGAGTCTTCATCCAACCATGCATAGACCGTTGGACGGGCAACCCCCAATACTTCGGCAAGCTGAGACAGATTAAGCGAGAAATTAAACTTTATGGTCGAGATTGCTGCCTTCGTTTTCTTGGGTTGCGCCAATCGGCAAGTGTACTCCAGCAGTTCACTCAGCAGATTGTTTTCCACGCGCGTTTGCCTTCCCAAAAGTGAGCAGGATGTTGTGGCCGACGTCGTAATCGGTTTGCATTGAATTCGCAGGGCGACATCACCTGTCCCAGTGCCAAAAACAAAAAAATATTTCGATTCCGCCGGTTTATTCCAGAACGGAATTTTCAAGCGGCCTGTGAAAGAAGTGCTCCACGACTCGCTAGGACTAGTCTGTGATTCAGCAAAGAAGTCCTGCGGATAATTTAGCTCAGCCAACCGGTTAGTTTGGACAGTAGTATCCATAGTCTGAAAAGTGCTCTAAAGAGAGAAATTCCCTAGCGCCACTCGGCTAGGGCTGATTCTTTAACAGCCAATGTAAATGCACGGTCAAGAACTGAATGGAATTTTTGGACCGCTATTTCGATTGGTTCCATGGCGAAAGGTGCGTTTATCTCGGCAAAGTGGTCCAGGTCCAGGACAAAGCTCGGGCATTTTTGCAATGGCCGAAGTTTAAGGATTGGTCCCATTAAAACGTCCGGCGGTAAGTACACGTCCGAAATCGGGTACCGGGCCTGAAAAATCAGTACGCCCGCCGCTGTCTGATTCACCGAGTAAAGATGCCAAACTGAACTGGTTGCGCCTACCTGCTCGAGGGGGACTCCCAGCAAGCCCTCGTGCACATAGTCGGATAACGCTTTTCCATTCGGCTGGATTACGTTGATATACCTTAAGCCGATCCGCTGGATCAGATCAGGCTCCACGACCTTGTAGAGTATCGAAACAACATCGAACAAACATTGGTCGAATTCTTCTGCGGTTTGGTTCAGCGCAGATTGAAGCGTGACAGCATTGGTGGCCATGACGACACTTTGCCGGTCGTCCCGATCGGTGAAACGCCAGGAGTATTCTGTCGATGGCGATATCGCACCGCCATCAGCCCGGACCCCAAACGACTGCTGAGCGACCTTGTCGTACTTTGGAAACCCCTTTTTTCGGAGCTCCGCCTGGATCTTTGGCACGGACGATTCAATAGCTAGGATCGGCGAAAATCGAACCTGCCCTATGATTAAGACAACCGGAGCATTCTTGAGCTTCGGCAGGGTGGAATTCATCCAAGCACTTTACACTCGACTTTACATCCAGCAAGGGAAATGCAAGAATTTCTTAGAACCCTGGCTAATTTTGCCAAGTCCCGGCGGCGAGAAATACAAGCCGCCAGCATTGGCTATTCGGGCTTGCTTAGGACGAGCTCACCCAAAAGTTCCTCGTGCAGATAGTCCGCCAGACTCATTTGGTTGGTGCGCGCCTTGCGCCGAAGAGCCGCCGCCGGGCCGCTATGCGGAACAACGTGGAGATCAAAGCCGAGCCGCAGGAACCCGAACGCGTGAAAGACAGTCTCGGAAACCGACGGAAATGGTTTGAGTTTCATGTTCTGGGATTGGGTTTAAGCGATTTTTAAGGGCACCTTTAGGGCATCGATTTAGGATTACAGAGGCAAAGTTCTGTTAGAGATCTTTTGTTATTCCTTGATTCCCAAATAGTTCCAAGCAGAGCCGGCAGACGGATTCGAACCGACGACCTGCTGATTACAAATCAGCTGCTCTACCAGCTGAGCTATGCCGGCGTTGAACTGGCGCGAAGCCGACCCTAACGGCGAACCCCCGGATCCTCAAACGGAATTTGTGTTTGGCGTTCGGCGAAGGGTCAATCTGGGCCGATGTTTGATTGGTAGTATTGACGACGTTTCGGAGGCCATGGCAGCTGGCGAGGGAGAGAACTTCCTGTGATTCTCCTCGACGCCAACCTTCTCGTCTATGCCCACGTTACTTCCCTGGCGCAGCACCGCTCGGCCGCTTCATGGCTGGACCGGCAGCTCAACGCCAACGCAATTGTTGCGCTGCCTTGGCAAAGCTTGTTGAGCTTTGCCCGGCTCGTGACAAACCCGCGAATCTTTGAGCAGCGCGATTCAAGAGGTACGCGCGTGGTCGGCCCAACCGAACCTCCGTGTGCTTGCGACCAGTCAAAATCATCGGCTAGTCCTACAAAATTCCGGCGGCTGAGCCAGCCGCCCTACGAGGCGATTTGTGAATTTGCGTTCAATCCGATTACCCGGGGCCAGAGGCTGATTCACTCTCCAGGAACAGCCCTCTGAACGCCGAACGCCAAACACGCGGCTTCATGACTCCGCCAAAAAGCATGCGCTATTTCTTTTGCCGATTACCGATTACCGATTACTGATTACCGATCACTGTCTTACTTCGAGGCCTTTTTACGCTGCCTAGTGGCCGCTGGATCGCGATCCTCCTGATCGTATCGGCTGTCTACACAGCAAACGTCCTTCACTGGTCGCTTCGGTTTGGCCGGCTCGCCATGGATCCGGTATTCGATGACGTGGCCTACCTCCTCGATGGACTCCAACGGCTCAACGTCTTGGATACCGCCGGCTTCCACGCCCTATGCAACTCTTTCGTCCAGTCACCACCGCACAGTCCCTGGTCAACCTTACTGGCGTTCATCGCGTTTGCCCTGATGGGGGTTCATGACTGGGCCCCATACATCCTGAATGGTTTCCTGGTATTTTTTCTTCTGCTGCTCGCCTGGGATCTCGTTGGTCTCAAGAACGATTGGGCCAGGGCTGCAATCCCCTTGGTGGTCTTGCTACTACAACTACCGTTTCAAGCTGTCCTCGAATTTCGACCTGACTTTGCCGTTGCTCTCTTCACGGCGGCGTTCGCGCTGCTCCTCATCAAGATGGCGTGTTATGGGGATGACGGTAGCACGCAACTCCGAAATCATTTTTGTGTGGGGTTGCTCGCCGGTCTCGCCTATCTGGCGAAGCCTACATTTTTCCCGCACACAACGGTTATGCTCTTCGCGGCAATCGCTCTTGCCGAAATTAGCAGATGGCAGGTTGGACGTTACGGATTGAATCTGAATTCCGAAAATGCGGCGGCGACGGAGCGCCGCCCTCCAGAGATTTTGAGATTTGAGCCTAACCCGACGACGCTCGAACCTCGTCGGCTGCTGCATCTATGGAGGGCGGTGCTTCGCCACCGCCGCGGCGATCCCGAAGGATCGCCCTCCAGCATTCCAAATCTGGTTGCGAGAGTCCTGGCAACACTCGCCGGCGCCGGACTGGTAGCCGGGCCCTACTTCATTCTCAGTTGGCGCAGGATTTTAGAATATGTGCTGACAAATACCGGAACAGGCAAGGACGCGGCAATTTGGAGAGTCCCCGGTGGGTTTGGGGCTGCTCTTTCCAGCCGGCTCTGGGGGTATCCGACGTATTTGATGCTTGGACCATTTGCCGGTGTGTTCGCGATTTGGCTTGTGCTCGGTTTTTGTTTTGTCTCGGCCAGACGAAACCGTCCCGCCATGTTCTTCATTTTAAGTGGAGCCGCCCTGGCCGCCATCTCGGTGCTGGTCATTTCGGCAGGCGCGATGGTCGATCCCCATTTCTCGTTCAGCTGGGAGATTCTGTTCGTACTCACGACGCTGTTCGCCGTAGCCGCAATCACTAAAACCGAGCGGGCAAGTTTTCTCGGGATCGCGTTTTGTGCAATGGCGCTCTTTACTTTTTACAAAGCGCCTCCGACCCTGAATATTTGGACGGTATTTGAAGACACCGCTCGGGGACGAAGCCTTAACGAGGCAATCGTGCGTCAGATTGCCACTCATGCGGCCGGCAATTTTCGCGGCAGGTCGCCCGTCATTTATTCGACCTTTATGGGAAAGGTCAATGCCGCTTCCCAAAGCTGGCTGGCGAGCAAGGGCAATCTAAACCTCATATTTCGAGATCTGCATCGTTCAGGCGACATCGAGGAGCACATGGCTGCGATCCAGGCTGCTAACTTCGTCGAGATCGCCGATCCCGCCTCTCAATGGTTGGATCGCTGGTTACCGAGTGCTCCCTTGCAGAGCGCCCTGCTCGAGAAACTAAGAGCTCTCCAAGGCTTTCGAGAACTGTCCCCGGTTCCCGGCAAGGAAGGCACCGTCTTTCTGTTCGAGAAGGTTAGGTAAAACC
>JBAUZZ010000284.1:0-2173 GCA_049585495.1 Chthoniobacterales bacterium | reverse complement strand
ACAAACCTTCCGCACCTGGCGGCCTCTGCCCACGTCGCTCAGGCTGTGTAATTCGCAGATGTCAGGGTAATAGCCCCGGTGCGGGGACGGACTCTCCCCATACCTTCCCCAGCAAGGTGTCGGGTGAGGACATGGTCGAGTACCTCAAGACCGGCAGCAATGAATGGACCCTCGCGTCCGGCCCGATGGCGGACGCGATCGTCCACTCCACCTCGCGGATGACGGCGGACGACGTCGCGGCGATCGCCACCTACCTGAAAGACAGCGGCACCGGAGGAACGCAAAGTCGCTGGCGGCGTCTCGTTAGCCTGGTACGGGCTCGACCTCGTTCCGCGCACGGATTGGTCGCGACCGCATTCCGTGGAACACGCGATCCCCCGCGAGCTCGCACAGCGGTCGGTCAATCAGTGAAGCTGCCCGGAAGGGTCGGTTTCGACCGTCACGAACCCCGCCCCCATCTGACATAGTTGTGGACGAAGGGGCTGACGAACCGATCGCGATTCGCGCCGCTGAGAAGCGTGATGAAATCCCCTCGCCGCATCGATTAGCCTTCAGGTCGCCACACCCTACCATATCGTTGGGCGAGAGCACTGTTGTGCATCACAGCAAAATGGGCTGCTTATGTCGGAGTGGGTCAAAAGCACGCATTACCGCAGCGCAGCATTGCTGTCCGCTTCACCTCGAACAACGGACATTGAAAACTGCGCCTTGATGGTCTGGCACCGACGCATGCTGACGCTGCGCCCCACCGACCTGTCATCAGCGGCTGCTCGGTCCGGGGCCAAGCCGGGTGCTGTTGAGCAAGCGAGAACAGCCGTTGCCGAGACTTGTGGCGCCAGCCCAAATAGGCCAGCATTAGCGCTTTTTCTCTTGTATTTTCAATGGCTTACAGGCCATGAAAAGCCTTGATTTGCGCGCAGATTTCTACATACTAAAGGCTGTCGGCAACAGTTTCTCTCGCGGAAAGGTAGAAATTCTACGGACCGCGGGGCGAAGTCTATCCAGCTGCTGCCGCCGATTACTCAAACTACCCTTCAAACCTGCCACGGGGCCCCCTCTAGGGGCCCTTCGGCTTTTCAGGAGAACCCAAAATGACGAAGCGAAAGAGCAAGTCCCGTAAATCGACCGTCAAGGCAGCCGCCGCAAAAGGGTCGGTCAAGAAATCCTCCACCGCCCCTGCGACCACCGCCACGCCTCCCCTGATCGTCCTCGGCTACGACGAGCAGCAGAAGCCGCGGGGCGCCAGGTTCGTCGATGCCAAGCCGGACCTCGTAACCAAGGCCGCCGACCTGCTGGGGTTCAAGGTGTACGAAGCCAGCCCACCGGACGTGGCCGAGGCTGCCAAAAAACTGCCGCTGGGTCGGCTTTACGCCAACGGCCGTGGGTTCGTGCCGAACATCCGGCAATCGCTGTACAGCGACCTCGTTGTGGCCCTCGGGCTCGAACCTCAGGCGGCGCTGAGCCCGGAAACCGACAAGGACAGCCTGCCAGCCGCCCGTGGCCTGCCCCGGTCGTGGGACGAGATCGGCGCGGGCCATCCCGTCATCGCCCCGGAGCTCGACTACGGCTGGTGGGGGATGATGACAGCAGCATGTCCAATCTTTCAAACATTTGAAGCTGTAAAGCGCGCCAGCGTTGAACTCGATCGGCTGTTGGCCGACATCGTAGCTCGGTTTCGCAGTACAGAGCCTCATCTCTTTAAAGATGCTGCCGACTATGAGTGGGATGACTGTCTGCCAGCGGAGGACTTGAGCTGGGTTGAACTGGGCGGCACTCTGACCATCCCAGTTGCAGTGAAGGAGAGTACCAGAGGAAGATCGAAACCACATCATTTGTCGATCCGGTTCGATCTCTACCGTGAGATCGCCGACGACGAGCCGCCCATTTGGGAACAGGCATCGGAGGCACTCATCGTAATCGGCTTTTCACCACTTAAAGACAATCCATGGCCCAACTATATGACGGTCGTAACGCGAGATGGTCGCCTGCGCGATCAAGAAGCATGGGAGGCGTGCCGGACCAATCGATACGCTGACGGAAAATTATTGGAATGGGCAGAGGTAGCCCAAGGTATAAACTGGGCGCAGCGCGGCTGGATATTTGCACTTCCCCTTCGTTCTTTTAAGGACCCAGAGTCCGTCGACAAACAGCTCATCCAACCGGTTTTACGGCT
>JBAUZZ010000283.1:0-2921 GCA_049585495.1 Chthoniobacterales bacterium | reverse complement strand
CTTCAAGCGGGACTCCAAAGAGGTGCCCCAATGTCGGAATAAACCCCAACGAATACCCAAGTACGATGCTGGTACTCCATCCAGAAATATTTCTTTCAAAAATATCGGCAATGCGCCGCACTCTATCGAATCCGACGCGCAGGCCCAACGGATGGTTGGCAATAGCTTCAGCCAGCCGGTTATATGTCGCAAAATTTTCGACCCATCCGCCCGCCAACGCCGACATCCAGAGAATCACTCCTGTCAACGCCGCGTAGAAACCGGTTCCCGAGATAAGAGGATTGAGCGTCCGGTATACGTACTGAGAGGTCGACAAGGAGACGAATGGTGCAGAGAACCAGGACAACCATAGGCTGGCGAAGACTATACCTCCGAGGGTAACCGTTAGAAGATTTCCTAACGCTGCAGCGAGCTGCGTGCGGGTAATCCGGCTGATGAACTGCGTTAGTTTTTCCCAGCGTTCCGATCCTTGCGTCGTGCGGACAATTTTGGCGTACGTGGCAGCGGTCATCGATGGTTGTTTTGTTGCCAGTGCCAAGCCGAGAGTTTGCAGTACGAGAAAGCTAATTGCATAATCCGTGCCCACCATCAAGCCTTCGACAAAAGGCGGCAAGCCCACCATGTTGATTTTTATTTTTATGGCTGCCGTTGCAACTGTCAGCAAACCGCCCCCTAGCGCCGCCTTCCACATACCCCAGTATTCTTTTCGTGTGTTGGCAATATAGTGTTCGCCGGTCTTCCCAGTCCTCTCCACAATCTTTCGAGCCAGCAGTCCCGCATTTTCGCGAATCAAAGCCGAGAGGCTGAGATCTTCGAATCGGGCGCGCAGCACATCGTCGAGTAGTTTTTTGACAGCCAGATAATTATCTACATCCTCGGAAAACAAGACGTCCGTTATGCAGGTTAATCTCCTCAACGCTCGGTCGATCGTAAACATGTCGAATTCGAGTGCAGTGCTCACCCCTGCTTCTTCCATCCGTTCGTGCATGTATTCGAGTTCCGCGCGGCAACGGATCGTCTCTTCACGCAATGCCTTTAGTAGGCCTTGCGCGTCCGAAGTTGAACCGCTACGTACGAGTTCACCGGCCAGGCGCTGGACTCTATAAAATGGGGAGACTTCCACAGCGTAAGGATGACACCGCTCTCGGAATTCTGGCGACAAGCCCACTCCTGCTATGTGAGTTCCTAGAAGAACGACTGCTTGTCGAAGATCTTCCCTTTGCCGATTCCATACATAGGGGTCATTGTCGGGCAAGAGTGCCCGCACCACCCGTTCAAAGAGTTCCTTCGGCCAATCCAGAAATCCCGAGATGTAGCGATCGTCAGGATGTAGCTGGAAAACGAGTTTTGAGAGATCCGCATCAGCTTGAGCAGAAGGTAAGATTCGTTCTACAACTCTTCGCGCTAGTTCGGACCAGAGACTCTCACGCGGGTGCAGCCCGGCCTCCGCAAATAGCCCGACAGCTTGGGTTTCTCCCAGCATTGTATGAAATGCTTTTTGAAACGGGACACGCAGGTCGACGTCCCCCTCAAGCAAAGACAAAAGTTCATTCAAACGCCCGATGCGCTCAGCCACCGAAGCCGACTTGCCATCTAACCTGCTCCAAGCTGTCAGTCTGGAAAATGAGTGAAGGCGGCCATTGAGACTCAATTCTATGCAGAATTCTTGCAGGATCCGCGCAACTGGGTTCTTTCCGCTTCAAACCCCTTGTCGGTGAGAGACGTATTACCTCGACCCATTGAGACCACCCCGTTATTCGTCAAAGTGAGCGCTGCTCTTTCGGGTGAACAGCCAGCGTAAAGCACCAGTTTGTATACCGAGAAGCCGGATCAATATGATTTCGAGATCTGTCATTCTTGACAATGGTGCGGTGTGTGGCGCCAGATTATCATTTCCCTGTTTCGCGGCACAATTAGCTAAGCGCGAGTGGAGGTGTCTGATGGCCACAGCAAATCCAACCGAAGGATTGCGTGGAGCGGGTACGACCATCAAAAAAGCCAGTGGCTGGTTTATTGGCGTGGCAGCGGTGTTCATCCTTCTAGGGACGATGTCGATTATTGAGCCGGGGGTTGCGGGCTTGGCGGTAACGATCCTGGTGGGATGGTTGCTGATATTTGGCGGCGGAGCGCATTTGGTCGCGGCGTTCAGCGGCGGCGGAACAGGACGTATAATCTGGCTAGTGCTGATCGGAATTGTGTATATCGTGGGTGGATTCTACTTTTTGACGCACCCGTTGCTGGGGCTGGGAACGCTGACGCTGCTCCTGGCGGTGATCATCCTGATGGAAGCGGTGTTCGAAGTCATTTCGTATTTTCGGATGCGCGCCGAAGGGGGCTCGGGCTGGTTACTGGTGAACGCGCTAATCACGCTCTTGCTGGGCGGTCTGATCTGGTTCCACTGGCCGTCGAGTTCGGCGTGGGCAATTGGGACACTCGTAGGGGTGAACCTGCTGATGACCGGGATTTCGCGGCTCATGTTTGGTCTTGCAGCACGACAACTGGCAAGCCGCGTGGCGGCCTAGCAAACGGTTGGTGGCCCTGGCTGAACAAACTGAACTTGTAATCTGTTGACATGAGCCGCGAAGAGAGGATATCGCTTCAACGATTACAGAAAGAACATAGAGAGACGCGGAGGGTGCCACATTCTCGTTTTTCGAGAGTGGGTCTTGGGTTTTCCAATGCGTCATGCAGTGTTTGGTAGGGGCGATGGGAATCGAACCCATCACCGAATGCGGCCAAGTCGCTGATTCTACAAGTTGATCGTCGTCGGTTGGCGTCCAATAGCGTCCAAAACTGGAGTCGGCTGGAAGCGAATCGCCGCAGGAATGGGAGTTGGGATCGGAACTGTCTATCGCGTCGCCCTGAGGGATTCCGAACCCTGAGGAGAGCCTTGAGTTTTCCCCTCAGCCGACCATTCCAAG
>JBAUZZ010000282.1:0-4133 GCA_049585495.1 Chthoniobacterales bacterium | reverse complement strand
CCCTAGCATGGACGAACTGCTGGATTTTTCGAGCGACACTTACTTCATGGGGGAAGCGCTTCGGCAAGCTCGAAAGGCTAAGAACCGGGAAGAAGTGCCAATCGGAGCGGTCATTGTTCGAAGCGGGGAGATCATCGCTCGCGCCTGGAACCAGGTCGAAACGCTCAAGGATGCCACCGCCCATGCCGAGATGCTCGCAATCACGCAAGCCGAGCACGCGATCGGAGATTGGCGCCTGAACGACTGTGACATCTATGTGACAAAGGAACCTTGTCCCATGTGCGCAGGGGCCATCATTCAAGCGCGCCTGCACCGGGTTGTCTATGGCTGCCCCGATCCCAAGACCGGTGGGGCCGGCGGAATGATCAACCTCCTCCAGATGCCTCCCCTCAACCATCAGTGTGAGATCACGGCGGGCGTTCGCGAATCAGAGTGCAGGGAGATCTTGCAGCAGTTCTTTCGAGGCAAGCGAGAGGAGTGAGCCTGCATCGCTCATCCGCCTCGGCGGATGAGCGATGCAGGCTAGCGGATAAGCATACAATCCCCATAACTGAAGAATCGATATTGCTCGGCGATCGCTTGACGGTACGCTTCCAAAATCAGCTCACGTCCGGCAAACGCGGCCACAAGCATCAATAGGGTCGATCTCGGTAAATGAAAATTCGTCAGAAGACTGTTCACCCGCCGGAATCGGAAAGGTGGAAAAATAAAAATGTCGGTGCTGTCCGAACCTGCCAGAATGCGGCCGTGTTTATACATCAGGCTCTCCAACGTCCGGACCGTGGTCGTACCCACGGCAAGGACACGCCTGGCTTCGTTGAGCCTCGTTGCCGCCTCCGCAGTCACTTCGAATTCTTCACGATGCATCCGATGAGCCGATAACCTCTTGGCTTTTACGGGTTGGAACGTCCCAACGCCGATATGAAGCGTGATGAATTCGTGAGGAATGTGCCGCAGCAGATCCGGGCTAAAATGGAGCCCGGCGGTCGGCGCCGCAATCGCCCCAGGCCGAGAAGCAAAAACGGTTTGATACCGTTCGCGATCCAGGGGTTCCACCGCGCGCTTGATATAAGGCGGAAGCGGCAACTCCCCCACCTTCTCAAAATCCACCGCTCGATCGAACCGAATGCTGCGCTCGCCGTTTTCATAGATCTGAACAACCTCAGCAGAGAGGCCATGAGTCACAAATTCTCTACCGATCGAAAACCATTTCCCGGGTCGAACCAGGCAACGCCACATTACTAGATTGAGCGGCCGGAGCAGCAGGATTTCGGCGTTGCGATTCTCGAGCCGGATTCGAGCAGGAATCACTCGTGTGTTGTTCAGCACTACCAATTCGTCCGGCAATATCAGGTTCGTGATATCAGTGAAATGATGATGAGAGATCTGCTCGGTGTTCCGGTCAACCACCATCAGCCGGGACCGTTCTCGCCGTTGGGCCGGATACATCGCGATCAAGTGCTCGGGCAGCGGATAATCGTAGTCAGCGGTGCGGGAACTCATCCGAAAACCAAATAGCAGCTAGCTCATAGGGCGAGGTTCATCCGAGCCGCGCTGTAAAGCAACCGCCGAAGCGGGAACTCTGAGCTGAAAAAGCCCCTCGCGGGGAATGCGGATCGCCAGGAGGCTCTCCCTACCCATGCCACGAAATGTCAGCGGTAGGGCGAATCCGCCGCGGCGGACGAGCCGCTGTGCATTTTGCCAGCCTCGACTGCTTCGCAGTCTTGACGGCATCGCCCGCGTCGTGGATTGCAAATCACTCTTATGAATCTCTGGCTTCGGCTCGCAGTTTTTTTTCTGACGGTGCGTTTCCGCTCCCGGTGCTCGGCGGTGGGTCCAACAGCGCTCGAATTTCGAGTTCTTCCATCGGACCTGGATCTGCTGGGTCATATGAATAACGGGAAGTATCTCACGGTACTAGACATCTGCCGGCTGGATTTGATGACCCGCTCGGGACTCTGGCGCGAGTCAACAAAACGTCGCTGGTATCCCGTTGTCGCGGCACAGACGATTCAGTTCCGCCGATCACTATACCCATTCGAAAAGTTTCAAGTTAATACCGAAGTTGTCGGCTGGGACGAAAAGTACTTTTTCATAAGACACCAGCTGGCAGCGGGTAACAAGCTGGTCGCTCTCGCCTTCGTCGCGGCGCGGTTTCTTGGCCCGAATTCGGCACGCGTCTCTCCTCAGCAAATCCTCGAGACTCTGAAGCAAACTCCTATGCGACCGGAGACGCCACTTTGGCTCACCCGATGGATTGAAGACCTGGCAGCATCCGCCTGACGATTTGCTGAGAAGCGGTGCACCCAAGAACTGGAGGGCGACGCTCCGTCGTCGCCGTCGAGCCCCACGGCGATCTTAGGGCGCCGCAGGGGCCGGCGCTAACCGCGAGCCGAACTTCTGATCAAGAATTTTATTCCACTCGATTAATCGCATCTTGTGCCTGGCGAAAAGAGCATCCGTCGGATCGAGAATGTCTATCGACTGAATCTTATCACCTTTGGAAATATTGTTGGCAATTTCGATGCCCTTGGCAACTTGACCGAATATCGTATAATTCCCGTCCAGCTTTTTGACATGTTCCCGAGGCAAAGGTTCAAGGGTGATATAGAACTGGCTACCGTTCGTGTCCGGCCCGGCATTCGCCATCGCGAGAACGCCAACGGTCTGATGGGAAACTGACGGATCGATTTCGTCTTCGACGCGATAACCTGGATCGCCGGCGCCCGTCCCCAAAGGATCACCGCCCTGGACCACAAAACCAGGTACAACACGGTGAAAGGTGAGACCGTCGTAGAACTTTCGCGCCGCCAGATTCAGAAAGTTCGCCGTCGTGACCGGCGCCTTCTCTGGGAACAATGTCGCGTCAATGTCTCCCTTGGCGGTATGAATGATGATTCGGATCTCGTTCAACATTGGACTTTCATTCTCGGCTCGCCGGAAATAAAAGCCAAATGGAAATGGGGTGGGTTTGGCGTTCGGGGTTCGGCGTTTAACGTTTGACGTTTGGCGTTCGGCGTTTGGCGTTCGGGATGATTGTAGAGCGGCTGGGTCAGCCGCCGAGTTAGTTAAGCTTGAACATTCTGGTGACAAGCCTCTGCGGACGGTACAGATGGCTCCCTCCGGCGGCTGAGGCCAGCCGCCCTACAAAGGACTGCGCTCCCCGAACTCGAAACTTTTACAATTGAGCCTTTGCCATTCCAAACGTTCCATCCTAAAAAATGGGATGCTGAAGATCGGCCTGGTTCAGATGAGTTGCTCACCGGGTCCCGCGGAGAATGCAGCCAAGGCCGAGGCAATGATTCGCCAGGCTGCCGGCCAAGGCGCACGGATTGTCTGCCTCCAGGAGCTTTTCCTGACCCAATATTTTTGCCAGGCCGAGGACCACAAATACTTTCGGCTTGCGGAAGAAATTCCGGGACCGACTACGAACCGGCTGAGGAAAACTGCCGGAGAGCTTGGCGTTGTTATCGTCGCGTCCCTGTTCGAACGCCGGGCCGCTGGCCTCTATCACAACACCGCAGCGATCCTCGACGCCGATGGCACCTATCTCGGGAAATACCGAAAGATGCATATCCCGGATGATCCGCTCTTCTATGAAAAATTCTACTTCACCCCTGGCGACCTCGGCTTTCGCTCCTGGCAGACCAAGCACGCCAAAGTCGGTACGCTGGTTTGCTGGGACCAATGGTACCCGGAGGCGGCGAGACTGACAGCGCTCAGCGGCGCGCAAATTCTGTTTTATCCAACAGCAATCGGTTGGCATCCCTCGGAGAAGGCAGAATTTGGTGAGCGTCAACATTCCTCTTGGGAGACGATCCAACGGGGACACGCAATTGCGAATGGTTGTTATGTTGCTGTCCCCAACCGAGTCGGGCACGAAGCCCCGGACGGCGGCGACGGAATTGAATTCTGGGGCCAAAGTTTTGTGAGCGATCCAGCGGGTCAGATTCTTGCCAAGGCGAGTCCGGACAAGGAAGAAGTACTTGTCGCGGACATTGACCTGGATTTGCTCGACACCCAGCGAACACATTGGCCGTTTTTCCGGGATCGGCGGGTCGACGCCTATCAGGATCTCACAAGACGGTTCTTGGACTAGGCAGCACATAGCTTTCAAAGGAAGTGTTGTAGGG
>JBAUZZ010000281.1:0-11905 GCA_049585495.1 Chthoniobacterales bacterium | reverse complement strand
GAGTGCGCGGAGTCCAGCAACTACCCATGCTCATTACTGCACTAGAAAATCTTCACCTTGAAATGTTAAAAGTTGCAGCCTAACCACTCCGGAGAACCCCCTTTTCAACTATCCGAGGGACATCCCCCTACCGACTCACGACTACTGACTACTGACTACTGATTACCGCCCACCCCCTCCCTCTGCGTAGGTCCGCACGCGGCTGCGCCAGCCAGAGAGCCAGCGCTGCTCGCCGCGGTCCGGCGGCGAATTTTCGACGCGTCGAGTGAGCATCGCGTCTGCCGCCCGACTAAATTCGGTCAGCGGCGGCCCGCTTCCCATCGCGGTTAAAACTTGCATAAGACCCCAACCCTGGCCTTTGTAGCGCTCCGAGCCCAATGTACCTTCCCCTTTGAAATTAACGTAATCGACGAGCGCATACATCCCTTGGGGTTCAGCTGCCACTCGATAAAAATTCCGGTTGATCTTTTCACGCTCCTCTGCCGGAGCTGCTGCCAGCATTTTGGGCAACGCTCGCTCAAGTCGGTTCGCCGCGAATTTCGCCTGCACCGCAATCGTCTTTCCCAGGATGGCGCGCAATTCGCTCATGCGCTCGCCATGGCTGTCGGCCAAGAACGCATTCCGGTTCGGCCAAGGACATGCATCGGCTTCGCGCAACCAATCCGGCAAAGAGATCCCGTTTGCGATCATGAAGTTCAGGAGCTGTGGAAAACTCTCCTCAAAGGGGCCTTTCGTCCCGGCCGGATACCAAATGAAATGGCCGATCCCAAGCGAAGCAAAGTTTTCACCCTCATTCCAGGCGGTCAGCCCGGCGACGGTTCCGCCTGATTCATTCTGCCAGAGGCGGCGTCCAATCTTTTCTGCCTGGGCATCGGAAAGACGAATCGCTGATAGCGGCTCGGATGAACCTTGCCCTATCAGGGCAACGGCGATCGCGAAAATCGAGGGGACAGTGATTGGCCGTTTCATCGACTGATCTTAGCCAATATCGGTCGGGAGGGCGAGGTTTCATCCCAGCCGCCAGGCTCTCGTTTCACGATTCACGATTTACGTTTCTCGATTCTCGTTTCTCGTTTCTCGTATTTTGTGAGCCGACCCGGAAGCTCGTGAGTAACCAACTGAAGCTTGCTGCTACCGAATCGATACGAGAAACGTGAAACGTAAGACGTTCTACCGAAACTCGCTATTGGACACTAAAATAAGCCATGCGCCCAGTTATTGTGGATACTGACATCGGTACCGATGTGGATGACCTTCTGGCTTTAGTTCTTCTCGCGAAAGCTGTCGAGATTCAACTATGCGGTGTGACGACGGTGCATGGGGACACAATCCTACGCGCAAAAATCGCGCGAGTTGCGTGCGACCTGCTCGGCTACCGGGAAGTCGCCGTGGTGGCAGGCGAGTCTGACACCCTCACCAACCGGCCGATCTTTTGGGCCGGTCATGAGGGCAAGGGAATTGGTGGACTGGACAACGCTGAGATTGGTCCAAAAGTGTCGGTCGAAGGGTTCCTAGCTCAGTCTGCCCGCAAATTTGCCGGATCGCTCGAGATTCTCGGGATCGCGCCATTGACTAATCTGGCGCGCGCTGTGTTGGGTGCACCGGATTTCGCGGTCAATGTGAAACGGCTCTACCTAATGGGTGGGGCCTACTGGTTACCGTATCACGAACATAACATCGAGACCGATCCCGAAGCCGCCCAAACCGTTTTCCGTTCTGGCATTCCGATCACCGCGATCGGGCTGGACGTTACTCTTCGCGTGCCATTCACCGAATCAGATCTTCCACGCATTCACCATCTTCCGAAGGGCCTTGGCCCGATGCTCGAAGACCAGGTACGACGTTGGTGGAGATACCTGGGCGAACCCCGCTGTTATCTCCACGACCCGCTCACAGCACTGGCGATGCTCCAGCCCGAACTTTTTGTATTCGAGGATCATGCCGTAGCAATCGATGATGCGGGCTACACCCGGATTCGAGAAGATGTCGCCGGAAAAATTGCTATCGCTAAAGACGTAGTCGCAGATCGTGCAAAAGAGGCCATTCTTGGGTATATCGCCGCGGAACCAAGGGAAGCACGCTAGGACGCATCGCTCCTAGCGCGGCGTAGCCGCAACCAAACATGATTGGTGTGAAATGAGGTGATCGGGGTCGGCATGATTAAGGAATGAAGGTAGGGCGAATCCGCCGCGGCGGATGAGCCTAAACCGCAAATGTTGTTAGCCCTTTGAGGCTCATTTGTCCCGCCTCGCGTCGCCTCGCGGGACGAATTCGCCCTACCAGCTTTCGGCGGCAAAAATCCTCGCGAAAATGCACGATTCAGAACTGTAGACCCTACAAATCTTTGAGGATTTGTGAGCGATGCAGGCTCAGGCGCTTAAGCAGACACACAGCTTCACCTACCGCAGCGTCGATCTCGACCAGATCGTGCACCAGCAACAACTGGAGGGCGACGCTCTGCCGCCGCTCAGGGGGACCCAGGCGGCAACGGCGATGTGTCGCCTCCAGCAATCGGAACAGGCAAGACTATTTCCGAGACCAGAAGCTTACCGCAACGCCTCTTTGATAAGCGCTTCTACGGGCTTAAATGGAACTTTTGCCAACTGATGGCGTTCGGCCAGATACTCTGGTGAATTGTAGCTGAGCCAGACTTGACCGTCGGCCGCTTCCCAGGCGAGTGCCTTCAGGGGGAGATCTATCGCAATGGACGGACAGGCGTTCATCAGTGGTGTACCGGCTTTCGGATCACCAAAAACCAAGAGCTCCGTGGGTCGCATCTCCAAACCAACCTGGGCCGCCTCGGCCTGCTGGTCGATCCGGTCAAAGATCTTTCCTCCTTTCGATTCGAGAAGAATCTCGAGGCGGTCAATAGTCTCCTTGACCGGGTATGGACTTGGCAGGTCAATGACTCCTTTAGCCGACATACACAAAACACGAACGCTTGTCCGCATGTTGTAGATGGGATGGCACCGGGATGCAATCCCAGATGGTGGGAACGGCGACCTTAGCGCTTAGCCAATGGCCTATACGAAATTACAAAGCGCGTTTCTCATTTATCGCTTCTCGCTTAAGCTAATCGAAAGGCTTCGAAGCGCGGACCCGCGAAAACCAACCTCCATTCGAGAAACAAGAACCGAGAGACGCGACAATGGCAGAAGCCCAAATTCCATCGACAATGTTTGCCATGGTGCTGACCAAGCCTTTGACGCCGTTGACGGCAACGAACGTTCCAGTTCCTCAGCCAAAGGCCGGCGAGCTCTTAGTCAAAGTCGAGGCCTGCGCCGTATGCCGGACTGATTTGCACGTAGTCGACGGCGAGCTTACCGAACCGAAGCTTCCGCTCATTCCGGGACACGAAATTGTCGGTAAGGTCGTCCGGTGCGCGTCCAGCCGATTCCCGATTGGACAGCGCGTAGGCATTCCTTGGTTGGGCTCAACTTGCGGTCGGTGTCGGTTCTGCAAACGCGGCGAGGAAAACCTTTGTGAGCACGCGCAGTTCACCGGGTACACCCGCGATGGCGGTTACGCCGAGTACGTGGCTGCGGATGAACTATACTGTTTTGTGATTCCGGACACTTATATGGACCCGGCGGTCGCCGCTCCTTTGCTGTGTGCGGGCCTGATCGGATATCGATCGCTCGTCATGGCTGGCAGCCCGGATCGAGTTAAGAAGCTGGGACTCTATGGGTTCGGCGCGGCAGCTCACCTGGTGGCGCAGGCCGCTCGTTACCAGAGACGCAAGGTGTATGCCTTTACCCGGCCTGGAAAGACGAGCAATCAGGAGTTCGCCAAACGCCTTGGCGCAACCTGGGCAGGCGGTTCGGATGAACTGCCTCCCGAGCCGCTCGACGCTGCCATTATCTTCGCTCCGTCCGGCCCGCTCGTCCCTCAGGCTCTTAAAGCCGTGGATAAAGGGGGCCGCGTCGTCTGCGGCGGAATTCACATGAGCGACATCCCGTCTTTTCCCTACGAGTCACTATGGGGTGAGCGGACGATTTGTTCAGTCGCGAATCTAACTCGACGCGACGCCGAGGAGTTTCTGGCGCTGGCACCCGCGGCTCGGATCAAGCCGGAGGTCCAGCGATTCTCGCTCACGGAGGCCAACGAAGTACTCGATCGATTACGTAGCGGAAAGGTGGAAGGGGCTGCGGTGTTGGTACCGTAAAAGCCGCCCTTTTCGCACCTAGAAGGTGCGGCTACTGTGGCTAGGCTCCAACGAGATTGAGTGGCAGAGTAGCCGCAGCTTTTAGCTGCGAGAACCAAGGCCGCCTCAGAGAAAGGCCTACTGATGCTTGAACCCCGAACAAAGCCGGGCTTTTCTGATTGCTGATGAGGAAATCGATCCTAAGAATCCTGGAGACCGGCGTCATCGGCACGGGCCTCATGGGCAGCGGTATCGCGGCAGTTTTCGCAGCCGG
Source organism: Chthoniobacterales bacterium (assembly GCA_049585495.1). Classification (GTDB taxonomy): domain Bacteria; phylum Verrucomicrobiota; class Verrucomicrobiia; order Chthoniobacterales; family JAFAMB01; genus JBAUZZ01. Next base: position 7,487 of record JBAUZZ010000281.1, on the reverse strand, counting down.
TGGCAGGCGCGTCAGGGTCTACGATACCGACGTCGATCGGATCCGGAATTGCCGCGTACAAATTGGACGAATCGTCGAAGAGCTAGGCAACAACGATTTGCTAGACAGCCCTCCAGACCAAGTCATTCAGCGGGTCGCTGTTGCGCGAGAGCTCCACGACCTGCAGACCTGCCAGTTCGTTATGGAGGCCATCCCGGAAGATCTTGAGCTTAAACATCAGCTCTACCGCCGGCTGGAACAGGTAATCCCGCACGATACGATTCTCGCAAGTAATACCTCGGGTCTAATGCCGTCTCACCTGATAAAGAATATGGAGCATCCTGACCGATTTCTGGTTGCTCACTTCTGGAATCCCCCTCACGCGATCCCGCTCGTCGAGGTTGTCCCATCGGCTAAGACCGGAGCCGGAAGCGTTGAGACGGTGCTAACCTTTCTCCGCGACGTGGGCGCAGAACCGGTTCTCATCTCTAAGGAGCTCCCGGGATTCATAGGCAACCGGCTCCAGTACGCCGTTCTTCGCGAAGCATTGGCGATCGTCAGGTCCGGTGCGGCGACGCCGGAAGCCGTCGACCTGGTGATGAAGGCCTCTCTCGGCCGCCGCTATGCGACTGTGGGTCCAATCGAAACGGCTGATCTGGGAGGGTTGGATACCTTTCTTTCGATCGCGAGCCATCTGATGCCGGAACTCGCGAAAGATGAAGATGTCTTGGATCTCATCCGGGAGCGCGTAAAGGCGGGCAAAATAGGCTTACGCTCGGGCGAAGGCTTTTATCCTTGGCCGAAACAACAAGCGCAGCGAGTCTTGGCGCGAAGAAATCAAGATTTGCTTCGACGGAGGGTGGCGGACCGGGAAAGCAGCTTGTCAAGGTCGCCGAGAAAGTTGAAATCGTAACAAACTCGATTCCAAATTCACTATGACTACTTCAACCTCGCAAAAACTCGGGTCGCTCGCCAAGGATCTAACCAAAGACTATCCGCGCAGCCCGCGTGACCTTTTAGCCGGTTACATCATCGGCATGCGCACGCTGGACAAGTGCGGAAGAAAAGCGGATGGGGGCGTAAAGTAGCATAGGCATTCCTGCCTGTACGATTCGCTCAAAGAAGTTGAGCCGGGGTCGTTTCTCCGAAACGACCGAAAACGGGCGAGACGCCCGTTCCACGCTGGCTGGAGTTTTCACGAAACCCCGAACAATCGCTCACCCCGGTGAATCGCATCTTGCCACGCCGAGCTCGAATCGAGTTCGGTGATGCGTAGCGGTTCGGCTGGGTCCGGCACCGCGTCTCTGAGGATTGAAACCCACCAACCGACATCGTGCCAGGTTCCACACTTGAAACCGACTTTTTCGTAGACGCCCACTGGCTTAAATCCGGCCGATTTAAGAAGGGCGACGCTGGCCGGATTTGGCAACGCAACTCCGCCATAAGCCCGAAAGAAACCTTGGGCCCGAAGAAGCGCGCTGAGGGCGGCCAGCAGCCCTTTTCCGATCCCTTTTCCTCGCCAACCTGGATCAATGTACACACTGACCTCGACAGCCCAGCGATAAGCCGCGCGTTCCCGATACTTACAGCTGTAGCCGTAACCGACGATGTCATTCGCGCGCTCGCAAACAAGCCACGGATAACTTTGCGTCAGGGTGGTGATTCGGCTGGCCATCTCAGCCACGCTCGGAGGCACAACCTCAAACGATACCGGAGAATCTTCACAAAAGGGCGCATAAATTGCCTGGACTTGGGCCGCATCGCATATCGTGGCCATTCGAATGCGTGGGCGCGACTTGCCTACTCCTTCCCGATTGTTCACTCGGATTGCATAGCGCGGCGCAACTGCGACTTCAATGATTCTTCCGCCCGCGGGGAACAAATGAGACTTCCCGAGTTGGGGGCGTTTCGGTTTCGGCTCGGATGAACACTCGCCCTACCACCATCGGCTCGCGGCGCATCGTGGGCAGGGCGAAACGTCTATACCACCTCGAGCACGAAATTGAACGTGGCAACACGACCTGAGCCGGTATCCCGAATCTTAACAAGCAAATCCGGACGAAACAAAAAATCGGAGGCGTTTCGAGTTTCGCCCGGAAAATAGAGCTGCGTCGTCAGAATCGGTCCGTGCGCTGCTTGCAAGCGTGCGTGATAGTGGCGGGTTCGACCCGGATACAAGCCAGGCGCAACTGTCTCGAGAATATACCGCCCGCTAGCGTCCGAGAACTGATGTCCCCGGCAGCGAAACCCTTTGAGATCGTATCCACCCTCCGCGTCGGCATGCCAGAAGTCGAGGAGAGCTCCGGGTATCGGCCTGCCCTTCCGGTCAAGTACGAAACCGGATAGCCGTACCGGGACACCGGTTACGCCCGATTCGCGGAAGTCACTCTTCAGGGGCGAATTTGGCCGGAAAAAGGGACCGGCGGTTTCTTCGGGGGTCATTTCGAGTTTCTCACCGACCGCAGGCGTGGGCGTCAGCTCCACTGTTTCCGTCTCCCGGCCCAGCAAGGACTGAGCCCTCGCGACAAGCGCTACTGGAGCAGTCGCTACGGCGACGGCGTAGAGAAACCTGCGTCTGGAAAAGGCCGATGGAACAGAGTCAGCCATCAATAACCCTTCGTGCAATTCGGCGATCTTGCAACTTCAGGATCAACGTAGCACAGGCTTCCAGCCTGTTGTTCTTTTGGACCGGCTTAACTTCGTTGAGCCCCCATAGGTCGTTTCTCCGAAACGACCCATGCCGCGGAAGGCCAGGATCCTTTGAGAGCTCATTGTCACGCGCCTTCAGCGCTTAATCGTCTATTTATATCGATTCCTGGGCTAGCGCCCTAGGCTATCATATTTCGCACCTTCGGCGCTAAGACGGTCGTTTCGGAGAAACGACCCCTGCTAAATGCGGAAGCCATAAGCCAGGTAGGGCGAATTCGTCCCGCGAAGCGAGACAAATGAGCCTCAAGGGGCTAGCAACATTTGCGGTTTAGGCTCATCCGCCGCGGCGGATTCGCCCTACCGTCACTCCCGAATTACCCCGACCCCAAATCACCTCATTCTCACGAATCAAGTTTGATTGCGGCTCCGCCGCGCCGCTACCTTTTCGCCCGAAAGGGTGATTTTCGAGATATCGTTTACCTGTATAGGTTGAATTTCGTTCAATGACAATTCACCGCATCCGGCCTTACCCCAGCACGGGCCGCAAATCGCCCGGACAAACGGAATTCGAGCCAATCACGCTTGAGCGCGGTCTCACAACCGATCACGATTTTGAAGATTGGGCGAACAAAGTCTGGCAGTTAGGCGCTGTCGGAGGTTCGGAACAGTCTGCGGACTTTCGCAAAGATATCATATTGGAGCTGCACAACGAGGCTGGTCAGGTCGCCCTCGCCTATATCGTTTACCGTTGCTGGGTTTCTGAATACCAGGCCCTGCCGGATCTTGACGCCAATGGTAATGCCGTCGCCATCGAGCACATTAAACTGGAAAATGAAGGTTGGATACGCGATCCGACGGTTGTGCCCCCAGTTCCGCCGACGGGCTGAGAAAGAGGAGCAGGGCAGCGTACGGCGGCTCGCTTGCCGAGCCTGAACCGGAAAAGGCGCCAAACCCAAAAGACTCACTTGTTCCGCTTCGCGGAACGAATTCGCCCTACTCGCGTTCGGGCCTATCAGCGTTCGGTAGAACGGCGTTCACCTAGCCCGCAAATCTCACACGCCATTTGCAGCCACGCGCCTATTGTGGGCTAGAAAGTCCCTACCCTTTCACCGCACCGGAGGTTAATCCGGCAATAATCTGCTTCTGGGCAAGCAGGTAGAATCCGACCGCGGGAACGATCGTTAAACTGACAAATGCAAGCACCCTGCCCCAATCGGTTCCATATTGGCCCTGGTACTGCATGATGCCGAGCGGCCAGGGGTACAGGGCATCTCTGTTGATCATCACGAGCGGCAGGAGGAAGTTGTTCCAGCTTCCAACGAGTGATAACACTGCTACCGTCGCAAGGATCGGCCGGGAGAGCGGGAGAACGATCTGGAGGAAAATCTTCGGATAACTGCAGCCGTCGATCAGCGCGGCTTCAAAAAGCTCTTTAGGTAGTTCTTGAAAAAAGCCCCGCAACAACACGATGCTAAAGCTCAGATTGAACGCGATCTGAGGAAGAATCACCCCCCACAAACTATCCAGCAGTCCCAAGTCCCGAACCCGGATAAAAACTGGAAGTATCGCCGTAGCGAATGGAAAGGTCAGTCCCAGCGTCAGATAGTTGGCAATCCATCTTTTCCCGGCAAAACGGAGATGGGCAAGCGTGAAAGCAGTCATCGAGCTTACAATGAGGGTGAGCAACACGGTAAAAAGAGTGATTATCGCGGAGTTGCCAAGCATCTGCCAGAAGCGGGAACCCTGGATGATTGAAAGGTAGTTGTCGAAAACCCATTGTCTTGGCAGGCCGAGGGCATTGGTTCGCAGATCGCCGGTTGTTTTGAAACCGCCTAGAAAGGTTGCCCAAAGCGGGAGTAGACAGAGACCAGCCGCGAGAAACAAGAACAGCCAACGGTAGTAAGTGAAAGGACTCGGTTTCATCTTAAGCACCTCCGGGGGCTCGCTCTCTCATAAAAAGCCGCTTATAGAAGATCATTACCAGGACGCAAATGATAAACAGAACAACTCCCAGCGCGCTCCCGAAGCCGACCCGCATCCGCTTAATGCCAAAAGTGTAGAGATAGGTAACGGCCGAATGCGAAGAATTGAGTGGTCCTCCGCCGGTAAGAACATAAATCATATCAAACTGCTGGAGCGACCCAAGGATGCTGAAGAAAAGCGCCAGAACGATAACCGGACGCATCATCGGCAACACGACGTGCCTCGTGACTTGCCATTGGCTCGCACCATCGATCTTCGCCGACTCGATCACTTCCGACGAGATCCCTTGGCGACCGGCAATAAACAGCGCCATGTGAAATCCAAAATATTTCCAGACGATGACTAACAAAATTGCCGCCGTCGCCCAGCCTACTCTCGCGAGGACGAACGGCGCCTGCTGACCAAACCACCCGTAGATCATCGCGACTACCCCGTAATCCCCATCGTACAGATACTTCCAGATTAAGCCGGCAACGACGTCCGCCAGGATATAAGGCACGAAAAAGACGGCCCGGAAAATCAGGCTGTTCCGACTGCGATCGGAGATTAACAACGCGATCCACATCGCAATCGGAAGCTGAATGCAGGCAGAAACAAGAACAATGAGCAGATTGTTAATCAGGGAGTGCCCGAAAATCGGATCATTTAACACCCGGATGTAATTATCGAGGTTGATCCAGTGCTGGAGATGTCCATAGCCGTTCCAGTTGAAAAAGCTGTACCATCCCGACTCTAGCATGGGAAGGATGACAAAGAGCGTGAAGAGGAGCAGAGCCGGAGGGAGGAAGAGGAGGCAGGTGGTGAGATTGCCCGACTTGAAGGAACTGCCAAGTCTTTGCAAGAAAGGCTCTTTGGGCACACGCCGAAGCTCCAGATCTTGCGGACGTTGCGGTCCTGGAACCGTTGGCTTCAGCTCAAAAGCATGGGTTTTAGCCATCGTTGGGGGACGAATACTTTTGGAGTTCGGCGCCTGAGCCAGGCGCCCTACAATTATTCGGCTGGCTCAGCCGCCTAACAGAAAATTTCGCTCCTTCGGCATTCATACCTCTTTCATCGCGCAGCCCAAAGCATACCGCGAACCATCATCGTACGCATCTGCGGCACCTCAAATTCTGACGCAAGATGCCCAAGAGAACAATAAAAGACTTTGCCGGATCCGTGTCGCCGTTTCCAGGTAACCGGCATTATCACACCCTTGATCCAGCGGCAATGCTCTCCGCTGAACGTGGTAGTGGCCAGAACTTCGTTACCCGGGTCGACGTGCATGTAATATTGCTCGGAATGATACTCGAAATCGTCGACGCCGGCGGTGATCGGGTCATCTCGATTTGCGATTGTGACTCGATAGGAAATAATGTTTCCCGGATGTGCGACGAACTGGCCCCCAATCATGAATTGATAGGCTGTATCGAGCCGAAAGCTGTCGCCCATGCCCCCGTGAAATCCGGCCAGCCCTGTCCCGCGCTCGATCGTCAGGCTGAGATTCAGGGTCTCCCCTTTCGCGATCGTCCCCATGGAGAAGATGGGAACAATCAAATCGAAGCGGCCAAGGTCCGGATCGGCAAACGCCGTGGTGGTATTCTCCAACTCGACGGCCAGACCTTCCTCACGTAAGAGATTGGCGACGATATCCGCGCATTCCCTTGGCTGGTGTCCCTCCCACCCACCCCAGGCGATCAAAGCCCGCTTCATTTCAGGCTCCCGATAGTCGGTAGTGGTTCCAGGGGCCGAGGCCGCTCACAGGTTGACCGGATCTGAACCGGGCGGTCGGAAGATGCGCCTTCGACAATGGCTTCCATAACCTCCAAAACATGGAAAGCCAACTTCTCTGCGGCCCGATGCGGTCGGGCGTTTTGCAGCGACTCTGCGAGTTCGGCAGCGCCCAGGCTCCGATAGTTCGTGTCCCCAAACGCGTGGGTCGATGCGACTTCCTCCCACTCTGCATCGGGGCGGAGACATAGACGTACGACCCCGCCAAAACGGTTTGGATCGGGAACCTGCAGCGTTCCTTCGGTTCCGTAGATCTCGATCGGTGGATGGCCGTGCCCGGCGACATCGAAACTTGCCACAAAAGTGACTAGCGCCCCGCTGGCAAACTCCAGGAGCGAACAGAAATGTGTCAGCGTCTCCACCGGGAAACGCACCCCCTGGCGCGGACCGCTCCCAATCGTTCGGTAGTCAAAGGCTTTTCTTCCGATTGAGTAGACCTTACTAATAGGGCCGAGCAGATGGACGAGAGCGGTTAGATAATAGGGGCCCATGTCGAAAACCGGTCCGGCGCCACGCAAATAAAAAAAATCGGGATTCGGGTGCCACCGCTCCGAACCAGCCATCAGGACTAGAGCGATGCCGCCAAACGGTCGACCGATCAAGCCACGATCGAGGGCGTTCCTTGCGGTTTGTTGGCCCGCGCCGAGAAACGTATCCGGAGCACAGCCAAGGCGCACCCCCCGGGCGCGCACGGCTTCAAGCAAGGCTAGCGCCTCGGCTGTGGAAAGCCCGAGCGGTTTTTCGCAGTAGACATGCTTCCCGGCTTCAACCGCCCGGAGGCTGACAGGGACATGGCTCTGGGGAGGGGTGAGGTTGAGCACCAGTTGGATCGAATCGTCTTGAAGGAGCGCTTCGATGGAGCTTGCTGCGATCCCAAATTCGCGAGCGCGCTTCTCGGCCATCGTTGGATCCAAGTCCGCACAGCTGACAATCTCAATCTGACTAAAGGATCGAGATGCTCGCAGATAAGCAGCGCTGATAAAGCCCGACCCGATTATTCCTACACGTAACGGGATCATACTAGTCGGCGACGCCGTCGGCGAGTTCTCTCGTCACCGTAAATTTATGGCGGGCGACGCTCCGTCGTCGCCGATCATAATCTACTT
>JBAUZZ010000280.1:0-5044 GCA_049585495.1 Chthoniobacterales bacterium | reverse complement strand
GCCTAAGACTTATCACAACCGGGTCCGCAGACGTAACAGATATCGCGACCGCCTTGTCGGAGATTGTAAATGATGCCAATCGAGCGAGCGCTATCATTGCCCAGATTCGGGCGCTTTCGAAGAAGGCCCTTCCTGAGATGGTGGTTTTGGAGGTCAAGGACCTGGTCGCTGAGATCTTGCCACTAGTTCGACATGAGTTAAATGGACGCCGGATAGTACTCAAAACCATTTTATCCGACAATCTGTCCCCGGTCATGGGGGACCGGATCCAGCTAGAGCAGGTGTTATTGAACCTGGTGATAAACGGCATGGAGGCAATGCACCAGATTCCAGACGACCACCGGTATCTCTCTATCGCGGCACAGTCGCATGTCTCGGAGGGCAAGGCGCTCATTCTGATCACCGTGACGGACTCAGGTCCAGGCCTGTCGGCGGAGGGGCTGCCAAGGCTTTTCGAAGCCTTCTACACAACAAAAGCGGAAGGGATGGGTATGGGTTTGGCCATCAGTCGTTCAATCGTGGAAGCGCACGGTGGACGACTATGGGCAACACCGAATGCCGGTCCTGGCGCAACCTTCCAGTTCGTGTTGCCGGCGCACACCTGAAGCGAGCAGGCGGCTGAGAGCTTGGCGATGTTGGGCCGTACGTCGTAGCGTTCATGGACCAAGGTCCAATAGAATGTCGGTCACTTCGGGTCTCTCACTCCTAGGGCAAGGGACTGACCGTGAATGCTAGTTATCTTATGCTTATCCGCTTGTTTCAGCAGACCCCAATATATAGCGCTCAGCCTTTGTTGGACGGCGTTGCGTCGCAGACCAAGCTGGCGCTGCAACAGAAGCGCCGAGATCCCGCGTTTATCGGTGGTCATCAGGTAGGGAGCCCAAAACCAGACCGTCAGCGGCATCTTTGTGTTATGAAGGATGGTCTGTGCGGTCACCGAAATTTGCTGCCGACAGCGGCTCAGTTTCACCAATTCATAAGCACTCCGGTTCCCGCATCGAGGACACACAAAACCATCCGGCCAGCGGCTGGCGGCCAAGTACTTTCGACAAGCCTCTTCGGTGGCGAACTGCGACTGAAATTCGCGCAAGGTTTTGGAAAACGACGGGCGAGCCATCCAGAAGGCGCCTCCGCAGAAAGATCCTCTCAACCTTAACGAGATCATCACCGGGATGCCCGAGACCGCCAATTCCCTGCTGACTGGGCCGGGACGACTGGCCAGGATCCCAAGCGGTACGCCGGTGGACGCCAAGCTTGATAGCACGATTTCGCTGCATAACCAGGGTGTAGGTGTTGTTAAACCCGAGCTCTTCAGTCATCCCCACGCCACGTTGCCGGAGCAGCGCACCAATTTCGTCCATGCTCATAGGCTCTTTCGTTTTCAGGATTTCCTCGGCGATCGTGCCGGTGGATAAAACTTACCGGAGCGGATTTCGGTGTGGAACGTTCACAAAAAACCGGCCGGAGCGGATTTTCGGAAAACACGTGCTTGATATCCGTTAATATCAGCTCCTGATGTTGTTGTTCATGGTGAAGACCCAGCCGGATAACAGGTGCGAATTTTTCCAAGATGGCGGGCTTTTCAAACACTGCGTCCATAATGCCGTCAACCCGGCGGCGATACTCCAGTGTCTCGCGCAAAGTCGGCCGGGAAATGAGACCACGTTTGGGCCGGCAGTGCATTTTACCGGCTGCATTGTAGTAAGAGTTAAACAGGTAGGCGTATTGCGCGTGTATCGGATTGTGGTTCGGTAAAGCTTCTTTAAGAACGAAGGTTTCAAAGAACCAGCTCGTGTGCGCAAGGTGCCACTTTACCGGACTCGCCTCAGGCATGGTTTGAACAACGCAATCCTCGGGCTCAAGGGTCTCGCGCAGTTTTTCGCTGAACTCGCGGATAAGTCGATACCTGACTCGGAGATCTTGCGATTGGTCGATTTCAGAGCCCGGCGCAGTAGCGACTTCAGTCCCTTTCGATGCTCCTGCCAGTGAGCGGAATTTGTTAATCGTTTCAGTGTTGCTTGATGGACCCTCAGATCTAACTGTGTCTTGAAGCTGCATTTAATAACTTTATACTTTAGGTTAGTTTCACTGCGTTGTTTACGTTTCCGTCTTGTTGCTTTCTGCTATTGTCAGCTCAACCCAATTACCTAAAGGCCGCGAAGAGCGTCGCCTTGATAGGCCCGAACTGCCTTTTGGGTAATCGCAGGTCACCCCCAATCGCAGATATTCTTTTCGCCTGACGCCTAACATCACTTTCCGTGCCAACCCGTTTTATGGTTCAAAAGTGACGGATAACGAGCGATTGCATCCCTTAAACCACGCAAGGGTGAAGGACGGAATTTCGTCCGTTCGAAGCTCATCATGGATGTTTGTGGGTGACGGCCAACGCGCCGCGAGGCGCGGTCTTTCAGTTCACGGTGCCAATTTGAGCTTGGCACGCTCAATGAGTTTGACCAAAAAGTCTCAGGTGTTGCGAGAAGTGATGCGGGTCACAGAGCCTCGTGACGTATTTGCTTGTGGCAGAACCGGTCGCTTCAAACCCATCTTTCCTATCCGGTAGCATAAAGTGGTGGGACTCACCCCCAAAAGCTCCGCGGCTCCATCCACGCCTTTGATTCTCCAGCCGGCCTTTTGCAGCACAGCAAAAAGGTTCTGGCGCTCGCGGCGTCGCATTTCTACTTCGGTGAGGTATTCCGGTTCGGCCTGGTCAACATCCCGTGGCCCAAAAGAAGTTGGATCGACTGAGGAACCGGTCCCTGGAAGATCGAACTCCAAAGCGCCACCCCGAGCAAAAATGACGGCGCGTTCGATGACGTTTCGCAGTTCTCGGATGTTGCCGGGCCAATCGTAACCTAGGAGCGTTTCTATGCCCGCTCGTGTTAGTCTCGGTTTCGGACAACCCAGTTCTTTCACTAACACTTCGACGAAATGTGTGGCCAGCAGAGGGATGTCTTCCTTGCGCTCCCTTAGAGCGGCGAGTCTCAACGGGAAAACATTTAGACGGTAGTAGAGGTCTTCGCGAAAGCGGCCGGCGGCTACCTCTTTCTTTAAGTCCCGATTCGTGGCGGCAACGATTCGCACATCGGCCCGCCGGGTTTTCTCCTCGCCTACACGCTCGTAAGATTTCTCCTGCAGCACGCGCAACAGTTTGCTCTGCAATTCCAGAGGGATTTCACCAACCTCGTCCAGGAACAGGGTTCCCCCCGCAGCGACCTCGAAGCGCCCAGCCCGATCTTTGATAGCGCCGGTGAACGCGCCCCTTGCATGGCCGAAGAATTCGCTTTCAAATAATTCCCTTGGGATTGAGCTACAATTAACCCGAACCAAGGGTTTGTCTCTCCGCCGGCTGCGCTGGTGAATAGCGCGAACGATGAGCTCTTTTCCGGTTCCGGTTTCACCCAAAATCAAGACTGTCGAATCATTGGGGGCGACCGTGTCGACCTGCTGCAGCACCCGACGTAACGCTGCACTCTTGCCCATTATCCCCGAGGCGCTGATTTCGCTGCGCAGTTCGTCTTCAGGGTAGGGTTGCTTTTGAGTCAGCTGGATGTTTGACTGCCCAATCTGGCGACCGCAGTTAGTGGCCTGGTCGACTGCGCTGAGCAAGTCTTCGTCGCGGAATGGTTTCGTGAGAAATTCGAAAGCCCCCGCTTTCATGGCGCGCACACTCATTGGGATGTCGCCGTAACCGGTGATGAAAATAATTGGAATTTGAGCATCGCCGCTGGCCAGTTCCTGTTGCAGATCAAGACCACTTATTCCCGGTAGTTGTACATCGAGCACCAGGCAGCCGACAGACTCTCTAGGCGGCCTGGCCAAAAACTCTTGTGCCGAACAAACTGTCTGTACCTTCAGCCCCGCGGAGCGGAGCAGAAAGCTCAGGCTTTCCCGGATCGACGAGTCGTCATCAATTACACAGACCAGAGGGTTGTTCTCATTTATGGATTTACCCTCTCTAAAAAAGGGGCGGTTCGCCTCCTTGTCTCCTTCACGAGTGCTGAGATGTCGAACCGCACTGAAGGCTGGTAAACGGTTCGCAACTAGATAGCTTGCTTTCATGGTTAGTCCTTTGGTGTTATCAATCAAAGACCCGAAGTGAGCCAAACTCTATTGGACTTTGGTCCAAGCGCGCTATGCCCGATGGTCCGGATGTGGCCTCCAATAACGCCGACGTCGAAATCATGGAAAGAAGCCGGGACGAAATCCGGCCCGTTTGAAAAACGTCCCTAGCAGGGCGGACGACTGATTAAGCACCTTAAGTAGGCGACCAAGGACTAAAATTCGTACGTACATCCGCTGAGGTCCATTCCATGCCTAAAGACCTGATGGACAGCAAGTAGCAGCTGAAAATCGAGATTGGCACGCAACCTGATTAAGGAGGTGAGCAGCTTCCTCGCAATCGAAACGAAAGCAGCATGAACAGCAAACAAAAGCGGGTCGCAATTGTAACGGGTGTTTCCGGTGGAATTGGCCTCGGAATCACGCTGGCATTTATCAAACACGGTTACGATGTGGTGGGAACGTCTCGAAGTATCAGCGAGTCTAAGGGGCTAAAAGCGTCTTCTGATCTCGTGCTGATCGACGGTGACATCAGCAAGAAGGAAACCGCCGCCAAAGTAGCGGAAGCGGCAATCGAGCATTTTGGCCGTATCGACCTGTTAGTTAACAACGCTGGGATTTTCCTTCCCAAGCCATTCACCGAGTACGCGGAGGACGACTCAGCGTTGGCAAAGTTTCATCCTCTGGGCCGGATGGCTGAAATTTCTGACGTTGTCGACGCGGTGCTCAGGCCCGAGGTCGGATCGGTAGCCTCTTTGTTCATCAGCCGCTGGGATGCCGCGGTCATGGGAAAGGTACCTGACGCCCTAAACGACCAGCTAGGCATCGCCATCGGCGAACGCACCTGCAAAGCTTATCGCGACCTGATAGCGTCGCCTCGCTGGCGGCGTGTCTTCAATGCTGGCGGCCGCCCACAAAGACTCCTGTTTGCCAGCACTGGAACCAAAGATCCCAAAGCCTCCGACGTCCTCTACATCAAGGAGTT
>JBAUZZ010000279.1:0-3829 GCA_049585495.1 Chthoniobacterales bacterium | reverse complement strand
TCGAGAAACGACGCCTCTTCCGGAACGTCTTTCGCCTCGTAGTCAGTGAACTGTCCACGAGAAGAGACGTCCTTCTGCCGCCAAACCTTAAGTTTGAAATTCACTTGTAGCTCCTCTGAGCCAGCTTAACGCTTTCGAAGACCAGCGGTTCCACGTTCCGTGTCGGCCGCGAATCCGGACCGTTGTACTGCCATGCGGCTACATGGCAAAATTCATCATCATTGCGCAACGCCTCGCCTTCCGCAGTTTGATGCTCGACTCGAAAGTGACCTCCGCACGATTCATTGCGCTCAAGCGCATCAAGAGACAGCAACTCGGAGAACTCGAGAAAATCCGCAACGCGGCCAGCATGTTCCAGCGATTGGTTAAACTCTCGACCGTCTCCCAGAACATTGACATTTTTCCAGAACTCCTCGCGCAGTTCCGGGATCGCCCGAAGGGCTTCTTTCAGCCCATCCGCGTGGCGAGCCATTCCGCACCTGTCCCACATCAAAAGCCCCAGTTCGCGATGAAAGGTCGTGACCGTCTTCCTGCCGTTAATACTGAGGAGTTTTGAGGTCCGGTCGCGTACTTCTTTCTCGGCCAATTTGAACTCCGAGCGCTCGATGGCGACCTTTTTGTTCATCTGTGTCGCGAGATAGTTCCCGATCGTATAGGGGAGGACAAAATACCCGTCGGCCAGTCCCTGCATGAGGGCGCTCGCGCCAAGACGGTTTGCGCCATGGTCTGAGAAGTTCGCTTCCCCAACCACATGGAGTCCGGGCAGATTACTCATCAGGTTGTAATCGACCCAGAGCCCGCCCATCGTATAGTGAACCGCTGGATAAATGCGCATCGGAACTTCGTACGCATCTTCATTTGTGATGTTGTGGTAAATCTCGAAAAGATTGCCGTACCGTTCGCGGACCACGTCTTTGCCAAGACGCTTGATTGCATCGGAGAAATCCAGGTACACGCCAAGGCTGCTCGGCCCGACGCCGCGCCCGGCGTCACAGACCTCTTTCGCGCTTCGGGACGCGATGTCGCGCGGGGCGAGATTTCCATAGCTCGGGTACTTCCGTTCCAGATAATAATCGCGGTCTTCCTCGGGGATTTGATTCGGGAGCCTGGTGTCTCCTTTCTGCTTCGGCACCCAGACACGGCCGTCGTTCCTTAACGATTCGGACATGAGCGTGAGCTTCGATTGGTACGATCCACCCACCGGAATGCACGTCGGATGGATCTGGGTGTAACATGGGTTCGCGAAAAGCGCGCCTCGCTTGTAGGCGCGATACGTGGCGGAAACGTTGCAGCCCTTCGCGTTCGTTGAGAGATAAAACACATTGCCATATCCACCGGTAGCCAGAACGACGGTATCTCCCGCGTGTGAGCTGATCTCGCCGCTGATCAAGTCCCGAACGACGATCCCTTTGGCGTGGCCGTCAACAACGACAAGGTCCAGCATCTCGGTGCGGGGAAACATCCGCACGGTTCCAAGCGAAATCTGGTGAGCGAGAGCCTGATAAGCGCCGAGCAGCAGCTGTTGGCCAGTCTGTCCGCGCGCGTAGAAAGTTCGAGACACCTGAGCGCCGCCGAAAGAGCGGTTGGCGAGAAGACCGCCGTATTCTCTGGCAAATGGAACGCCCTGGGCAACGCATTGGTCGATAATCGCAAGGCTTACCTCAGCGAGGCGATAGACATTTGCTTCGCGCGAACGAAAATCGCCTCCCTTCACCGTGTCATAAAACAACCGGAACACGCTGTCGCCATCGTTTTGGTAATTCTTGGCTGCGTTGATACCGCCCTGGGCTGCAATACTGTGTGCCCGGCGCGGACTATCCTGGAAGCAAAAGCACTTCACGTTGTAGCCGAGTTCAGCCAGCGTCGCCGCTGCCGAGGCGCCAGCGAGCCCGCTCCCCACAACCAGAATGTCGAACTTGCGCTTGTTATTCGGGCTTACCAACTTCGACTCGGCCCGATGGTGTTCCCACTTTTTTTCCAGCGGGCCAGTTGGAACTTTGGAGTCGAGTATCACGGCCATAGCGCTATCTCACGATTCCCAACAAAACGGTCAGGGGGATTGAAACATAGCCGGCGAACACCACCCAGGCCAGGGTTTGCCCTCCGACGGAAACGAACGCGGCCAATTTTCGATTATTGATCCCCAGCGTTTGCGTGAGACTGGCAAAGCCATGGCTCAAGTGCAGCGTGAGCAGGAACAAGCCCAGAGCGTACAACATTGAGATCAAGGGTTGTTGGAAGCCGAGAACTACCATCCGGTATACGTCATGGCGTCCGGCGGAATCCCGGAGTGCGTGGAACTCCGGGTTTGTGGTCTCAAAGGTGAACTGAAGAAGGTGGTAAATCACGAAGCAGAGTACGATCAGGCCGCTGACGATCATCGTCCGCGATGCGGTAGTGGACCTTTGGTACCCGGCAACCGCGTATTTCTGCGGCTTCGCCCGGCGATTTTGGATGGCCAGTTGAATCGTAGCAACGATGTGAACAACAAAAGCGGCCAGGAGAATGATTCTCACCAGCCAGAGCAGCGGTCCCAGGGAATGCAGAAACTCCGCGTAGGCGTTAAGGCGGTCCGCGCTTCGGTAAATTTGAAGATTGCCGAGGAGATGACCCAACACATAGACGATCAGGATAAGCCCGGTGACTGCTACAGTGATTTTCTTTCCGATCGAGGACTGATAAAACGCCAGGAACAGATTACGAGACAACTTCCGCACCGGCTCGGCGGAAACGGTTGCGGCAGGCATACTCAGCAAACTATTAGATTATCTAATAGTGTCAATGCCTATAACGAGGAGCACGAGGAGCGAACGGTAGGGCGAGAATTTATTCGAGCCGCGCAGTTTTCAGCCGAATCATATCTCGGATTGCGACCGGCACATAAAATTTCGGGATAGCTTCCGTAGCTGGACCGAAACGCTAATCACCAGTCACTCCAACACGCCGGCTCGAATAAATTCTCGCCCTACCGATCCTGCTCGTTCAATCCATTACTCCACCACTCCATCACTCCAATACCCCGTTCCCGCACTTTTACAAACTTCCCATCATTTCTAGACGGAACGTCGACACGCCCATACCCCGATACATTTCTTCTCACGGCGACACATCCTTTCCCGGCTGCGTTCAGCTCTGGACCCTTTTGTGACTTTTGCTATAAATGCGTTCCATGCGACGTTTGGAGACTCGCCTGTTTGTGCTGGCTCTGGCAACAATCCTCTCCTCTTGCGTTACGAAGGACACCGCGCATCTCGTGCTCGTGAGCATTGCGGATCAAACGATGGACGTTTATAACCGAAATCTCTGGATTGCGCGGTACCCGGTTTCGACTTCCAAATTCGGCGAAAGTGATTTCCCGGGTAGCCGCGGTACTCCTTTGGGGAAACTGGAAATTGCAAAAAAGATCGGTGCCGGCGCGCCGCCGGGCGCGGTGTTCAGAAACCGCAGGCTCACCGGTGAAGTACTTTATCCAAATGCCCCGGGTCGGGATCCGATCGTGACGCGCATTCTCTGGCTGAAAGGCCTGGAATCCCAAAATCGAAATGCCTTCAACCGCTATATTTACATCCACGGCACTCCCGTAGAGCGCGACATCGGCAGGCCGGCGAGTTTCGGGTGTGTTCGGATGCGCTCGACGGATGTGATGCAGCTGTTTAACACGGTTGGGCTTGGAGCACGCGTCGATATCCTGCCAGGGCCGCTTCCTGACCCAAGGCCAGCTCCCCAAGTGGCGGCCAATCCGACGTCTGGTTGAGGGTGGGTTGAGTTCCGGGTTCCAAGTTCCGAGTTCCGGGTTCCGAGTATTGGTTTCGGGTTCCAACGTTTCAGG
>JBAUZZ010000278.1:0-4004 GCA_049585495.1 Chthoniobacterales bacterium | reverse complement strand
AGACCGATACTGAGCCAAAGGGAGGAAGTCTTGACCGTGGCGTCAGCCAGCAGCAGGCCGAGCACGAAGAGGCTAATCGCGCCGCCCAACACAAGATACGGCTCGGAGAACTGCCGGAAAAGTTGCGGCAACAAGTCGAACCCGGAATGCCAGGTCACGACGCTGATTTCATTGCGGGCCGGTTTGAGAAAATGAACAACCGCAAAAATGACGGAAACCACGATAGCCGCAGGCCCGGCTGCCATGGACTGCCGCACCAGGCCGAGAATTGCTCCGCGAAATAAGGTCTCTTCGATAGCAGCAACGACGATAGCGGAAAGAAGAATCCGAGGCAGAGTATTCCAGGGAAGATCAGCCTTTAGTTCGAAGGCTCTGCCCAGCACCATTCCAAGTCCGAGCAAGAATAGTAATGAGACGGGAACCAGGAACCCGCCCAGCAGGTGGTCCCAACGTCTCGGATTTGGCCGAAGTCCTAAATGGCGGAGCTGACGCGGCCCGATCCAATGAAGCACCGGGGCGAGCAGAGCAAAGGCGGCGATCAAGACCGATCGATTGAAGAATCGTTGGAAGTCGGTTTCCGCGAGGAATTGCAAAGCATGTAATCGAGAGGACCAATGACCGGCCCAAAACAGAACAGGTGCGATTGCAGCCCCCAATAAAACGGTGCCGGTGAGATAGACGATGATTTTCAGTCCAGCGATCAAGGCCTAGGAATTACCGTGCACGAGCAGGCGCCGCAAACTAAAGTTGCAAGGCAAGAGCCGCATCAGGTAATTGAAGCCCTCATATGCATAATCGCCATGCCTGGACCCAGCGGAGGGAAGATGGAGCCAGACGGGAAGTGCGAGTCGTTAAACGAGGCAGCATTTGGCGGTTCCAGGCGAGAACAGCCGGCGAGGAGCGATGGACTTACTATGCCGAAGCCCCGCTGGACGATCTGGCTGATTTCCGCGCGATCCTCCTTCGAAAATACCAGCGCCGGCGTGCAGCTTACGAAGATGTCATCTGGGCCGAGCGCGAAATGGCGAGGTTGAAAGAGCTGAGGCGCTGACCGTGGAGTCGGGAGTTTGGAATGATCGACGAGACCGGGAGAATTATTGCAGCCGACAAGAAGTACGTTTGGCATCCGTTTACGCAAATGCTGGATTGGATCGCTCCCAGTCACGAGCCGCTCGTTCTGGTGGCCGGGGAAGGTGCTTGGCTGGAGGACAGCTACGGCAGGCGATACTTGGACGGGAATTCTTCGATCTGGACTAACATCCACGGACATAACCACCCACGCACAAACCAAGCGATCAGGGACCAGCTTGAGCGCGTCGCGCACACGTCATTTCTGGGGTTCACAAATCCGCTAGCCGCAAAGCTGGCCGAACGATTAGTCGCTTTGGTGCCTCAATCCGGGCTGACCAAGGTTTTCTTCTCTGACAACGGATCGACCGCCATCGAGGTCGCGATCAAAATGTCTGTCCAATACTTTCAGCAAAATGGAAAAGATGAAAAGGTCGGATTTGTTGCCTTCGAAAACGCCTACCACGGCGATACGGTGGGCGCGTCGAGCCTGGGTGGAATCTCGGTTTTTCATGACCGTTTTCGCGGCCATCAATTCCCTGTAACCCGTGTTTCGGACCCGGGACAGTTGGAAGCGGTTGATGGGTGCAAAATCGCGGGCGTGGTCATAGAGCCGCTCATCCAGGGGGCCGCTGGTATGCAGGTATGGCCAAGAGCGATGCTCGGAGAGCTCCGCGCCTGGTGCGACCGGAACGACGTTTTGTTGACCTTCGACGAAGTCATGACCGGCTTCGGCCGCACGGGGAAAATGTTCGCATTTGAGCATGAGGCTGCGAAGCCGGATTTTCTGGTGCTAGCCAAGGGATTAAGCGGCGGATATCTTCCACTGGGTGCAACTTTAACAACCGATCGAGTTTACGAGGGATTTTTGGGCCGGCACGACGAGCTTCGGACTTTTTTCTACGGCCACAGTTATGCTGGTAATGCCCTTGGCTGCGCGGCTGCGCTGACCAACCTCCAGCTATTCGAGTCGGAGAGGACCCTGGAGAAACTCGGTCCTAAGATTGAGCGGTTGAGCAGGCGGCTGGCCGAGTTCGAGCAGGTGCCGAACGTTCGCGCGGTTCGCCAAATCGGCTTTATTGCCGGAATTGAACTCGGGAAACAGGACCGTACCCCTTTTGACTGGCGCGAACAAGTTGGCGCCAAAGTCTGCCTGAGGGCACGGCAATACCGATTACTGACTCGGCCAATCCTCGACGTGATAGTTCTGATGCTACCGCTGTGCGCGACCGCGGACGATATTGATTTGGCAGCCGAAGGGATCAAACGAGCCATCGCCGAGGTCTGCTCTGGTTCGCTGTGGACATCATGATGCTAGCCCGCAAATCTCACGCGTCATATGCAGCCGCACGCTTGTTGCGGGCTAGGTCGATAAAATCAAATTAAATAACTTGATAAGTGGGACGTTTTTAAAGCGTTATGGGGGAGCATGTCGATGAGTGCAAAAGTTCTTGCGTTCATTAATTTCAAGGGGGGCGTCGGCAAGACGGCGACAGTTGTCAACCTCGCGGCCATTCTGGCCAAGCTTCACGAAAAGAAGGTGCTGATCGTCGATCTCGATCCGCAGTCAAACTCCAGCTTATGGCTGATGCGCCCGGACCACTGGCGAGAACATGTCGCGCACGGGCGCCGGTCCACGTTCCAAATGTTCGACGATGCGATTCAGGGGAAGAGCCGGTTTGACTTCGGGGCGGCTCTGGTTCAGGGAGTTGTCACCTGGACCGGATTTACCGATTTGCCGAAACTCCACCTCTTGCCCGCGTCCGTCGAACTTTTGCGGGTTGAAGACAAGATTCATGAATTGCGCGCTCCGGGCATCTTTCAAATCGTAGAGGAGGCGCTCGCACCACACTTCAAGGCGTACGATTTCGTCCTGCTTGATTGTCCGCCGAATCTATACACGACGACAAAAAACGCGATTTTCAGCGCAGACAGTTGCGTCGTTCCGTACGTTCCGGATTACTTATCGCTCAGCGGTTTTCAGGTCCTTGCCGAAGTGATCGCGGAGCTTTGGCAGCGGTTCGGGGACCATCTGCCCGGGAGGCGTATGCCAAATATTGGGGCCCTGATCGTGAGTCATTATCGTCAGACGGGTAATGTGTTTCGGCTCGCGATCAACGAGTTGGAGATTTCTCTGGCGAACTTGAAGGCAATTGGGCTTCTACAGGACAGTACGGTGCTGTTGAACCCCTATATCCGGCACTGCGTCCGGGTCGCTGAATCGACCAGCGAGCACCTTCCCGTGATTCTCTATGCGCCCGGGAGCATCGGAGCGCAGGATTATTGTGATTTGGCTCAAGGTTTTCTAGATCATTTCGACGGCAAAAAATGAATTACTCGGACCTTGCTCAAAAGCTGCGGCATCTCGCGGAGCGGCTCGAAAAACATTCGGCTAAGATTGAAGGGGACGCGGTAGCTCGATCGGCCCGCAAGATATCGTATGAGGCTGACCGGCTTGCGGCTGCGCTCGAAAGTTTTCTGGCGAGCCGAAAATCCGGCGAGCTGATTTTGGAAACACTCCTTCGATCACCGGCAGCAAAGAGGCATCTTTCCGTCGATGTCCTTCGCAAGATCCTCCGGGAAGTGACTGGCAAACGGCTCAAATCGGAAGTTCTGGCTGCGGCAAAAGGGGAATTTATCGAAGTTGTGCATAACCAGGAAGAGGCCGAGCAGGCCGTTAAGGCATTGAAGAAATTCTTCGCGCACTCGGCGCAAGTCCAGCCCGGGGGCAAGGAAAGGGCTGCGCTCCAGCAAGAGTTCATTCAGTTGGGCAGGCTCACCGACGAGGAGTTTGCGGAAGAGATTGTCCGGCGGACATTTGGCGAGCTCCGCCGGCTGGCGACCGCGAATGGGATTCGGTTTACGGATAAAACAACGAAGCCTCGGCTGATTCTGCTGGTGCGTCGATATTCACACCGAGCCGCCTTGAATATTTC
>JBAUZZ010000277.1:0-5442 GCA_049585495.1 Chthoniobacterales bacterium | reverse complement strand
TCACTCGAAATGCCTTTCTTCCTTGGTCTGGTTAGCTTTTGCACTTCCCAGCAAACCAAGCATTGAAGCGCATTTCGAGCATTTTTGTCCCTTCATGCGGTTAAAATCACGCTTCCTTAAGGACTAGTGCTAGTCATGTTCAATTGTGCACTCACCGCCTAGCACAAATCAGCGACCAGCGGATACTGATGACTGATTACTGACTAGTGACTACTGATGACTGTCTGCTAGTTGCTGGGATTCTTACCAGCGGGCGGCTTGGTCGGAGATTGCTCGCCGGTGGGCGGTTCTTGCTGGGGTTGGTTGCTAGCCCCGTCCTTCTTGATCTTCAACAATTCGACCTGGAAGACCAGCGTAGAACCCGGCGCGATGTCCTCCCCAGCCCCTTCATCTCCATAACCGAGTTCTGACGGAACATAAATTTCCCACTTGGATCCGACCGGCATCAACTTTAGAGCCTCGGACCAGCCCTTGATGACGCCGTTCACCGGGAAGCTGACTGGCCCCCCATTTTTCTCAGAGCTATCGAACTCTTTCCCGTCAATCAAAGTGCCGCGGTAGTTGGTTTCAACAACATCGGTGTCTTTGGGTTTCTCGCCGGCCCCCTCTTTGACGACCTTGTACTGGAGGCCGCTCGGAAGCGTTTTCACACCCGCCTTCTTGGCATTGTCCTCAAGAAACTTTTTTCCGTCCGCCTTATTCTTATCGGCGGTCGTCTTCATCTCTTCCTGCTTTTTCGCGATCGTTGCCTGCTGTTTCTGCATCATTTGTTGCTGAAACGCCTGCAAGGTCTGTTGGAGTTCCTGATCGCTGAGGGCCGTCGGCTTGTTACCCAGGATGTCAGTGATCCCCTTCGTCAAAACCTCTTGATTCAAGTCGAGTTGGAGCCGTTGCAGGGTGCGTCCAATATCCACACCGATGCTGTAACTCACCTTGTCCTTATCGTCTTTAAAGGCCGATCCAGACGCTGGATTGCCTGAGGGGGATGGGCTCGGCTTGCTGTCCTGCGCAAAGGCCGCGGTCGAGATCAACAGGGCCGCAAGAATAGTCCGGTTCATAAACATCCATCGAGCCTCCACGCAAAGACAGGAGGCTGCAACCGGTTTTTCGCCAGCCTTGCCAGGGCCATGGCTCCCGACTCCGCAGGGCTAAGTCACGGCTCGCAGATACAAAAATCAGTCACTCTCGTCCGAACCCGCTGGACCTTCATCATCCATCTCGTCTTTCTGATTTTCGTTCTTCGAGACCGGCCCATTTTGGAACACGTTCCGCAACAATTCTCCTATCATTGGCGCTGCTGCAGTTCCCCCGTGAATCTTCTCGCCGATATTGCCCTCGTAGAGAGCGGCGAAGGCATACTTCGGAGCATCTGCCGGAGCAAAACCGGCAAACCAGGCTGCTGTCTTCTCCTTTTTCTTCGGGCCCCACTGCGCTGTGCCGGTTTTACCGGCGACTTTGACGCCTTTGACACTCGCTTCGCCGCCCGTCCCGTTCGCGCTGGAGACTACGCCAATCATTCCTTGCCGCAATTCTTCGCGCGTTACCGGTCCCAAATTCAAAATGTCTTTTGCTCGTGGAGCATAGCTGTAGACGATCTCGTTGTTGAGCGTCTGCACCTGGCGCACAATCCTGATTTGGTAAAGTGTTCCTCCATTGGCAATCGTTGCCATCGCTTGCGCCATTTGCAGCGGCGAAATCAAGATGTCCCCCTGCCCGATGGAGAAGTTTGCCAGATCGCCGGAATTGAGATGCCGGTGATAGATCGCCTCCATGTATTCATTCGTCGGAATCCGCCCTTCAACTTCGGCGTTCAGAAGAATTCCGGTTCGCTGCCCCAATCCCAGTCGTTGGGCCCAGCTTACCATCGGTCCCGCCCCGAGCTTAATTCCCAGCTGGTAGAACCAGGTGTCGCAGGACTGGGTCAGCGCTTGACGGAAATTGAGGCTGCCACCATAGCCCTTTTTCCAATTGTGAAAAACAAGATTCCCAATGTCCAGAGCCGGGGGACAATCAAACTCGCTCGATGGCTGGATTTTGTGGCTCTCGAATGCAGCGACTCCCACAAAAACTTTGAAGGTTGATCCCGCCGGATAGGCCGAGCGATAGGCGCGAGGCAAGAGGGGGATGTTGGGATCCTTGGCAATCTTTTCAAATTTCTCTTCTGTAATGACCGGGACAAAATCGTTGGGATTGAACGTCGGCCATGATGCCAGCGCAAGCACTTCCCCGGTGCCGACGTCGATAACGACGATCGCACCACGTTTCGCGCGTTTCTGGAGGATCTTCTCGGCTAACCGTTGGAGCTCAACGTCCAGGGTGGTAACCACGTTGTAGCCCGGTTCTGGTGGGCTGGTTAAGTGCTCACCGGTTTTTCGACCATCTTTGTCAAAGGTCAGATCGAGCTGGCCGGGTCTCCCGCGCAGTTGGTCGTCGAATGTTTGTTCCAGGCCTTCCCGACCCTCGCTCTCCGGCCATAGAGGATCATTGTTTTGTAGAGCGTGGGTACTGCCGCGGCTGGTTCGTCCAGTGTAGCCAATCACAGCCCCCGCCAACGACCCCTGAGGATAAAAGCGAACGTACCAGGGTCGAAGGGTCAGACCACTCGGCAATTTTCCTCGAATCGATTGGACTTCCGCCGGCGAGAGATCCGTGGCGATATCGAAAGGAAGCGCCCCGCGATTTCGATAATGCTGAATCAATGCCTCCTCGGAAAGACTGATCGGCCGCGAGGTCAAGCCTTTGAGAGAGGCAACCTGGCGATTCGCGAAGTCGACGATCTGCTGGTCTGTGAAGTCCAGCGGGGTCGGAAAAACGACACTGAGATTATAGCTGACCCGCGTCTGCGCCAGGGGCACGCCGTTGCGGTCCGAAATTTGACCCCGTGGCCCGGGCACGGCAAGAGAGTATGTGGCCGCTCTGCGCTGGGTCTCCCAGCTGGGGGCGAGGTTCGTTCCATCAGTTGTGGTGGAGGCAAGGTCCTGCGCTCGTGACGCGGAAAGAAGGGTGGCGCCAACCAAACACACCCAGACGATAGAATCATGAGCCATTCAGCGGGGTAAGACACCATTGGAGACCGGCTCGCGCAACCGGATTTTAAAGCCTCGCACGGCGGGCGCAGCGCGAGCAAGCGACTCGACCGAGCTCGCCGAGTCCTCAAGGGGCTAGCGGCGTTTGAGATTTACGCTCAGCAAGCTTCGCCCTACCGGCATTCCTAACAACGCCGGGGCCCAATCACCTCTCGCTTCTCACGAATCACGTTTGGTCGCGGCTCCGCCGCTCTGTGTCCACAGCGCGAGGTTCTGATCGGTTGAGGAAGCGCAAGACGGTCTCCGCTAATCTTTCACTGATGCCATCGGTTTGAGCGATCTCTTTCAGTGGCGCTTTGCGAATACGATCCACCGAGCCGAATTTTCTCAAAAGCGCCTGCTTGCGATTCTCGCTCACCCCGGGACAATCATCCAAAATGCTTTCGGCGACGCGCCTCTTCATCAAAAGCTGATGATAGGCGTTAGCGAAACGATGCGCTTCATCGCGGATCCGTTGCAGTAGCCGGAGCGCACCCGAATCCTCCGGCAATCGCAGCGGCAATGGCCGGCCTGGTCGGTAGATCTCCTCAAATTCTTTTGCCAGCCCAATGATTGGGACACGATCCAGTCCGAGCCGCTGTAGTTCCCGGCAAGCTGCACTGAGTTGCCCCTTTCCACCGTCGACAATAATCAAGTCTGGTAATCGGACATGTCGCTCCGGTTGGGTCCGGGCAACTCGCTCTATCGCTTCGCTCACCGGCTCCTGGTTGAACTCGGCGAGCTGCGGATTCGCCTGGCGGCCTTCCAGCAAAACGCGCGAATAGCGCCGGCGCACAACTTCCGCCATACTCGCAAAATCATCCTGGCCTTCCACCGTCCTAATCCGATACCGGCGATAGTTTGACTTATCCGGAACCCCGTCCCGAAAACTCACCATAGATGCCACAATGTGGGTCGTCGAGATGTTGGAGATATCGAAACATTCCATTATCGCCGGCAGTTCGGGCAACAGCAGTGCATCGGCCAGAGCATGCAAGTCCGCTTCCGGATGGATCGACGAAGGGAGCGAGCCCCGGGTAAACCGTCTCACGGGCTTGGTCGTCCGCCGTAGATCGTCGAGCATATTGCGAAGTTCCGCCGCCTTTTCAAAATCGAGTTTGCCGGCCGCTCGTTTCATCTCCTCCTCAATTTGCTTCAGCATTTCCTGGCTCTGGCCTTCCAGAAAGTCGCAGGCCTGGAGAACTCGGTCCTTATACTCTTCGAGAGACACCTTCCGGATACATGGGGCAGAGCAATTTTTGATGATGTGCTCAAGACAGCGTTTGTAGTCCATTTCGCCCGGCTCATGCGCCCGACAGGAGCGAATCCCGAACCGTTTTTTCATCCAGTTCAAGGTGAAGCGAAGAGCTCCAGCGTGAGCAAATGGGCCAAAGTAACGGCAGCCATCGTCCTTCTTTAAGCGGGTCAGTTGGAAACGCGGAATCGGGTCAGCCAAATTCACCTTGACCAGGAGAAAACGCTTGTCATCCCGGAAACTGACGTTGTACTTGGGCCGAAATTCTTTGATCAATTTCCCTTCGAGGAGCAGCGCCTCCGGCTCGCTCCGAACGGCGTGAACCTCAAAATCCCAGACCGTGTCCATCAGCGCACGGCTCTTCAGGTCAGCAGCCACCCTCCGGGACGGCATAAAATGTTGGCCGAGGCGTTTCCGCAGGTCACGCGCTTTCCCAACGTAGATTACCCGGTTCAACCGATCTCTCATCAAGTAAACCCCCGGTTTATGGGGAACATCGCGTAGTTTAATGGTGAGGTCGGGTCTTTCTCCAAAAACGACGGACGGCATCACAGCAAATTATAGCGTTCAGGCCCGTACGTCCATTGCGCGGGAAAGAATGTATCGGCGTGCCGAAGAAACGTGTCGGCGTGCCGAAGAACCGTGTCCGCGTATCGGCGTATCGGCGTGTCGGCGTGAAGTTTCCTCAGTGCCGGATCGTCATGCGCCGGTGTTCGATGTTCGCGCAAGCGAGCGTGATGAGTCTACTTCCTTGTTTCGTGAGCGCGACCCTCTAGTTGCCGGAAACTTCTTAGGCCGTTCAATTACTCGCGTCACGTGGCTCACCGCATTCTAAAAAAGTATCCAAATCTTGATAGTGCTTCGCTACGTTCATAGCCTGCTCATCATTCCTATAGCCACGTCCATACGCCGACACGCCGATACGCCGACACGTTCTTTTCGACACGCCGATACATTCATTCAGAGCGCTGATTCACGATACCCCTCAGTGGCCCTCGGACCCAAAGGGGTTTGCACTTCGTAACTTACTGCGTTTAAATAGTGGGCGATCGGCATGAATCTATTTGTTTGCTCGCGTTTTCTGTTGCTTGCTCAAGCAGCGGGATCTACGCCCGCCCCGGG
>JBAUZZ010000276.1:0-1656 GCA_049585495.1 Chthoniobacterales bacterium | reverse complement strand
GTGGCGCCGATGCAGTGAAGTTCACCCCGAGCGAGCATCGGTTTGAGCATGTTGCCAGCATCCATCGAGCCCTCCGCCTTGCCGGCACCGACCATCGTGTGGAGTTCGTCAATAAACAGGATGATTTGCCCCTGGGCCTTGGTTACCTCCTGCAGCACTGCTTTCAGCCGCTCCTCGAATTCGCCCCGGTATTTCGCTCCTGCAATGAGCGCTCCAAGATCGAGCGCCACAATACGCTTGTCTTTGAGGCTGTCAGGCACGTCCCCTGACACGATCCGTCGGGCCAGGCCCTCGACAATCGCAGTCTTGCCCACGCCAGGCTCGCCGATCAACACCGGGTTGTTCTTGGTGCGGCGTGAGAGCACCTGGATGCAACGGCGGATTTCCGCGTCCCGGCCTATGACGGGGTCGAGCTTGTTCTGCGCAGCCAGGCGAGTCAGGTCGCGTCCATACTTTTCGAGCGCTTCGTACGTCGCTTCGGGATTCGCGCTGGTCACCCTTTGGTTCCCACGGACCTCGGTCAGCGCCTTCAAAAAATTCTCGCGCCGGAGCTCGGACGTCTTAAAAATCTTCCCGATATCGGTGGTGGCCGGTTCGGAGAGCATAGCCAGCACAAGGTGTTCGACGCTGACGTATTCATCCTTGAGTTTTTTGGCTTCATCCTGGGCGGTTACCAGCAGTTTATTGAGACGCTGAGTAACATAAAGACCCTGGCCGGTCATTGTATCGCCGGAGACGCGGGGGATCCGATCCAGAGCCTCCTGAATTTTTGTCTTCAGTAGATTGGGCGAAACCCCGGCCTTTTCCAACAAGCGCGGTACGAGACCCTCTTCCTGTTCCAGCAGAGCAAGCGCGAGATGTTCGACATCCACCGCCTGATGCTGGTTACGCGTGGCAATGGCCTGCGCTTCCGTCAGCGCAGCCTGGGATTTTTCCGTGAATTTGTTCATGTCCATAAACTGCCCAACGAGTCGACAATCTTACATCGTTCGAAATAAGTAATTATTTGGTCTATGACTTGGCCTCGACCCGATCAGCTTGCTCGACGAATTGCCGAATCGCCGATGCCGGCATCGCACCGGTTTGCCGAGCCACTTCGCGTCCAGTCTTGAAAAGCGCAAACGCAGGGATGGAGTTGACCCGATACCGTTGCGCCAAGCCAGGCAACGCTTCGGTGTTCACTTTGACCACTAACCATCGACCCCGCCCCTCACCGGCGACTTTGACCAGTTCGGGGGCGACCATTTTGCACGGTCCGCACCATGGCGCCCAGAACTCCACCAGCACCGGCAGTGCGGAGCGATGGGTAAGGGCGTCGAAGAGCGCTTCGTTTTTTATTTCGATTGTTTCGCCTGCCGGGCGGAGTTCGCTCTGGCACTTGCCGCAACGGAAGACCTGGTCGAGCCGTTTGTAAATCAGGCGATTACGCTGGCCGCATTGTGGGCAGGCTAACACCAAGCCACGGTCATCGGGTTCAATGTTGGTCATAGTTTGGTAAATTTTTCATCGGCAGAGCGGATTGATCAGGCGTGACTCAGATCGTTGACAACTACTTTAGCGGGGCGAAAGACCTCGTTGCCGCGTCGGTAACCGCGCTGAAAGGTCTCAAGTATGATATGATCGGGTTGAGAGGGGTCGTGGCGCACGGTGACGGCC
>JBAUZZ010000275.1:0-5230 GCA_049585495.1 Chthoniobacterales bacterium | reverse complement strand
CGCATAGCCAATAGCCAATAGCCGAGGGAGCGAATGACAAATGACAGATTACAAATGACAAAAAAAGCCCATTTCTGAATGGGACCTTTCCAGGCAAAGAGTTTTTTCGAATTTGCGATAAGAGAATAATTGTTTGGCCCAGCCATTTGCTATCGGCTATCGGCTATCGGCTATCGGCTATCGGCTATGCGCCCTGCGCACCGCGCCCGCGCTCCACTACACGAACTTCAACTTCTGCGCCGCAAAGGCGACCATCCGTAATAGGAGCCACCCGTGCTTCCAGCGATGGATATTCGTCTCTCCGTACACCCGCTCCTTGTAGCGAATTGGAATATCGAGGATTTTCAGATTCATTTTGCTGGCGCCGAACAGCAGGTCGAAATCCCCGAAGGGATCAAACTCCCCGAAGTACACCCGGTTCGCCGCGATCTGGCGATAATTTGTGCGGGTCAGGACCTTTGTCCCGCATAAGGTGTCTTTCACCGGCTGGCCTAGCAACCAGCTAAATAGGATGCTGAATGCCTTGTTGGCGCACAGGTTCAAAAACTGCATCGCGTTCCCCTCCATCGGATAGACCAGACGCGAGCCGTTGGCGAAGTCGCACCGCCCGGAAACGAGCGCCTCATAGAACTTCGGCAGCTCCTCTGGCGGCATCGTCAGATCGGCATCGAGGATCATGAGCAATTCTCCCTCGGCCAGAGCGAACCCATCTCGCACCGCGTTTCCCTTCCCTTTGCCGTTTTGACGCAAGCACTTGACCCGCTTGTGCGGGTGCGCGTTCTTTACCCGCAGAATCTCGTCCCAGGTATCATCTTTGGAATTGCCCTCGACAAAGATGAATTCCGTCCAAACACCCATTTCCGGAGTTCGCTTTATAACAGCCCGGATGTTGCCAGACTCGCGTGGGCGGATAGCTGGCTTGGGTTCATTGGGTCAGGTGTGAAAAAAGGATTCCGCTGGAAAACTGTCCCTACCTCGAAATGCGCCTCAGCGGAGCTTCGCCCTGCCCTAACGCTTCCGTGGCATAACATTGGTAGGGCGAGCCTCCTGGCGAGCCGCGTTCTGGGTGAAGGGCAATTTTCCGGCCGAATCAAACAAAGCATCACTCACCGATGCGTCCCGCTTCTCCAACACAACCAGAATCCTGGTCGTGAAGATGGCCGGCCCTGTGGCTTGGTAAAGCCCCCGGAGGCGACATAAGCCATCTCGGGCAATTGCTGCACGCGGTGGATTTTCCAGGGTTCAAGTTTTTCCCGGAACTCGTCTCGCACGAAAATTCGCCGGGCGTTTCCTTGCGCGGCATGGTACGCCGCACGGTCTGCATCGAATCCAGCCGGTGCAAACCAGGTGATGGGCTCGCGAAGCGCGAGCGGCTCGCTGATTTGCGTCGGGCAATAGGATTCTCTTTCACGCTTTCAGCGCTCGGCGCGTTTCGGTATCCGTTCCCTGGGCCTTGCAACCCGGGCTATAATCTCGGGCGCTGACAGCCCTTTGGCGCGCTTTTCGATCGATTGCCTGAACTTGCAGCCCCGGGGACCGAATCAGTCTCGAAGAGAATTACAGGCTGGAAGCTATGCTACTTTGGCCCTTACTGACCACTGACCACTGACCACCGACTACTGACCACCGGCTCCTCTCACTCACCTCTTCACCCACTCCTGTAAGAGATAATCTCCCGCTCGATCGATAACGGTAAGGTTCTGCGGCTCAAAGGAGTGAACAGGCCCGTAGGACGAGATCTGCGTCAGCTCATTGCCAAAAAAGTACAAACGATCGTACTGGCTGCGAACACTGTCCGGTTCGATCCATCGGTCGAACGTCTCGAACTCGCCGAAGAAAATGTTATAAAAAAGAGCGTTGGGGAACTTTTCCTGAAGAACTTTTGCGAAGGCTCGCCGCGCATAAAAATTCCCAAAATAGAGCGCGAATTCCGGGCTGTCCGATCTGTAGTAGTCCACTCGTATACTATTCTGCGTCATCTGTTTTGCGCGGGCGTACAATTGGAGTTGCTGGATCCGATGATCGCGAAGCCATACGTATGCGCCCGGAATACGAACTCTGAAGGAGCTGGCACCAAGGAAAACAAGGATCGCGATCGTAAGGCCGCCGAATATTTTCGGAACCGGGACTCCTGGGCGGCGCCAAATGTCTTCGTGCAGCAAAGCAAGATTGAGCCCGGTCGATAAACAGAGTGGGATCAGGTAGTGGTAATTGCCGTGCTTGAGAATCAAGAGAAACGCAATGACCTGGGCAACAAAAATGCGAACGGCACTCGACGTTACCGGTTGCACAAGGCCAAGGTGGAATCTGGCCCGACCGACAGGGTCAGCAAATCCGGTAGGCTCAGCTCTCCGAACTGACTCGTAGCCTGCGATAATCAGGATTGCCAGAGTGGCAATGATCGGAATCATGCCAAGCATCGGCTCGCCGGAGATCAACCGAACGATTTCAGCGGGAAATCGGTCGAGCCGAACGAATCCGACGCTTCCGGTTCCGTAGTACCCGGAATGCGTTGCCATGCCGGTAAACCATTGGAATACGCGGGGCCATTCCGGGAAAATCGGTATGAGCGCAATCGTCGCGGCGACGAGCAAGCTTCCGGCGAACACCACCAGGCTTTTCAGTCCTCGGCAAGACACTGCCCCGATCAAAATGAAGGGAAAGAATGTGAGCTTCGTCGCCAGGCCCAACCCGCAGATCGCGCCCAGGGTGATCTCCGCCCGGAACGATAGCGCGTCTTTCTCTCGAAGCAGGACGAAGCAGAGGGATAAGGCCGCAGCGCTTAACGCAATCAGCACGAGTTCCGAGTCGAGCCAGGTACAACTCGTAAGTACGGTATAAAAGAACAAAAACGGTAGCTGAAGAAGAAGACCAGCCACCCAATTTCCCCAACGCCGAGCCGCATGCCAAGGGCGCAGCCAGAGCGAGGCCGCGCCAAGCACCAGCAACGCTCTCTGAATCAATTTGATAAATGCCTCCGGGTGATCAATCACCGCCCTGACCAACTGGTCCCCTGTTCCGTTGCCCGATAACAATAGACAGATGGCCCCGAAGAGCTGGGTTGTCGTTCCCGGATGATCGGTATGGTAGGGTGTGAGTCCCTGGGTCAACAGAAGAGAATTAAACAGATAAGCATAACTGTTCTCGAAATTTGTTCCCAGCCATTGCGGGCCGTTTGCCTTGGTCAACTGAAGAGCGGAAACCAGAAAGATGGTCGGGATAATGGCGAAAAGAACGAGTGACAGGAGAACCCTTGGCTGGGTCAAACGACCGGTAGAGCGGAGGGTCGGTAGGGCGAACTTCATGTGAGCGCGTCGGCCATTGGCAGTCAGTAATCGGTAGTCGGTATTCAGTAATCAGTAAAAACAGTAATCAGTAAAAGAAATTGCGAATGCCCTTCAGGTGGCGTTTGGCGGTCGCAATTTTGCACGGCTCGCCGGGAGGCTCGCCCTACCAATGATTTGCCAGGGAAACGTCGCCGGTCGGGCGATCCCCCACGGGGGAGAGCCGTGGTTGGTTCGCGAGTTGAGAAGTACCGGCCCGCCTAGGAGGCGATCTCAAAAGGTATCCTACGCTCAGGTTTGGTCACCGATATTTTCGGCTTTCACTGCAGCTCGCCGAGCTAATTTTGTCCGCCATATCTGAGGCGCACATCCGATGGAATCCTTAAACTGTTTCGAAAGGTGAAAGGGCGAATCAAACCCCAGTATTTCGGCAATTTCCCCGACCGACTTCGGGGTGTTGGCGAGAAAATCCTGGGCTCTGGCCAGGCGGATTTGAAGCTGGTATTGTTTCGGGCTAACCCCGGTTTGAGCCTTGAATGCCTGCCGAAAAGCAGAGTAGCCGACATTCAAGTCGCGAGCCATCTGCTCCACGCTGAGCCGCTCATGGTAACGACGCGCCAGGAGGCTTCGGGCCTGCTGGATTATGTGGTCGATAGGTCGTGGCGCACGGCGGTGCCTCCGCGCGGCCCTCGGAAGCACAGACAGCAGGTGCAAAGCCATCGTGGAAAGCAAGGATTGAACGCCCGCCGAGCGCTGCTGGGCCAAGGCATGGCAGCGCTCAAAGCCTTGCAGCAACTCTGAGGGAAAACCCACACGCCAGATGGGCTGTTCAGGGCGGAGCAGACGAGCGACTCTGGCTCGATCGAACGCCGGCCCGCAACATTCGATCCACTGTTCGACCCAACCGGTTTGAGGGTTCGGCGCGTAGCGGTGCCAGACACCTGGGAACAGGGTCATGACGACGCCGGCTTCGATGCTATGGCGTTCGGGCGAAACTTCAGACTCAAACGTGCCTTGGCCCTCGGTGATGTATACCAGTTGATAGGCCAGCAGGACGCGGCCTTGATCCCAATTGAAGTGGTGGTCGATAGGATGGCGCCGTGGCGGGTAAGGGCTTCCAGGCTTCACCCGCTCGTATCCCACGGAGGTGGCGGTGCATTCCCAGGGATCCTGGTGCCTGCTGGGTATCCCGAAATAAACATAATAGCTTCTCACATTCGTTTGATAGCCCTGAGTATGTCATTTTTTATATAGAATTTGTCAGTTTGTCCATTCTCCTGGAGCGTCGCGTACCTTACGATTTGCGCGTTCCGTCCTTCATCCCCCCGGAGCCCCCGCGCAGGGAATCAGGAAGGAAAAACCCTCTATGAAATACACAAGCAAAATCCTGCTCGCGGCTGGTCTTGCCCTGGGATTCGCCGCGCTGGGTCCCGTGCAAGCAGCAGAAAAGCATCTTACCATTTTGATGGCCGTACCCGATCTGGCATTCCCATTTTTCGTGCACATGGTTAACCAGGCCAAAGACGAAGCAAACAAGATCGGCGATATCGACCTCATTATTGGCGATGGCCAACGTAGTTCACCCAAAGAGACTGCGGACGTTGAGGCAGCGATCACCAAAGGCGTTGACGGCATCGTTATCTCTCCAAACGACGTCGATGCTCTGGCGGCCGCGATTCAGGAAGCGGTCGATGCAAAGGTTCCAGTCGTTACCATAGACCGCCGCGTCAACAAGGTCCCCGGCGTCCTCGCGCACGTCGGCGCCGACAACGTTAAAGGCGGCGAAGCGCAAGGCCAGCTTATTGAGAAGTTGTTTCCGGACGGCGCCACGGTCATGAACCTTCAGGGTCAGTCTGGTGCGAGCCCTGCTATCGACCGCAACAAGGGGCTGCATAATGTCCTCGATCAGGCCAAGGACAAATACAAATTCGTCTTCGAAGACACCG
>JBAUZZ010000274.1:0-2489 GCA_049585495.1 Chthoniobacterales bacterium | reverse complement strand
TACACCATTTGCTAAATAACATTTCATCAACGCGGAGCGCCCCGAAATCATAATGGAATTGTCTATCACGTTCCGAATCGTCCGGAATTTTGGATTGACTCCATGTATATGCTGCCGCCGTATCTCGCTGCGGCGGGCCATCCAAAAGAAGCGCTCCGTCAAATCTATGGCTATCGGACCGCGTTGTTTGATCGGCAAACAGGGCTGTTCAGTCATAAATGGGACGACGAAAAGCAGGCGTTCGTGCGAAAAGACTTTTGGGGGGTCGGAAACGGTTGGGCTGCCGCCGGGCTTGCAAGAACAATTGACCTGCTGCCCGAAACGATGTCTTCGCAAAAACAAGAGCTAGTACAGATCGCGCGCGCGCTCGTTGACTGTTTATTAAGATATAAGCGGTCTGATTGGCTGTTTCACAATATTATCGATGACCCCGGAAGCTTTGTGGAAGCGAATTTATCGCAAATGTTGGCGTACGCGATTTATCGAGGGCTCGTTGCGGGATGGCTTCCCGGCGAATATGAAAGACCCGCGCGATCACTCAGGCAGGCCGTTTCTGGCAAGGTGGACCGATTCGGGCTCGTGCAGGGCGTTTGCGGATCGCCGCGCTTTGACAAACCCGGCGTCGCGGCGGAGGGCCAATCCTTTTACTTACTGTTAGACGCTGTGGCGCAAAGATGGGCGTATCCGTGCAAAACACGCCGTTGATACGTATTTTATTTTGTTTCGCCTTTCATCCGCATCCATCACATCTTTCACCATCTTTTTTGATGCAGTCGGCAAAATTTCTGTGACGCCGTCGGCATCCTAGCAGTTCCTTCACTCGCTTGGCAGGCAAGTGCAGTCGGCTTTTTTCTGCGAAGTCTTTGCTCCGCAGCAAATGCTAGCCGGATAGGTTGAAGCCGTCAGGGCCGGTCGCTTGGTGTCTTGTCGGGTCCAAGTCTTCGTACGTTGTCCTCCCAAGATCGTCGCCGGTTGGGGTCACGTCTTAACAAGCGATTGCGGCGGTAAGCACCCTTTCCTTTATTGAGCCAATGATGGCACTCCGAGTCCGGGTCTCCAGACGGGCCATTGGCTTTACGAACTCAAATTCGACGGCTATCGCGCCTTGGCCTTCAAAGCTGGTAAAGAGGTGCGGCTCATCTCCCGGAACCGAACGATTTTCAACGACGATTACCCTCAACTGATCGATTCTCTGAAATTGCTGACGGCCAAAAGTGTGGTCATCGACGCCGAAATCGCAGTCGTTAACTTTGGGCCAGCGCTGTTCACCGTCGAGTTGCGTGAAATCGCGGTACCAGAAATTGGAGAGAACGATGCTCTTTCAGCAAGAGGCCCTGGTGGCCAAGCTGAAGAAGTACGGCTAGTGGTCCGCCTGGATGAAACCGAGAATCGCCTTCCGGAGCTCACTGAGTGCCTGCCAGAAGACTCCACCCTCATCGGCGACAATTGCCAGGGCCGATGAAATCGGCGAAATAATTGATTGCCCATTGCATTTGGTTTCAACCTGACGAAAGAAAATTACCATGCCTGACGATAAGAAGATCTTTGCTCTCGATTTGACCAAGCGTCCGCCACGCAGTCCGCGTTTGCGCCTCGGCGGCTACGCGCTTTTGCCGCGCATGCTCGACAAAGGCCGCGCGGAAATCGCTGGAACCAGCGGCGAATATCACTTCAACTGCCCGCTCGACCAACGCATTCTCAATTTTCTTGGGCTAGATGCCGACGCGTTGCGCGAGCAGTTAGCGACTGGCAAAGGCGACAGCGAGATTCTGCAATGGATCGGTGAGAGTGCTCGGCACAAGCGTGAGCCGTGGGAAATAGAACAGTGGAGCGACTTTCAGCAACGCCGGGGCCCCGACAGCGATGCGGAAACGTTGCAGATCTTCGCGGAAATGGTCGGCGCGTTAACCAAGACGCGCGAAGACATTAAGGGCTGGCTCGACCTCCTGGACCTCGACGATTACGTAAGTTTCGGCGGCAAAGCATGATGAACCATCTTTCTCACGGAACCATGATCTTTGCTTAGAGCGCGAGGACGGACAACCGCCGGAAGGGCTTTTCACTGAAGAGAAAAGCTCGGCTGATTTTTTCGAAAATTGTGGCTCCTGATCCGACAAACGTGCTAGGCAAATTCATTTGCTTGTGCCAGATTTGGCGGGCAGAGGTTATCTGTGGTTCTGGGTTGAGCTTTAGGGTGAAAGCAACCACCATGCTTTTCCCATCGTTTATCAGGTACCTTTTGATGATCAGTTGGCCCTCTTTTCCCTGTTTGGTTTTGATCTGATGAGTCTCGACGAGTTGCTTGTAGTCATTGGACCAGGCGGTTCTGGTCTTGAGGGAAGTGGCTCCGAGCAGTTGCTGGTTGCTCGGATCGGTGCGTCCGTCGAGGTAAAGGGTTTCATCTAAAGCGAAGCCGGGGCCGCGGGTAGCGACCGTCAGAACCTGTTCGGTTTGGTGGAAGGTGGCTTTAAGCTTGGCTGAGGCGGCGT
>JBAUZZ010000273.1:0-8588 GCA_049585495.1 Chthoniobacterales bacterium | reverse complement strand
GTGGCGCTCAAATGTATGAGCAAAAATTCCGTCTTCAGCAAATCCGCAGATTGCAAAAACAAGCTAAACTGCTGAATTTACAACTCGTTCCAGCTTAGTTACTTATGCGACGTGTTCCTGGAGAGTATTCTGTACTCTGTGAAAGGACTACTGATCACAGATTACTGATCACAGATTACTGACTACAGATTACTGTTCCCTCGGCCTACTGATCACTGATTACTGACTACAGATTACTTTTTCCTCGCACTGTTCCCTCGGCCGCTCCTTAGATCAGGGAGGGAGTGCAGGCTGGAACTCTAATCCAAGGAAGTCGTACAGGTTCTTCTTGTTGCCGCCTGCCGTCAGGGGAGAGCCGCGGTACGCTTGCACCGCCATTTCAGCGTGGGGCAGATCCGTTGTGTCGCGGTTCCCCTCGGGAAGGCGGTTGATGAGGCTGGAGCTAAAGCTCTTCCATGCGTCGTCGCGGTTGCGAAATTCGCCGTATCGAAGCCATGTTCGCGCGTCGAGTGCCGGGCTTGCGAGAATAGCATTCATCTCTTCTCGGTCCCGTGCAGGCTGCGGATCGACCGCGCCGCACGCCTGCACCAGGTCCGGACGGGCCGAGATCAACTGGAGCACGCCGAGGCCGCCCCGGCTGAAGCCTGTCGCTACCACGCGCCGCCTGGCAAATCGATCAGCCAGGAACTCGGCCAGTCCCATCACGTAGTCCCGCCAGTTCCAATCGTCTAAACTCGGAATAGGTGGCGCTTGCGGGGCGATGACTAAAGTTCCGGGAAGGCGACCCAGTATAGCCTGAAATGGAGGCGTTTGGTAAAGGCACACCAGCGGGAGCGTACCAGCTGACGAGCCCGCTTCACCTTTACCATGCAGAAACAGGAGAACGGGAGCGGTCTCCCGGTCTAAGTCAGGCTCCGCAATCAGGGCTGCTAATCGGCTGGCGCGAGTCGAGGCAACCGGAATGGTGATCGCGCTAGCCCGCATGCTTTGTTATGGTTCTGAATCCTGGTTTTTGGCGCGTGATCTTTACTTCATCGACGATGGCAGCGTGAGGCTTGGTAGAGGCTTGCCGAGCCTAAACCGGAGACGTATACCCACCCACGGCCCATTTGTCCGGCGGTGGCCGGACGAATTCGCCCTACCTGGCTTTCGACAACACTGTTTTTGCACTAGCGCCGATCGAATTGGCATTGGTTTAGTTCTCGAAGGCGGCCTAGACAAAAAGCGGAAGCATCTCGAGCCGTGCGCTCTGCTCGCGCATCCGCTCTTCATTTGGAGCTGAAGCAAAACGACCCGCCGCGTCGAGTACCTTCGGGAGAAGCTTGATATCTCCGACGGTAGCGAGGAAGATCCCGGGCCGTGCGAGCACCCAGTGCACGGCTGCGTCGATGTCGTGCTGATCCTCGAATGGCTCATACCACGTAGAGCGGGTGCGCTCCCGACCCCACCAGGGGCGACGGGCGATCGACTTGATTGTGACTACCGCCACGTTCCGTTCCTGGCACACCTCAACGACCCGCTCGAACGCGGCGGAATAGTGCGGGTCTTGCATCATGATGTAGCTGTACGGGAGTAAGACTGAGTCGAAGTCGAAGCGCTCGAGGCTGCGCAGGTGCACGCTTGCGATCGGGGTGCCGTGCCCGGTAATGCCAATAAACCGAACCAGACCCTGTTCACGCGCTTCGATGCAAGCGTCGAGCGCGCCGTTCGGGCTCAGTGCGCGATCCCATTCGATCGGGTCAGCCAGGCTGTGGAGTTGGATCAGATCAATCCGTTCCACGCCCATCCGCTCAAGGGACTGGTGGATCTGGCGCTTAGCGTCGTCATACGTACGCTCGCCGGTTTTGGTCGCGAGGAAGAAGTGCCCTGGGTGCTTCCTGAGCCACGGAGCGATTCGCAACTCCGCGTCACCGTAAGCGGCCGCGACGTCAATGTGGTTCACACCGTAACGCAGTAGGACCTCAAGCGTCCGGTCCGCTTCGGCCTGCGTGACTTTCGACAAAGCCGCCCCGCCGAAAACGGCTCGCGTGCTCTCATGTCCCGTGCGTCCAAAAACCTGCGTCGCAATCATGGCTCTCTTATCAATAATATGTAGCAGGCATTTAAAACAGAAAAAAAGTTTTCGCCGTTGTTCGGTGGACATCTGTTAGGGCGCGACCTGCTCGTGTAGGACGAATTCGTCCGGCGACCGCGGACAAATGTGAGCCTTGGGGTGTGATACGTCTCCGGTTTAGGCTCGGCAAGCCTCGCCCTACCAAAGTTTCGCGCTGCCGACTTACTCCATCACTCCATTACTCCATTACTCCATTACTCCATTACTCCTCTACTCCATCATCCGGATGCCGCACTACGCCAACACCCCAATCACCTCTCAGTTCTCACCAATCACGGTTGGCTTTGGCGGCTGAGCCAGCCGTCCTACAAATGCTCTCTCCGAGGTAATGCCATCGTGTAATAGGCAGAGCCGCCTATTCTGGTATCCTCCACAAAAGAGGACACCTCAAACAGACCCTATGCCATTTTCACAAAGTTGCGAGCTCAGCGCCGAATTTAGGACCGTTCCGCCGCGCTCCTGCAGTACATCAATCATTTTGGCCACAGCAATCGAGCATCGAGGGGAAGCGCGTCTTAGCAGGATGCTGCGAATGCTCGAGACGCTCTTCGTCCAGTTTTTCAGTCTCAAGCCGATTCGCCCGATCGCGAAGAACAGGCCGCCGAATCTTGCTTTTACACCTGGTGGGCCCTTGGTCTATCGGTTTGACCGATAGCTCGAAAGTTGCTCCGGCTACTTTAAGGATGATGGATTCGACGACGCAGAAGTTCTTCGCCACGGTTCGCCGCAATCTCAAGGGACATTTATACAGCTCAGAAACAAATACTGCTAAAGGGTAAGTGCAAGCCCGCGCGAACCAGGCTTCAATGATGGGTCAAGCAATAAGGGTATGAAAGGAATTCTCCAGGGCAGGGTTGAAGATGCGCGGAGACTGGCCACCTTTACCTTCATCGGACTTGCGGTTGCCCTATCATTCCTGATGGGCTGCTGCATTCGCTGGCTGGTGATTTTAGGTGTCGGGTTTGTGGTTCGGTATTGGATCGGATATCTAGCGTTGCTGTCGTGTTAGACGCGGGCAGCGCGGCTCCGTTGCTTGGTAGAGCCGCGGTAGCTTGGTAGGGCGAGAATTTATTCGAGCCGCGGTATCTGTTGAAAGTGTGGAACGGGCGTCTCGCCCGTCTTCTTCAAAACAGACTGGCGGGACCCCCGTTCCACACTCTGCCGTCCTTCATCCGAAATGCGGCTTGGGCGTCGCCCTCCACATCCATGACCGTGACTTTCCTTCACCCGCAGCCTACAAATAAACATGATTACTCAATCAGTCGCCTGGTGGTGCTTTGTTCCCGAGAAACTCACGCCGGACCGATTCGTTCGCGCCGCGGCCGACGCCGGCTATCCGGCGATCGATCTGGTGCCGCCGGAATATTGGTCTCTCGTCTCTGAGCACGGCTTAGCTATTTCCGCCATCGCCGCCCACCAACCACTCACCATAGGTCTCAACCGCTTCGACCAGCATGACCGCCTCGAAAAGGAAATCCGCGACAATATTATTCATGCACAGAGGTTAGGAATTCGGAACCTGATCTGCTTCAGCGGGAATCGGGAGGGTCTCGATGATGCAAAGGGAATCGAGATCACAGCTGCGGGTTTGGTGCGAGTTGCGCAAGTCGCGGAAGAGGCCGGAGTTACCCTGGTACTCGAATTGTTGAACAGTAAAGTCGATCATCCGGATTACCAAGCGGACCATACCCGGTGGGGTCTGCGGGTGTGTCAGTTGGTATCATCGCCCCGGGTCAAACTGCTTTACGATATCTACCATATGCAGATCATGGAAGGGGATATCATTCGCACTATCCGCACAGTTCACGGGATGATTGGCCATTACCATACAGCTGGTAATCCGGGCCGGAACGAACTAGACGAGGCCCAGGAACTCTATTACCCTGCGATCCTCCAGGCGATTAAAGAGACTGGCTATGCTGGATGCATCGCTCATGAGTTCGTCCCGAAAGGAGACCCAATTGCGTCCTTGCAAACTGCTTTCCAACAGTGCGCCCCGTATCTGTAACGATCAGCGCCTTGACGTTGAGCCTCGCGTGTGCAGGACTATGAATCAGACTGAACATGACACTCTTCTCACGCAGGCAAATTGCCTCAGCTGCGGCACTTTTAGTCCTCGCCGCGTCGTTATTGCTCCTGGGCTGTACCGCTCCAACTACTCAGAGTGGAAGAAAGGAAGATCCCGTTTTTTTTGGCACGGCTGGAGGAGCAAACGGCGGCGGCGGGGCAATGAGCGGTATGCGGTTCAGTTGGTAATCGCCGTTGTTCGTGAAGTCTCCGCACAGTGCAGCCGGCGTTTTGCTCGTTCGAACAGGTCGCGCACTTCTTCGTCCGATGTCTGGTCAAAAATTTCGTACCATTGGCCGACCGCGTAGAATGGTTCCGGGGTCATAAGGGACACGACCTCTTCAACCTCGGATCGCAGCTCATCACAGGACGAAGGAGGTGCGGTCGGTATAGCGACGACAATCCG
Source organism: Chthoniobacterales bacterium (assembly GCA_049585495.1). Lineage (GTDB taxonomy): Bacteria > Verrucomicrobiota > Verrucomicrobiia > Chthoniobacterales > JAFAMB01 > JBAUZZ01. Next base: position 4,002 of record JBAUZZ010000273.1, on the reverse strand, counting down.
GACCGGCTGTTGTTGCCGGACCGCGGCAATGGCGGCTCGCATGGTTGACCCGGTCGCTATGCCGTCATCAACTAAGATGACTATCCTACCGCTTATTTCAGGCGCGGGAAGGTTCCCTCGGTACGCCAGTTCCCGCCGTTGCAGCTCGACTTGCTCCCGGGCAGCAACGAAGTCGATCACATCGTCCGGAATATCTGCCGCGCGGATTACGTCATAATTCAGCACACGGACACCGCCAGTTGCAATCGCACCCATCGCCAATTCTTCGTTGCCCGGAACGCCCAGCTTTCGCACGACGAAAATGTGCAGCGGAGTGCTCAGCGCATTCGCGACCTCAAACGCCACCGGCACGCCTCCTCGGGGGAGGGCTGAGACCAGGACTTCCTTCCGATTGGCATACTGACTGAGCTTCTGCGCCAGGAGCTGGCCCGCCTCGGTACGATCTCGGAATCGCCCGACTATCCTATCCTGCCCAACCGTAGGCATCTTGCTTCAACAGCGTTACTGGTACTAGGTTGATCAGGTTTGCTTCATGGGATGTAATTTGATGGCAAAGTCTTCGACCTGCGGCTTTGCGATCCGCTCATAATCGCGATAGCTGAGCTTGATGGCGTCGGTATGGGTACCAGCTTCGAAAACGATGTAATCCTCCCGAGCCAAACTTTTGTCCACGTAGGTTGGTAAACCGTAGAGAGCACCAAATGGCGGCATTGTTCCCGGCGCGCAGTCCGGGAATAGCGACTTGAATTCTTTTTCGGGCTCCAACGAGGTTGGTTCCCCGCAGATCTTTTCCAGCTTTTGCAGGTCGATCCGCTGATCCGCGGCTAGAACCGTCATTAGATGCCGGCTCCCTGACTTAGCCATGACAACCTTGGCATGGTGACGGCCCTTGACATGCTCGGCCGCCGCGATCGTCTGCGCGGTAAAGGCTTCGGGATGGTGCAGGATCTCGTAGCTAACTTTGTTATCGTTTAAGAAGTCGATGAGGTTTTTCGGTATCTCCATAAATTGCCTCCGCTCTCCTTATAGCGTTGGTCATCGCGTTGGCGCACGCAAGCCCCTTTCACCACGGCTTCGTACAGTCTATCAATTTTGGTTTTGGCTGGGTGCGGAAGTTTTCGAAGCAATTCGGGGGTGCAGATCGTTAGCGTTCAGGGTTCGGGGTGCGGCGTTCCGGGTTGGCGAGTACCTCGGTTCGAATAAATTCTCGCCCTACCGAGATCGCGCCCGAAAAATCGCGCCCATAGCTCTGGCGGCTCGGACGTGCCTCGCCCTGCCGGCGCCGACATTTCAATTAGCTCTCAACCTCTCACCTCTCACCTTTAGGCGCTTCTCACACCGCTCTGTGCTACTGTCTTGGACTGGCTTCGGACAGACCTTGGGACGTTAACGTGATCACCGGCAGGCGCCCATCGGTTTGCCAGGGATCCCCATCGCCGTTCCGACCCTCGGGAGGGTCCTGGAAATTGTCCTGCCACTCAACGCTGGTGACCCGACCGATGCGCTGAAGATCAGTGATGAGACCGTCACGCTCGGCATCTACATCCGCACCGATGTGATGGGTGACCCGCCCTGTCGTGTGACTAAAACCCACGCTGCGGTCAAAAGTGATTGCGCCCAGCCAGTAAGGCTTCCCCGAGTCAGCCTCTTCAGGTACCTGCCAAAACCGCACATGATGACGCTGGCGAGCATCATTACCCACAGGTTTTTCAAAGGCGAGGTCCTCCCTGCGGCCAAAGAGAAAAAGGTTGCTGACCGGCGCATCATCATAGGGGCGGTGAAAAATCGTACTCTCAGCGATGCGCAAGCTGCTCTTTACAGTAATCGGATCCGCGGGATACCACCCGGCCGCCAGCAACGCCGAAATAAGATCGTTTTCGCTGCCGATGATTGAGAGATTAAGAGGATCACCCGGGTTGCCGGAACCCGTTCTGGTAGTCCGCGGACCGTTGGTCAGCACCGGATGCCGGGACCAGTGGACTTTCCACCATGCGGGCACCAACAGATAAGCCGCCAATAGCCAGATTGCCAAAAGCCCAAGAAGCGCACCCGTCAGTTCTGGAGCCAAACGTCTGAACTTGCTCATGAGAAAACGCTCAGCTAAAGCGTTCCTGGGGCTAAGGAGTCGTGCAGACTGATTTTACCACCGATTGGAAGCGATTCTGCTCAAGGCGCCGCCACCGCCTCCGTAGTCCGAGACCGTCCCGGTTGCGAGCTTCGGAAGATCGGCGACTCACTCGCCGTCGATAGCGATCTTCAGGTTCGTAAATCCGGTCATCTCCCCTTCGAAGGCGAATCGCTTTTCGCTGTTTTGACGGCAGGTTATCTGGTGGGAGCCTGAGGTGGCGAGTCCCGTCGCGGGCCCCGTATATCTGGACGCACTGAAGCGCCAGCAGGACTCTCCGTGTTGCCCGGAAAACTCCACCACGTAAATGCGGTCCGAGTCCAGACCCTTAATCGAGTTGCCCTTAACCATGGCAACTCCTTCGACGTGCTCTCCGCCGAACTTAATCTCTAAATTATAAATCCCATCGATCATCCTTATACGTACTGAAATGGGTGGCGCGGAGCAAGATTGGCGCAGACCCAGTTTTCTACTGGTTCAAACCCGCGCTTCAGGAGCCAATATGCAAGCGTTGTTCCGCATTGGAAGTCCTCAATCAACTTGGAGAGATCGTGTGGACAAAGAGCGCTGCCGCGCTCGCGAGGCGATCCACCGCAGTTGTCGCTCCGGCCCCAGACGTCGTTGCCCTGCAGGTCTGCGACTTGATTGAGCTTCTGGGTCGAGGAGCGGTAGATCGAACGTTTGGTGGCATTACTGATCATTTAATCCCTTTCCATTGAGAATTTGCTGCATACATTTTCCAACCCTTGACTCCCGAGTTTTGGATTGTTTGGGTGCAGAAAAATAAAGAATGTATGCTCTTTGCCGTCCCGGCGTTAATGCGTCAAAGGCAGTTTTCAAGGCAGGGCTTTCATCTAGTTTATTTTGCAATTCTTCAGGAATTATGAATTCTGGAATCTTTTTAAAATTCACTTTCAAACCGGCTTTTTCCACTTCAATGGCTTCATAAATATGGGCTTTCAAGATGGTTTCCATCTCAACTATTTCTCGAACATTGGTCAACCGAAGCTGGCGCGCCCCCTGCGTATTCTCCCCAGGTTTGATTAGAATCCCCTTGGCATCATTTAACAAGGCACCCTTGCAAAACAGAAGCGTACAGTATTCTTTTAATGGAAGTATTATAACTATGTTATGTTTCTGAAACGTGTAACAAGGTTTACCCCACTTCAATTCTTCGCTCAGCTGACAGTCAAGAATGATCATTCTCAATTTCGCCAATTCTTCCTGCCACTTTTTGGCCTTACTGAAATACACATCAACCTTGGAATTCATTCTACTCTTTGTCATAGTATGTTATTTTAATTTGTTTACGCCTGCCCCGCAAGCAATGGTGCCCGTTTCCAAGATATAACCGCGATCGGCTCCGGAGAAAGCGAGACTAACATCCTGTTCGACTAGCAGAACCGTGACGCCACGCGCGCGGATCCCGAGGAGGGCGGTCCATCAATTTTTCGATAATCACGGGCGCGCGTCCCAGGCTCATTTCGTCGACCATCATCAGCCGGGGTTGTGCCATCATATGGCTAGCAAGGCCCCAGCCATCGCGGCAAAATAGCCCGTCGGCTTCTATCCCACCGTGGCGTGGGCGACTTCCGTCTTTTCGGGACTTGGTTGAGTCACCTCGACCAACCGGTAGAACGTTGCCCCATCAAGCGATTCACGTTTCAGCAGCTCACCGCTGATGGACTCCAACTGGTCGCGGTGCTGAGCCGGCGGCTTTTGCGTTCCGGCCCAGCGACGCTCGAAGAGTTCTTCCTCAATCAAATCCTTCAGGCAGCGCGGTGTCCCCAAGGTCTTTTGGCCCATTGGTTCGATTTCTTGGCCCAAAAACGCCATGGCTCGGTAGAGGTGATGCAGATTAAGGGCTTCGGTTCCCG
>JBAUZZ010000272.1:0-3701 GCA_049585495.1 Chthoniobacterales bacterium | reverse complement strand
CGCCAAGGATATCAAGGTTCACCTGGATACGACCGCAGTCGAGTTTCTGATCGATAAGGGATATGATCCAACCTACGGCGCTCGACCGATGCGCCGTGCTGTGGAGAAATACCTGGAAGATCCGCTGGCCGAGGAACTCCTGCGAGGGAACATCAAGCACGGCGACACGCTGGAGGTGCATGCGGCTGGTGAACAACTGGCGTTCAAGGTGGCTCAGCCGGTGCAAGGTGAATCGGCAAACGGGAGTCCGCTAACAAGTCGGGGATGATGCAGCAGCGCCCCGAAACGAAGGGCGCCATTGCCGAAACGTCGACTCCAAATTGTCGTTTAGCATTTTCGTGTGGAATTCGTTCCAACTCAACGACCAAACAGACGCTCTCTAGAGTAGCTTCAGTGGCGTGGGATCGCGACGGCGACTCGCAGGGATCACCCGCTGCTTTTATCGGTTCGCCTCGGACCGAGATTATTTTTCAGACTGGGATGCACTCGGATAATTCGAAATTGGAGCAGTGGTATATTCAGGAGGATTGCGCTGTCCGGTTCTAGGCTGCATCGAAAGCTCCATTTTATTCATCACTGCGCCGCCGAAAATGGTCGCGAAGGACGTGTCCGCAGCATCTCTGCCCTGTCCAATGCGCACGAAGCTCGACTGTGGAGCAAGGCGAGTCGGGTCGAACAGGATCCAGCGCCCCCCAAGAAAAGCTTCGATATAGGCGTGAAAGTCAGGCGGATTTAGGCCGTAAGCGTACGCGCTCACGAATCGGGCTGGGATGCCTAATGACCGGCAAAAGGCTATTGCGAGATGCGCAAAATCCCGGCAGACACCGGCTAGTTGCGTAGCGGTGTCGAAAGCTGACGTGGTGGGAGTGGTTATCCCGAACAGATACTCGACGCGCTCGAAGATCCAGTTACATATCCGCGTAACTCGGTAGAACCCAGACTCGTTTTGGTTAAACTCGCGTTTCGCAAGCCGGGCGAGTAAATCTGACTGACAAAAACGGCTTGGATAAATGAAAACCATGGCTTCGGCCGGAATATGTTCGAAGAGCGGCACTTGAAGCCGGGAAGGATCTCCGAGCAATTCATGGGTGGCGTCCACCACAGCTTCGTAGATTAGCTCGACCGGACCACGTTGAGCAGTAACCCGGTGATAGCGCTGGCCGCCTATCACCATTTCTTGACAGGACTCTGCACCTGTAACCTCGAGATGTTCTGTGTTGATGCGCAGAAATGAATTTTGGGCGATCGCAACGTTAAATAGAAAAGAGGCTGGTCCAGAGATTTCGTAGCCCAGATGACATTTGATTTCGAATTCCATGGGAGCATTTAATACAAATCCCGCCAGCTACATCGAAAAAGATCGTAAGGTCACAAAACGGATCGTCCATGCAGGCTCGTGTTAAACGGTCGAGCCGATCGTTCGAATATCTCCTTTGACGAGCAGAAAAGCGTCCTCGCAAGCGGGGCAGCCGAAGGTGTGGTTCGAAAGCCGGGTTCCACATTTGCGGGCGCAATCCGGTCATCGAACTCCGCCTCCCCCGTAAATCTGCCTTCTCTGCGATCTATGTCCGGCGCTCCCACCGGCGGATTCGAACTTGGTTTTTGTCACCAAGTCGCTCCGATACTTTCTTTGACCTGTTTCCGTTGCTTTTGCCTATGGCACAGCTATGATCCCGAGAAGACGAAGCGAGAAATCCCCTTGGCCTTATGAAGAGCGAAGAGTCATTGTTCAATCTAGGACGGTACTCCGCAAACCTTCCGTTGGGCGCTGCGATTTGGTTTGGAAATCGACGGCTCTGTCTGTAAAGAGTCCTAGAAACTCATGGCCCAAACACCAGTGGTCCCCAAGTCTCGCAAAACAGTAGAACGCGCCAGAAAACAGGCTCCGAAAGATTCGGTCAAAAAGGTCAAGAAAGCAGTTAGCTCACGAGAATCCACGCTCGGCGACGTTGATTCCCTCATTAACAAGCATCTTGCCACCTTCCGAAACGCAGAGAAAACGCTAGCGGAAGCAAAAGCGCTCGTTCAAACCTATCGCCAGAAATATCCTGAATTGACGGATTACATCCCGCGCACAGTGGAAGAAAACGGGATACAAATCCACGAGGATGCCTCGGACGAATCGCAGGGTTCACACAAGTTCTACATTCGCATTCGGTGGGGAGAGCAGCGGTATGAGATAGCTGGCGCAGCCGAGCACGATTATCAGCCAGTTGACGCTGCGACTTGGATCCAACGTTTCAAGGAACAAGTAGCGATCAGCGTGGCACAGATCGTTTTTGCTCGAGAAGCCGCCGAAGCTCCGAAATAACTTCTGACGTTTACTGCTCGACCGGTTTCCGGCGGAAATGGAGAGGATTCGGGCCACAAAAAGCCTCTCGCGTGCTTGGAGTCGGTTTGAGACGCACAGCGTCCATGGTTCCCTTCAGAGCACAAGCCAGAGAGATACGCATGAGGCCAGCGGGGTACGCGGCAGAGCTGCCATCGTCATGATTAAATGGCGGTAGCGATAACGCGACTCTAAGCCGCCAAAAAGCAAAAACCGTTTCAGGTGCCGAACGGACCTTCCTCGACCATTGCGGTATTGGCTTCCCTGAACTCTCAGCCCAAAAAAAGAATTAAACTCATGAATTATCTCTTTGTGCGCCACCAGGCGTTCGCGGAGGGACAGAATCTTTCAGGCCGCGACGAACGACCCCAAAGAACCCTCTCCACACCGCGCGAGCGCACATTTTTGAGGCTGATCTTTTCCGCGCGGCCATGCGGTCATTGTCACGCGATTGATGCCCAGCTTGTCTGCCGTCTCCCGGTCACTCTCTTGGGAATCTTGTCTGTGCCGGCCCAACGCTTTTACAACTTCTTCTGGGCTCATAGGGCTCGATTTTTGGGCAAAATACGCGCGATTGTCCACCTCTTTGGGAAGCAGCAGGCATTTGCCTCCTACCAAGACTTCAGCGAAAATCTAGAAAGTGAATAATCTCCCTTTCTAGAAGCCTGCGCAGACGAAGGATCTAAAGGGAAAAGGAAATTACAAACCCCTGCGAAAACCCCATGAGCCAGAACCTCAACCTGCTCCGGCAGAACTATTGCCGGCCTGCCACCGTGACTGGCAGAACAACCCCTCACCTCTTTCCCTTAGAGAAAGAGTGCGAGCAAGGGAGAGCCCTGCTCGCGAAAGCACCAAAAACGTTTCTTCACCTTCAAGGGTTTAATCCACATGGTCTTGTACAAACCTATCAAGACGAAGCTACCGGTGCGGAACTACCGATCTTCGCCGTCTTCGACCTTGAAGGCGACCACCAACTCACTTTCGAAATCACTACAGATTCCGTTCCCGCAACGGCCCGGCCGCACAGCCTTCCCGCGTACATTCCATTTCAGAGGACCCAAGATTTCGTCAGGAAGATCAACGAGCGCAGAATGAAGGCCGAACGGGCGGCATCCCGGACCTCTGCAATCCTGGGAATCTTCCCTGTATTAGCTTATCTCTTCTCCCACGCCGCGGTGTTGGCCGGCCCCACAGCACCCTTCATCCTTCTGGGAGGATGGGCCCTTGGCGCATTCGTCGCGTACATACTAAGTCTGTTTGTGCTCGACCGGCTCTGCCCGTGGAAGAAGCTGGTCATCACCGCAGAATTTAACGGAATCCTTCCGAAAGAAGCCCGGGAAACGGCACGCGCGGCCAAAGACCACTTCGACAA
>JBAUZZ010000271.1:0-27529 GCA_049585495.1 Chthoniobacterales bacterium | reverse complement strand
ATTTCAACTTGCTTAGGTCCTGATAGCGTTGGGTGAACAACAAGATGTGCTCGATATCCTGATTATTGAACGGCTTGTTTGCATCTCGGTCCCGAATGGCCTGTATTCCCGGCTGAATCACCGCTTCGAAGGCCCGGATTTCCTTGCCAAAATCGGGCGAATCGTCGGGCTGAACTGTATTGTTCAGCTGAAGGTAGAGACCCAGAGCATCGCGAAGTTTAACAATGGCCCGTTGGAAGGCGGTTCGGGTCGCAGATTCGGTCTGAGCAGCTAATCCAGCTTGTTTTTCAATCTCGCCAAAGAACGGCTTGAAGTCATTAAACGAATGGTTAATCGATTTCCCTTTTGCTTCCGGCCAGCCAAAGAGGTCGAGGATATCGGGATTGGTCACCTCAAACACCTTTGCGACATCCGCGTGCTCGGGCATCATCAGTACGTCAAGCAGCCAGCGACTCTGCAGCTGGCCTTTTCCATCGGAGGTCGTAGCCGTTCCGTGGTGATTCATCGCAAACAGGGCAACCCGAGCCAACGTATCCATCGGCATCACTCGGCCGGCGACCAACACCGGGAGACGACCAAAGCCAGCGATATCGAACCCGAGCGGTTCCTTGGCTGGAATCATCTTCGCGATGACACAGAGCACAAAAACGAGGCTGATGATCCAGGGGAGAAACTTTTTCACGCGCCTACATCTCAACTGCGAATTATTGGTTAGAAACCGGATTCTTCTCCTTTCGGTTTCAAGCTGATCAGGTAAGCGACCAGATCGTCCAATTGGGCGTCGCTCAGCATATCCTTGAAACCGGGCATTTGCAACGGGGGCGCCGGGCCGTTCGGATCGAGTTTCGGCACGATGGGAACGCCGATTTGAATCTTCGCGATGAGTTCGGATTTGGTGAAGCCGTCAGCTACGTGGTTCAGCGGGGGGACTTCCTGTCCCGACTGGGCGTTGAAATTGTGCACGCCACCTTTGCCGCCAGGGCCATGGCAGGCTGCGCAACTGAATTCCTCATAAATCTTCAACCCGCGTTGCAACTCGGGACTGAGCGGTAGCGAGGGCGCCGCGTCTTCCGAACCGCGCGGGACGTTCTCCTTTTTTCGGCGTTGAGTATCCAGGTAGCCGGTAGCGATCACAGACCCGACGAGGATCAACCCCATGATTCCAACCAGATATTTTTGCGTGATGATACTCATGCCGGTGTCCGGTTCAGCCGACAATGGCTTCCCAGAGCATGAATACGATGGTCATCAGGAAAAACGAACATCCAACGATCACCCACAGATGCCTTCGAGGCGCGATTCTTTCCAGCGCCGCGTCAATGAACGGCCACAGAAACAGGCACGCGACGAAGAGAATGCTTCCCCAGATTCCGACGGCTAGTGAGGTCAACTTGAGCCAGCGGTACGTCGGAAAGAAGTACCATTCCGGACGGATGTGCCCGGGAGTGTTACCCGGTGTTGCCCGTGCCCCGACGGTGGGAGGAAAAAACATGACGTAATTGATTAGAGCTATGAGGAGGAGCAGGCCGATAATCACTTCCCGCAGCATGTGGTCGGGAAAGAATGGATACGTTTCGCGGCGCGGATCGCCTGCCAGCGGGGCCACGCCGTGCAGTCGCACCAAGGCCAGGTGAGCGACAATGAGCAGCGTCATCATCGTGGGCAGCACACCGATATGGAAATCGTAAAAGCGACTGAGCGTGTTTGGATTCACGTCGGGTCCGCCGCGCAACAGATAGAGCAGCGGCTTGCCAATCAGCGGCACCGCCGCAATCATGTTCGTACCGATGGTCGTCGCCCAGTACGAAAGCTGGTCGTAAACGAGCGAGTACCCCGTGAACGCAAACGCCAGCGTGATCATGAACAGCGCCACACCCAGCATCCAGTTCAGCTCCCGCGGCTTGCGGTAAGCGCGGGTGAAAAAGACGCGGATCATGTGCAGCAGCACGGTCACAATCATTAACTGGGAGGCGCCTTGATGTATGCCGCGAATAAACCAGCCCATCTGCACCTTGAAGGTGATGTTGCTCACGCTGGCGTAGGCCTGGGCGGAAGACGGTACGTAGTAAAACGTCAGCAGAATGCCGGTAACCGCCAGGATGCAGAAGAGCATGGCCGGCGTTCCGCCCAGGCAGAAAACCCAGTTTTTCATGTGAACGGGCAGCGGTTCGCGCAGCTGTTCGCGCAAGACCTGCTGGTCCACCGGCACCCGTTCTTCGAGCCAACGGACCACACGCTTCATGCCTGTTCCTCCTTGGGCGAATTCATGAGCACAAAAACCTGCTCGCCGCGCAGCGTTACCTGGAGTTTTTCCAACGGGCGCGGCGGCGGACCGGAGACGACGTTGCCGTTGAAATCATAAATCCCCTGATGACAGGGACAGATGAATTTCTTTTCCTCCGGATGCCATTGGACGGTGCAACCCAGGTGCGTGCAAATGGCGGATAAGGCTCGAACTTCGTTGTCCGCTTTCTCCAGGATGACCGGTCCTTCCGGCAACTGGACGAGCCGCACGCCGTCAGGTGGAATGTCGCTCGGCTTTCCGGCCGCCACCTCAACCAGTTTGATAGGCGGGATGACCGGATAAAGGTATTCCAGGAACCGATATGCCAAGCTCCCTAAGCCCAGCACCGTTCCGGTGCCCAGAATGATATTGGCCATGAAATCGCGGCGCGAGCGCGGAGCCGTTGCGGATGAAGCCAGTTCTTCCACGCGGCGTCGCTCGTTACTTGAACCTGGCCATGACTTCCTTGATCTTGGCTTCCGCAGCGGCCTTTTCCGCAGGTGAGACCTTCGCAAGTCTCGCGTCAAGCATCGCCTTCTTGCGGACGCTGGAGTCGTATACGAGGAAATCGTAAATCTTCGCGCCTGAACCGCCGTCAATACCCGAACCGGGCTTGCTCATCATGCGGTGGATGTAGCGCGACCACTCGTCGGGCAGCACAAAATCAGAGTTAATCGGGCGGCTCAGCTTGTGGCACTGTGAGCATTTCTGGGTAAACACTGCGTAGTTTTGCTGGATAGCCGCCGGGTATGTGGAGACGTTGACTGTCGCCGGCCCTTTGTCAAAGCGTTCGATCCGAGGGTCAACTGCCTGGGCGAGCGCGAAGCCTGCCCCGATCACGGCGAAGGCAGCCCCGCCTAGGAGGATAGTGGGGCGTTTGATTCTCATTGGCATAATATTGGTATTTCCTTTCGTTTAGAATCCGAGAGAGATTTGGAACACCCACTTGTTCTCCGGCAGCTTGTTGGGGCCGTGGCTTTGCAACCATTCGTAATCACCCTCCAACCAGAGCGTGTTCGTGACGTAGTATACGTAGCCTGCCGTTTCACGGTTAGTTCTCGTCCCGAGACCGTCGAGCACCGTGTCATAGCGGCCGACCAATTCGAAGTTGTTAATGAGCGGGAGGGTCAGACCCAAGCCCGCCAGCTTGTAGGCCGCCTGGATCCACCAGCCCTGCGGCTGAACAGTGCCCCTGTCGTTGGTCTGCTGCCAAGTGTACATATACTCGCCCTTCACTTCGATGTAGGGACTGATGTGCAGGGCGGCATCGACTACGCCAGCCGACCAGAGGCGGTTCCCCTTGTCGTTCCACGGACCTGTTTGACCGGAAACTCCGAGTTCGAAATCATAGTGAGGTTTCAGCGGAAGGAACCATCCGATGCGGCCGCCGCCGCTGGGATTAGCGTGCAAATTTCCGCTATTGCCATTGGATTGAGTGCCGACATTACCAAAGTCAAGATTCGGCAATACGCTGCCACTGCTATCGACGAAGGTTGCGTTTCCGGAGCCGTCCACGGAGCCCGGCCCGTTAACGACATAACCGGAATAGGTGAGGGACTGCCCACATTGCCCGATCGGTATGGCGCCCCGCAGCTGGACACCAGCGCCGTTGCTCGGCAGGATACCACGGGGCAGCGGGTCATCCGGTATCTTGTTTAGCCACCCGGCCGATCGCTCAGTGTAGGTGCCCAGCGGGAGCAACATCCACCCACCCACGAACGTCGCATAGTCATTCAGCAGGTAGTCCAACTGAGCGAAACTAAGATCTACTCCGGTCGAAACACCCATGTTGCCCGTCTGTCCGTTCGCCAATGTCACTGCGCCGTTCGTCAACCTGACATCAAAACCCGCTTCGAATAGAGCCTTGTCGGTCGCCCGAAACAGGAAGACCGGCGCAAAGTCCGCCAGCGTAAATGCGCTGTGCTGTCCCAGGACCTTGCCAAACTGGACCTCCGCGTCTCCTGCGAGTGTGAAGCTGTGCGTCGCCAGGGCTCCGCTGGGAACCGGGGCAACCGGTTGCACCTGGGCCGCCGCTTCGGCTTTCTGTTCAGCTTCGGCGGCGGTCTTCCGCGTTTCCCCCACCTGATCTTCCAGCCAGTGGAACTTTTCCTGGACCTGGGCTGCACTCTTGGCTTTCTGCTGCGCTTCAGCGGCGGTCGCCTGGGTCTTCTCTAGCTGCTGTTCCAGCTGCTGGATCTTCTGTTGGTCTTGCGCGTGTGTTTGCTGGTCTTGCTCGTGCGTGTCCTCAAGTTTCTGCACCTTCTCACCCAACTGCCGGACCGAATCTTTCAACGCGTTGAACTCCTCGTCAGTCACCTCTGCAACGGCGCGCGGCAGGGTGATTCCAAGCATGCATCCAGCTGCTATCATTCCGAAAATACTGGAGCGAATGTTCATGGCGTTAGTCGCTCATTACTGGCCGGCATCCTCCTGGAGGTACTTCAGGATCTCTTGAGCCTGCGCCGCAGGAAGGTTGGCCCGCACGCGCATGTGGATCATGATGGTTTGCCAGTGGGCCGCCGTGAACTCGGTGGCGTACCGTTCCGAGTGGCAGCGACTGCAGTGGATGGCGTATAACTGGGCGCCCGAAAGCGTATTCTTTTGCGGCGTCTGTTGTGGGGTGGTTGGCGGACCCGCATGGACGATGGGGAAACACACCCCGTAAATGGCAGCAGCACTTATCGCAAGACTGATCCCAGCCAGCAGCCGCCGTTTAAACGAGCTGAGGTGATTCATGGATTTTATGGAAGGAATTCGCCGCGCACTTTCTTCACTTGGGGGACCTTGATTGCAGAGGGAGCATGGTGCCTGTTTTCCAACGCTCACACTCCACGTAAATTGACTTTTTCTTTACTTTTCTTGCTCTATCGACAGCCAGGCCGGCTCGAGTCGGCGATCCTGCGGTGCCGGCAAGAGAACCGGCGCGAAATCGCAACAAGGCAATGTTACTCTAAAAGCGCAAGCTATGCTGGAGGAATAATTTTCCTCAGTGGGTTTCGATTACCGTGGATCGGTATTCTGTTGGAGAGTGACCAACAAGCTTACGAAAGGTCCGGTTAAAGTGCGTAAGCGATTGGAAACCTACCTCGTAGGCTATCTCGGTGATGCGTAGGTTATTGTTGTGCAGCAAGATTTTAGCTTTCTCAGTGCGGACGCGGCTCAAGTACTCCACAAACGTTAGACCGGTCGCATGTTTGAAGCTTCTGCAAAAGTGGTACGTGCTTACACTGAGGGCGCGCGCAATCTGTTCGAGTTTGATAGGGTCAGACTGATGACTCGCGACGTAATCTTTCGCCCCTCTAATCATAGGCGGATCTCCCCTATGCTGCTGCAGCGGGATCTGGTTAGCGATCAATGCGAGATGTTCAGCGAAAATTTCCAAAAGTCGCACTATCGCACGGTATTGATCGGGTGAAACTACGCGCGAGTGGAAATACGCATTCTCGAGCCGAGCCAAGTTAACCTTCATGCCCCAACTGATCAGCTGGGTAGCGATCTTCTTGAATCGTTTGGCACTCGGAGTTCGCAGGAAAACTTGACCAGTTTGTAAGAACGCAATGACGCGCTCTTCCAATTTCACCGGCACACTGGTATTTGTGAGTCCCGCGAAGCATGTCACCGTCTGCGTGTCAGAAGTATTTGCGCCGCTGAGCTTACGCTGGACCTCTAGGCATGCGCCGCAAACCTTGCTCGTGCGCGCGAGGATAGCGCAAAATGGGTTTGCATACTTGCTTCGGACCCGGTGGATCTCCCGCCACATGTCGATTGAGGAGAGTTCCAAAGGTAACTTAGTTGCCTTTCCAAAAGCCTGCTCGTAATCTTGGTAAATACGCGAACGACTTAGGTGCTGGAAAAAGTCGGCAGGCTCGATCTTGTTCATAGAGGAAAGGAGGCTTTTGCAATCTTTGTGATCTTTGTTCGATGTGCACTGAAAGGTCAGGGCGAAATGGCTGCGGCTCAGTTGTGCCTGATCCGCAAGCTCGTCTATGGCGAGATCATTCGCAAAATCGGTTTACAGGCGTTCAATTTCGCGGCGGATGCCCGGTGAACATAGTACGCCATCGGCACCAAGATAATAAACGCCCAGAGCAGATTGAATCCGGTCTTCGCGCCGGTTTGGGCCTAAGTCGATATGCCGCCTGCGTCGGCGGCGGCGATCAAGCGATCGGTGAATACGAGGACCTGGTGAAGGCCAGTGTCGTCGATCCGACCAAGGTGACCCGCACGGCGCTCCAGAATGCCGCTTCAATCTCCTCTCTCGTGCTCACCACTGAAGCATTGGTGACTGAGCTGCCCGAGAAAGAAAAACCGGCTCCGGATGGTCCAGGTGGGATGGGCGGGATGGATTACTAAGCCACACCATTCCAAGCTGAATTCGAAACCCGGTCCCGATAGGCAGTCGAGATCCACAGAGGCGCCTAAACCAATACCAAGCAGGCTAAACCGGATCGCAAGCGTCGTCAGCATTTGATAGAACGCAGCTTCGCGGACGCCTCTAACCGCCACGGCTTCAGGCGCACTCGCTGGCGAGGACTCCGGCTACGATTCTTTCGGTGTTCGGCTTTGGAACCTTTTGATGAACGGCGCAAACAGATCAATTGGCACCGACAGAATGGTGGTTGTGCTATGTCGGTGTAGCGGCGGGTCGTGAGGCTTTTGGAATCTCAGGGAAAACGCGCTCGAGGTCGATATTAACACATCGACGTGTTGAGCCGAGCGCGGCGCTACAGTCCTTTCTTGCTGCGGTCGTTGCCTACGCCTATCCACTTCTGAATCGAACTCGTCGAAGGGCTGTGAAAGCATCGGCCCGCGCGGTTGCCGTGTCCTTCCCGGCCGCTAACAAATGCAAGTAAATGGTCCAAGGACCGTCAAAGCACCGTTCGTTATACAGTTTTTCCATAACGACCCTATTTGAACACCGAACCGGCACAGCCCCAACAGATAGTGCTGAACCTGGCGGTGAACGGCGCGGAAAGATTCCGTATGCGATCGGAATGAAAGATGATGCGCCGTTCGCCTTTGACCTCAGAATGATCGAGCGGCTCAGAATAAGAATAATCACTGGCACGATTGGCAACTTATTTGCGATTGTCGGCACGCACGCGCTGAAAACCTCTGGCAATTTTCCATTGGTGTACGGTTCACGGTTTACAGCGCGGCGGAACGCCTTTAAAGCCGGTATCAAAGACGATTTGCACCAAGCGAAACCAGTGGCTCTCTAAAATATTATAGCCGACCAGACACTGTTTGCAGCCCTCTGCAGTACTCCCAAAACGACACCAGATGCCCGAGATGAAGGCCACAGCTATTCGAAGGAACCTGACTCCCGATCCGAGACACAACGAGACAATGTTGCTCGCCGAAAGAAGGGACACATGCGTGTAGGCGATAGTTGGAGAAAGCTCACATCCAGTGACCTTGCCGTCTTGGTTCTATGGGCCACAGCCGGGGTCCTTCTGCATACCGTCACCAATGGCCAATATGGCTTCCATCGCGACGAACTGGCCACCCTCGATGACGCACGCTCACTGGCGTGGGGCTATGTCGCGTATCCGCCGGTCACGCCCTTCCTTGCACGAATCGCATTCATTCTGTTTGGACCGTCGCTGATTGGGCTGCGTTTCTTTCCAGCCCTGGCGCTGGGCCTTGTTCTGGTGCTCACCGGCCTGATGGCTCGCCATTTGGGAGGGGGAAGGCAGGCACAAATCGTGGCAGCATTGGCCGCGGCGATCGGCGGTGTCGCATTCAGCGGTGGCACGCTCTTTCAGTACGTCAGCTTCGACTATCTATGGTGGGTGGCGGCTGCATATTTCATGGTTCGCCTTCTTGCCTCGGACGATCCTCGCTGGTGTCTGGCCGTCGGTGCTGCGATTGGTCTGGGAATGCTCACGAAGTACACCATGATGTTTTTGGTCGTGGGGATTGCCGCCGGCTTTCTTTTGACGCCGGCCAGGCGCCATCTCCGGAGCCCGTGGCTCTGGTGCGGCATCGCTCTCGCATTTCTGATCTTCCTACCCAACTTCCTTTGGCAGATCCGACATCATTTCGTCTCGCTGGACTTCTTGAAGAGCATTCACGCTCACGACATCAGCATCGGACGAACCGATAGCTTTGTGCTCGACCAGTTCTGGATCGCGACGAACCCTCCCACTGCCCCATTGTGGCTGGCTGGCCTCTTCTATCTGTTCGCCACCCAGGATGGCAAGCGGTATCGCCCGATTGGGTGGATGTTCATTATCCCCTTCGTGCTGTTCGTAATCGGAAGAGGTCGGGGGTACTATATGGCCCCGGGCTATCCCATGTTGCTCGCAGCAGGGGCGGTATGGGGCGAGCGGTGGGTTGCTTCGTTGAGTTCGCGGCGCGCACTCGTAATCCGAAGGATTACCTGGATGGCTCTTGCAATTGGGGGCCTGGTGGATGCCGCGATTGTTCTGCCAGTTGCACCGCCTGGATCATTGTGGTGGCGGTTTGCTGATAAAGCTAACGGAGGCAACTTCAATGAGGAAATCGCGTGGCCGGAGCTTGTGCAAACCGTCGCCAGCGTCCGCGACTCTCTACCGATCGAAGAGCGATCCCGCTTAGGCATCCTCGCAGCCGATTCGGGCCAGGCCGGCGCAATCAATCTGTACGGCCCTGCGCTAAGGTTGCCGAGGGCAATCTGCGGGATGAACTCTCATTGGCTTCGCGGGTATGGCGATCCGCCTCCAGAGACGGTGATCGTTGTAGGTATGTCGCGCGACTTCGCACAGAGCGCGTTCGAGTCTTGTCAAATTGCTGGTCATGTCAGCAATCACTTCGGGATCAAAAACAGCACCATTCGCGACACTGACATTTTTGTGTGCCGCGGCCTGCGGCCGCCTTGGCCCCAGTTTTGGCAAGGATTCCAGCACTACGGCTAGAGCGTTTTCAATAAAACTAAAAATGCTCTAACTTTCCCGTCGAGCACGCCATAAGAACTGGCGACCGGGATCGGTCAATACCGATGAGTACTCTTCTGCACAGCTACGCCGAAGTTCGGGCTTACCTGGAGAAGGAGCATCCGGATTGTCTTCGGGCTTTGACTCCGCGCCACATTAACGCGCCCAACAACTACTGGCCGCAGAAAGTGCTGGCAGTTTCCTCGGTGAACGCTGCGATGCAGAATTACATCAGCATCTATGAACACGAGACCAGGCCAAATCCGGCGCTGGCTGCGGTCCAAGGGCAAGCGGCGCTGCTCCTGCGCTACGACATACCGACCTACTATGTTACTCGCGAACTCTTCGCTGCGGCGCTCCGGACGGAGCTTCCAGATGAAATGACCTTTGAGGCCATTCCCTTCCCCTTCGACGCTTCAGTCTTCATGCTACGGAAAGGAAGCGTCTGTGATCCGACTGAGGGCGACTGTCCGTTCCTGGTTCTTTCCCGAACCTCCAAAGGACAGGCTCTGTCGCTGCCAATCCAAGACCTGGACTTTAGCTTCACTGCGGAACAGGAAGCCGTATTGGTAACTACGTACATGCCAGAGGCGGCCCTCGGTACTGTCTACTACAAGAGCGTGCCTGTCATTCCAGGCGCGACCATTAAACAAGCGTTCCTGCAGGCCAGCTCGGTTCCGTTCAGCCTTATCGTTAATGACGAGCTGGCCGATAACGAAGAAGGAGTCGACCTGTCGGCTGAGGATTTTGTCGATAAGCTAACCCCATTATTTCTCCCTTGAAGACCGATAGAAAGTCTTTGGCTGCTCGCTATGACCCTGCTTCTGATCATGGTCTCCGGGGAAAACCTAATCGAGCGCGGTCGACTCGAGAAGCTTCGATAGAGAAAAAGAGCTTTTTGCACCTGTGGTCTTTGTTCGATGTGCAGTTGAGGCAGACTGGTATTCTGCTCCGGCCACTATCGGACAGTTGGCAACAGTCATTATGAAAAGTTTACTCGACATTGCAGCGGACCGAGCACCATCGGTTGTCATGCTTCCACCGCGGCTTGCCAGTGAGCGAGAATAGGGTCAAGGCTTCGCCCCCGTTTACGCAGGGTCTTCCTCAGCTAAAGCCCCTCCCCAGGTCTTGGTGCGAACTTCTCCGCCGAGCTTCTCCAAATAACGAATGCTGCCGACCCCCGATCCGTCGCCCGCGTTCAACGCTGCCCAATGCGTCCAGGCGCATGTACCCGCCGTCGGCGCGGGCACACAGCCTGGCGTAGCGGATGAAATTGCTGTCACGCCGTTTACAACCATGTCTTGCGTATCAACCACATCTTTACGATTTGCGTGAGCACCAGGTAGCAAAGCAGCGTGAGAAAAAGTAGTGGCCAATAGAGCGGTGGCAGCGGCGTGAAGCCCAACGCCGTGGCAAGGGGCGAATAGGGCATGAGATCTTCGCGCCCAAGGCGACCACGAAGATAATCGGTACGCATTTCGCGCATGTCGGCAATGTTCATGGCCGGGAAACCCATGGTTCTACGGTCCACGCAACCATCAATGCCACGTCGCTGAAAAGAGCGCCAGCAGAAGCAACGTAACGAACGTCTTCATCTCGACTCACCTCCGACCTCCCAACGGATCGCTCAGCGTCCTCCTCTGGAGGACTTTTTGGGGTAAGGAAGCCGTATCAACAGGCAACGAATCCACCTGATGGTCCCGGGCACAGAATGCGAGCAACCGCAGCCCATTGAGACAGACAAGCACCGTGCTGCCTTCATGACCGACAACGCCGAGTGGCAATGGCAGCGAAAAGCCGAGTGCGGAAACCACGAGCGCGATGATGACCGCCGTGGCGATTGCCAGATTCTGCCAGATCACAGTCCGCGCGTGGCGACTAATCGAAAGCGCAAACTGAATGTTGCGCAGGTTATCGCTCATGAGTACAACATCTGCCGTCTCCATGGCGACATCTGTGCCGGCTGCGCCCATGGCAATGCCGATTGTCGCGGTTGCGAGCGCGGGTGCATCATTAACTCCGTCGCCGATCATTGCGACCGGACCGATCGTTTTGAGCGACTTGAGCACACGAACCTTGTCCTCGGGCAACAGCTCTGCATGAAATTCGTCTACGCCCGCTTGCTCTGCTATCGCGGCGGCCACGCGATGGTTATCCCCAGTAAGCATGACAACGCGCTGTACCCCGGTTTGTTTCAGAGTGCGCACTACACCGGGCGCTTCGTCACGCAACACGTCAGCGATACCTAACGCGCCGAGAATCCGGACAGTCTCTTCGCCTGTCTCGGCGACAACGACACACGTTTTTCCGCCGTCCTGAAATTCGCCAAGTCGTTGAGCCAGATCATCATTTATCGATCCGCCGAGCCTCTCCAAGTAACGAATGTTGCCGACCCCGATCCGTCGCCCACATACAACGCCGCTTGCGCCCTCGCCTGAAACTGACCGGAAGTGGGTACAGTTAAGGAGCGTCAACCCGCGGCGTTTAGCTTCTGCCACGATTGCGCCGGCCAGCGGATGCTCCGACTTTGCCTCGACCGATGCCGCGAGTTGAAGCAGGTCGAGGACCTCGGGTTGTACATTGTTAGCAAGATCGATCCCTTCCCGCACAGAAATTAAGTCCGTCACGCGGGGCTTGCCTTCAGTGAGTGTGCCTGTCTTGTCCAATGCGACAACTGTTATTGTCGCCGCTCGTTCAAGATGTACACCGCCTTTGAATAGTACTCCACGCCGCGCGGCACCACCGATAGCCGATAAAATCGAAGCCGGTGTACTGATAATCAGCGCGCACGGCGAGGCAACGACCATTACGGTCATTGCGCGGTAAAATGTTGAGCGAAACGGCTCGTGCACGAAGAACAGAAGTCCCACGATGAGTGCAAGGGTTAAGGCGATTACGCCGATCGCGTAGAACTGCTCCGCTCGATCGAGAAAACGCTGCGTCTCGGCCTTTTCACTCTGCGCCTCCTCCACCATCCGAATCAGTTTTTCGATGGTAGAATCCTTGGCCAGCTTGGTGACACGCACTTCGAGCCCACCGGTCTGATTGACCGTCGCCGCAAAAACGGGATCGTTAGTCTTTTTCAAAACGGGAATCGACTCACCCGTGAACGACGACTCATCGATCGAGCTTTCGCCTTCGACAATCACGCTGTCGAGCGGAATGCTCTCGCCGGGCCGGACGACGACGATGTCGCCAACGACCAGTTCTTCAATCGGAAGGAGCAAGCTATCGCCGCCGCGGCGGGTCAGTGCTTTGTCCGGTCGGAGTTTCATGAGCGAATGAATCGCTTTCCGGGAACTGTCGATGGCATAGCTCTGCAAAACGTTTGAGAGCGAAAACAGAAACAGCAGCATCGCTCCCTCGAACGGCGCTCCGATCAGCGCCGCGCCAAGCGCTGCGAGCACCATCAGTAGATCGACATCAATAGTCCATTGGCGCAGCGATCGAAGGCCGGCCCGGACGCCGAATATTCCGCCGGCGATATAAGCAATAAGGAAATAGAGGTTGGCCCAGGTTTGGCCGAGCCCGACGCGGGGCGCGAACCAGCCGGCGATCATGAAAACAAACGTGACCGCAGTGCAAGCGATCTCGATCCGGCCGCTGTGATACTGCAACCATTCCGTAAAGCCCTGCGGCGATTCACGCGGGGCGGTGAAGGGCGTTACCGGCGCGCCTATTTCCCGGACGCGTTCGAGCACCTGTTCCGGCGACAATTGCACCTTGTCGAAAGTCACGCTCATCACGCCGCCGATGAAGGTTGCCCTGGCTCGGCGCACCCCTGCGATCCTTTGTGCCTTCCTTTCGAATTTGAGAGCACAGGCTTCGCATGCGCGTCCCTCAAGGCGCATCACGCATTTATCTAACCGTCGCTGCACCTCTGGCGCGAGCTTCGCAGCGACCTCGCGAACCGATTCATCGTTGATCAGGCGCGGATCATAATCGATCGTCACGGATTGTCCATCCGGCTCGACCGCTGTCCCCACAATTCCTGGCGGCACGGACGAAACAGCTTCCGCTATCACCGGACAGATCTTTTCCTCGTTTGCCGAAGGCAAACTGGCAGCCCTAGTATCCGGTCTTTTCATGTTTGTGGCATCTCCGATCCGGGAAATGCACCCGTTGGCTCTCCTTCGCAGCTTCTCCGGGAAGCTTGCGGCTGAGACGCTGGATCGCTTCTCCAACCTTGGCCAAAGTTGGCCTTATCTTGACACCCCTCCCTCGTACCAGGATTGAAGCTTTTAACGCTTTGCGAGATTTATTTTGGACAGTTCTGCCATAAAATAATCACGGGTCAATCAACCGGCGCTTATCGAACTTAGCTTGGGTAAGCATTCCTGGATCGTTTCGGCCAGACTCGGATGGAGAAACGTGATCTCACTCAATTCTTCGATCGTCATGCCGGACCTGATCGCCACAGCTGCTGTATTGACCAACTCGGCCGCGTGATACCCGATGGCGTGAACGCCAAGAATCCGTCTCGACTCTGCTTCAACCAGGATCTTCAACGTCACCGGGATCGGTACGATAACGCTTTTCTCGTCGTCGGTGACGAGCCGGAACGTCTCACTGTGAGCGACTGCCGAAAGCCCCGCTCGCCCCGCCTCTTCCTCGGTCCATCCCACGTAACCGCGCAGCGCAGAGAACGATAAATCGAAGCAAATTCACAGCCGACATAGCCCCCACCGACAATCAACAGTCGTTTTGGCAAATCCATCCGGCCAAAAAGTTGATCGCTGTTCACGAAATTCGGTCCGAGCTTTTGACCATCGAACGCCGGCCGTGAACCCGTTGCCAGAATGATATAGTCGGCACCGAGAAGCTCCGTTTCACCGGACGCGTTTTCCAGGTGAATGGTATTTGAGTTGGCTAACGATCCACGACCAAAGCGAACGTCAACTCCCGCCCTGTTCAGTTTGTTTTTCAATTCCTCCGTCAGCCATGCCCTGACTTGCCGCCGTGCACTAAACCAATCAGGCCAACCAGCCTGGAAACTCTCCTTTGCCGCCTCAGCACTAGCGCGAAATGCCCGCACTGAATAATAGCCCCGGTCAAACGCTGTGCCTCCCAAAGTATCCTTCTCGATCAAGACAACCCGAAGTCCGCTTCGGGCCGCGAGGATCGCGGCTTGCTTTCCGCCGGCACCAGATCCAATAACAGCAACTTGATAAGATTTGCGTTCACTCATAATTCCGAGTCTTCACTATCGCACTCCCTCCTGTTTTGAATTCGGAACCTAGACTCTCCGCCTGGAGAGCACTCCACGTTCTTTGCGCAAACCCGCTCACGTTTTGTCCTGGCTCAGACAAAACTCCTTAGCAACCGGTCGCGTCAGCCAAAGCCTGCAAAGCATTGGACAACTGTCGCGCAGCCAATCTTCCGATCGTGCATGAAGTAAATGGGAGAAGGACTGGGAGGCGCTTATGAAAGCCGCTCGATTAACTTCACCAACGCATCGCCTATACCTGACAAATAAGGGTAACCATTTTGAAAAGATCGCTCACCGAGCCCCTGGTTGGTCCAAGCAGCGTGAAAAACTGTTGCAACTCCAGGAACAGTCCTTCGCACACATCCACGCTTTACTTAACCTCGCAGCCGAAGAGAAACCGGAATTCAGTACACACCTTGGTGACGCTGCTACTGATACCTTTGACCGGGACCTTACTCTGAGCCTGGTCTCGTTCGAGCAAGAGAAGCTCTACGAGATTGAAGCAGCGCTGAGGCGAATCAACGACGGCCGCTACGGTTTTTGTGAGCTGACCGGCCAACGAATCCCCAGAAAGCGACTGGCCGCCATCCCCTGGGCCCGGTTTTCTGAGCCAGCCGAGCGGCAACTTGGTACAACAAATCATCCGCATCTCGGCCTACTAAATTCGGTGCGCATCACCTCCGATGACGACGCCGTCGATGCGATGGAACCCAGCGTGCTTTTAGCACCATCGACTGGGCACACCGCGCAAAAAATACTTAGCACCGAGCAATCCGCGGTGAGCCAGCCGGTGGGAAGCCTTCGAGATTGCAGGCAAAACCAAAGCACTCATGAATCCAACTAATTCGCGCGTATTGGAAAGCCTTGAATCGATCGGACTCCGAAACACGGGACGCATTTTCTCCAATCTCAGCACGCCGGCGCTCTATGAAGAAGCGATTCGCCGGTATGAAGGCATGCTCGCTCATCTTGGTCCGTTGGTAGTGCGGACTGGCCAGTTTACGGGTCGACTGCCGAACGACAAGTTTATCGTCCGCGAGCCGTCGAGTGAGAAGAGCGTCTGGTGGGGCAAGGTGAATCGTCCGTTTGCCCCGGAAAAATTCGAGATCGTTCGGAGCCGGCTTTGCGCCTATCTGCAGGGAAAAGATCTGTTTATTCAAGACTGCTACGCGGGGGCGGATCCCGAGTATCGTATTCCGATTCGCGTCATAACTGAAAAAGCGACCGCGTGTCTGTTCGCACGCAACATGTTCATTCGCGATTGACCCCCTGGTCTATACGACGGCGAATTTGACCTCGATGTTGTTACGAGTCGCTCTGGAGTAGGGACAGACTTGATGTGCGTGTTCGATAAGCTTTTCTGCCTCTGCCTTGTCGACGCCTGGAAGATGGACATCAAGCCGGACCGCCAGTTGAAATCCAGGCAACGGATAAGTCTTCCCATCCGCGTTGTAGGTGGACTTCTCGTCGACCTTACCGAATGTGACGTGACCCGTTACCTGGATATCATTGAGCTTTTTGTGTTGTTGGTTGGCCACAAAACCAATCGCCCCGGCGAAACAGGCGGAGTAGCCGGAAGCAAACAATTGCTCGGGATTCGATGTACCGGGTTTGCCTGGTCCACCCATTTCACGAGGTACACTCAAATCGAGCTTCACAATGCCATCAGAACTTTCAACGTGTCCGTCCCTTCCACCAGTGGCGGTTGCCACGGCCGTATATAGAGGTTGATATGCCATAGTTTTTTTAGGTTGATGTTTTTGTCGCCATCAGAATTCCCGTGATCGGGTCGACCCTTAGTACCGAAGAACTCTTGCATCTGGAGCGACCGATTTCCAATACGATTCGCCAACGCGGTTTAATTCCAACGCGAAGTGCCAATATCCCTTCCGGGGGGGTGGCGAATCCTCCCCACGGAAAGTCTCTCATCGAGTTTTAGTTCGCACCTTCGGCGCTCGCAGGGATGAGTCCCCAAGCTCTATTTTCCATGCGTCGATGCGGGGATGGGCTCAGTCTATTTCGGGCTTGCGCCGCGCAGCGCCCCAGGCGCTTTCGCACCAAAGGTGTCGAGCTTTCAGTCCGTTGTATCCGGGCTCCGGTTCAACAACGAATAAGCAAGGTGATTCAGAACAGCTTCGTTGTAGATTTATGCAGTCGAAACTGCTTTCTTCCTTATCGCAGCATGAGCCAGCCCCGATGAGTCAGCCAATACTTTGCCTCCCGCTCCGCCAGGTTCACATCGATTTTCATACCTCGGAGCATATCACAGGCATCGGGTCCAAGTTCGATCCCGACCGATTTGTGAGGGTGCTGAAGAAGGCTTCTGTTAACTCGGTTAACCTCTTTGCCAAGTGCCATCACGGTTGGTCGTATTACAACACCAAGATCGGCGAGCGGCATCCGCATCTATCGTTCGATCTCCTCCGCGCTCAGATCGAAGCATGCAAAGAGGCTGCCATCGCAACCGTAATCTATTACTCGATCGGCTGGGACGAACGTGCGGCGTTTCTTCACGCGGATTGGCGGGAGATCGCTCCGGACGGGACGTTTCGTTGCTCGGGCGGCAAAAATCTCGAGCCTACCTGGAAGAGCATGTGCTTGAATTCCGAGTACCTCGACTACGCTTGCGACCAGATCCGCGAGCTTGTCTCCGCTTTTCCGAACGCGGACGGCTTTTGGTTCGACATTATCCACATGAACGAATGTTGCTGCTCGAACTGCATTCGATCGATGAATGCAAGCGGGCTCGACTGGCAGAACCCCGAGCATCGACAGCGCGAGGCCTATGCGCGACGGGAAAGGTACTTCGAAGCGTCGAACGCCGCTGCGCGGCTCCAGCGGAAAGACATGCCGGTGTTCCATAATTCGGGACATCTCCCGCAGGGTGACCGGTCAGTGTTCCGGCACTTCAGCCATTTCGAGATCGAATCCCTGCCGACCGGCGGGTGGGGCTACGATCATTTTCCACTTTCCGGCGCTTATGCTCGCACCATCGGCAAGGCCTACCTGGGAATGACGGGAAAGTTCCACACGATGTGGGGCGAGTTCGGCGGCTACAAACATCCCAATGCACTCAGTTACGAGTGTTCCCTGATGCTGGCTTATGGGGCGGGTTGTAGTATCGGAGATCAGCTGCATCCGACCGGCGAAATCGACGAGTCCACCTACGCTCTGATCGGTCATGCCTATGCCGAGGTTGCCAATAAGGAGGCATGGTGCACCGGGACTGAATCCGTGGCCGACATTGCGCTGTTTTCGGCCAGCAGCTATTTGTCACCGGGGCGGACCGACGAGGCCGCGCGCGAATGCCCCGCGGATCATGGAGCCGTGCGAGTTCTTCTGGAAAGCCACTTTCTCTTCGACGTGGTCGATCGTCACGCAGATTTCAAAAAATACAAGCTCCTCATCCTACCCGACGTCATCCGTTTGGACGACCAACTCGCGAGCGTCATCGAAAGCTACTGGAAAGCAGGTGGCAGCCTTCTGTTTACTGGGGCCAGTGGGCTCGCTCGCGATGCGGAGCGATTCGCGATCGACATCGGAGCCGAATACGCGGGTGTAAGCCCTTACAATCCTGGTTACGTACTACCAGTCCTGGAATTGCGGCCCGAATTCGTCAACAATCCCTTTGTCATGTACGCTTCATCTCATCGAGTGCGTGCCACTTCGGGACGCTCGCTAGGTCAGGTGTTTGACCCCTATTTTAATCGAACGGCGAAGCACTTCTGCAGCCACCAGCATTCCCCGGCGAAGCCTGAGCCTTCCGGTTTCGATGCGGCTATAGCTAACGAGCGACTCATCTATCTGGCCCACCCAGTATTCTCCATCTACCAAGACAAAGGCGCAATCACGACCAAGCGATACATTGCCCGGGCAATCAATATCCTGCTTGGCAGCGAACGCACGATTACAACCAATTTGCCGTCTTTTGGACGAATAACCGTTACCCGCCAGGTCGCGCATTCGCGCGATATCATCCATTTGCTTTGCGCCGCGCCAATCAATCGAGGAGTCTTCCATGGCGGGCCTATCGAAGTCGTCGAAGATTTAGTAATCGTTCCGGACGTGGAGGTACGATTTCGGCCGAGCCGCCCTATTGGTCGGGCAACTTTGGAGCCGGAGGGATCAGAACTTACTTTCACCGTATGCAAGCGCGACATCTCGTTCTCCCTGAATCGGATCGCCGGCCACCAAATGATTGCGTTGCACTACGCCTAAATGATTGGCTGCCGCCTGCCTATACTAGTTAGCTTTTTGGACCGCAGCCAACGCTCAGAAAGGATCGTCCACAACATGTTCGCCGATACTCATCCAGGTCTTTTAACCCAAATCCCGAAGTTCGGCGGCGACGGCCGCCTCCGCGGAGCTACGGCGCGCCCTTCTGGATCGGGAAAGCCTGCGGCAGTGCGTGCCATCCATTTCCAGCCGCGACGTAGGCCTTGCGAAGTCGGGAGCGCCACCCTCCAAGATAAATTCGGTTTATCAATGGGCGACCGCAGGTGGAATTATTGCCGACCGGCATGGACCCCTCCATCCACTCGGATGTTTTCGCCCGTTACGAACGTGGCGTTCTGGAGATAGAGCACCGCATCGACGATGTCAGAAATTTCACCCATCCGACCGAGGGGATGAAACTTGGCCAGCGCCGCATGATTATCCTTGGCGTGCATCGGCGTGTTGATGTTGCCAGGCGACACCGTGTTGAACCGGATGTTATTTGCCGCGTACTCCAGCGCCAACGCCTTACTCACGGCCGGCATCGGCGACTTCGAAAGCACGGCCAGAAGAGCAGGCACGCTGGCGCTCGGCTGGTCCGCCAGGACCGCAGAGATGTTGACTACGTGTCCCGAATTTTGCTTCTTCATCTGCGGGATGACTTGCTGCGTCATGAAGAAGAAACTGGCTACATTGGTGTTCATTACGAGATTGTAGTCGTCCTCGGTGTAATCGGTGAACGGCTTGGGAATGAAAATCCCTGCGTTGTTAACCAGCAGGTCGATACGGCCAAAATGCTTGATTGCCGCTTCCGCTACTTTGGCGGCGCTTTCCTTTTTGCTGATGTCACCGTCGATGAGGACGAGATTGGCCGACGCTTTGAGCTCCTTAGACTTGCTGATATTCCGAGAAGTTCCGACTACGCCATAACCGTGTTCGAGAAGTGCCAGCGTGATTCCGAGGCCGATTCCACTTGAAGCACCAGTCACAATTGCGACCGGCTTTGGTGTGCTGCTCATACTATTTTCTTTCTGATTATCTTCAAACAGGTGCCAGTCCTTGCTCACCGCCAGACCCAGCGTTCAGACACGAATTCATAGGACTGATGGTCAGCCGTCCGAACATGGCCAACGCAAGGGAATGGAAAGTGATATGCATGGAATCGAATTCTGTTTTCGGCCAATCGTTTCAAGAGACTCTTTCGCGTTCTAACGGTCGTCGCTCGATGCGTATCCCCCATTATCGTCCACTCTGGCCGGGCCAGCTGCAATAACGGATCATGCGCGAAATCGCCTGCTGCAATAAAGGACTCGCCCCCAAATTGAAACAAAAATCCGGAATGTCCCGGAGTATGACCCGGTAGCGCGAGCGCTGTAACCTCGGGAATGATTTCTTCATCTGGTTTAAAAGAAATCGTCTGCCGCTCAAGCGTTCGCAGTCCGTTTCGGGCTATCTCAAACGTCCGTTTAATCAGTTCAGGCGGCACACCACGCAGTTCGCTCGTATCGGCATTCGTCCCGCGAAGCGACGCGAAGCGGGACAAATGAGCCTCAAGGGGCTATTCCCTTTTCTCTAATCTGCTTAGCGGGATTCCCTCACCACGGTTGACATCTGAACCGTAAGTTTGTTAGCCGAGCCACTGCGGATTCCTGGCTGTTCCGTCGAAGTGTTGGCTGATCTTATATAGCTCAAATCGGCCGTTCGCTGCAGCTTCCCGCGTTCGACCGAGCAGAGCGGCAACCTCCTCTTTCGTCATCGGCTGGAACGTGCGAGCAGCTTCGATCGCCTGGTCGAGAACCTGCAAGTTGTCGATTCCGGTAATGACCACTGAAGTTGGCAGAGTCATGGAATAATGCAGGGCCTCTATTGGCTGAACAGCTTTGCTCCGCAAAATGAAATTGTCTCCAAATGTTTTCATGGCTTCCACCCCGATCTCGCCCTTCAGCAGAACTGGTAAAACCTGATCCTCAAAGCTCCGGAAGTGTGCGTCCATGACATTGAGAGGCATCTGTACCGCGTCGAAATGAAAGTGATTTTTCGCCGCAATATCGAGCATTCGGAGGTGAATGAAAGGGTC
Source organism: Chthoniobacterales bacterium (assembly GCA_049585495.1). Classification (GTDB taxonomy): domain Bacteria; phylum Verrucomicrobiota; class Verrucomicrobiia; order Chthoniobacterales; family JAFAMB01; genus JBAUZZ01. Next base: position 6,827 of record JBAUZZ010000271.1, on the reverse strand, counting down.
CTTGTGTCCGGTAAAACCGATGTAACGGATCTTACCTGCTTTTCGGGCTTCCAACATTGCTTCCTGAGCCCCATCCTCGCCAAAGATGCGGTCGGGATCCTCCGGACGAATCACTTCGTGATGTTGGAGGAGATCGATGTGGTCGGTTTGGAGTCTCTTCAGTGATTCGTCCAACTGCCGTGCTGCTTCTTGCTTGGTGCGACCATCGATTTTCGTCATGAGAAACACCTTTTGGCGGTCGCCCTCCCGAAGAGCCTTGCCCATCCGAATCTCGCTGTTCCCGTTGTTGTAGTCCCAGCAGTTGTCCATAAAGGTAATTCCCTGGTCTATCGCACTGCGAATGATTTTGATGCTGTCCGCTTCCGACAGTTGTGGTTTGCCGATATGGTATCCGCCCAAACCAATGACGGAGACTCTTTCTTTAGTGCCTCCCAGTGTGCGATAAAGCATGTCGCCAATGCGGGTTTCTATTTGCCGCCTTTGCTCGGACGTTTCCGTCGCGGCTTGGGCGGCGGCTGCGATCGGGCGGAGGATACCCTGGCCAGCGGCAATTCCGAAAGCTAGCGAACTCGAGGTTTTTTTCAGAAAACTTCGTCTACTGACTTCCATGGCGTTTCTCCTTCTGTTTTGCGATTCGTCGACGGGGCGTTCTTGCTACCGCACCTTAATGAATCTAACCCACCATAGCGGTAAACTTTGGGGTCGGCGAGCGGATGCGATCAAGTTCAGGCAGCAGTACGACGCTTTCTTGCTCGTTCGCCCGCATCGCTCATAATTTCACAGAAGCACGCAAAGAAGATTTTTACAGAAGCTCTCAAAGATCTCGAAGGGCATTGGTCACGGGCGTCGGGACCGTTAAGGAATTCATTCACGTAAAGCGTTCGCCGATGTGTCCACCCTAGCTTTAACGACGGCGGAGCTGAGATCGGCGGGCGATTTTCCATGGGCAAAACTCGACGGACTGTTCGGATTTTATTGATGGACCTGGTTTCGCGAGGCGGCCCTCCAATTTCCCCAAGCGAAATCTGCATGGACACCGATAGGAATAGGCCCAGGGGGCTGGCCTATCCGCTTGCGGTGGCTTGCCTCTCCCAATCTTCCACTCGCTTCCGTTTGCCGAAGGCAGCCGCCACACCAAGGCAACACGCTAGGCCGGGAAGAAGGTCCGATTTCATGAGCCGGGTTTCGCTCTCCAGATTTGCTTGAGCGGGCCGTCCGGGCCGTCGATCGGATCGTTGTCCGGCAGTGGCACAGCGGCGATGTTAAGGTCGGCTTGCGGGCGCTCGCCCCGCAGGCCTCGCAACAAGTCCCATTGACGCCCGCCGGGATACGCGCCGACCACGCTGAAATCGTCGCTGCTATCCACTCGCTTATGCCCCACGCCTGCCGGTATCACGATGGCGTCACCAGGCTTCACGGCGAATTTCCGGCCTTTCTCGCCGCCGAATTGCAGCGTCGCCGTGCCTCGATAGACCGCCAGCACTTCATGCGAAGTGCTGTGGTAGTGGTGGAAAGGAAACACGCTCGCACGCCACGATCCGGTCCAGTCGTTTTTGGCAAAGCGCTTCCCGATCGCGGAAGCGAGATTCGGTGTGCCGGGTGCAAATGCCTGACGGTAAAGCAGGAGCGGCAGCGCGCTGTTCGGAATGCTGCCATCATCCTTGAAGTAAGCTTTTTCGGGCTGGTTTGGTTGTGCCATCAGGCTCATGAATCCAGCAAACCATAGCGCGGCATCCTGCGCAAAATGGAGCTTTCAGCTACTGCGGCGAAATACCGGAGTTTAGATTTCGTTGAAGCGCATCAACAAGATGTAGAACACGGAAATGCATATTCCCTCCAAAGTTTGTATATCGCTAGTTAGTATTTAGTCGTTCCCTAACAGGGTTCTGAGGAGGGGAACATACCCAGTTGGTAGTGGAATTGTTTTCGCCTATTTCCAAGGACCGCTTGCAGATCCGCCCTGTGCCGAAACGCGCACTGACCGCGCCGGTGACCGGCATCGAAATAACGGCGCCCATTGCCGCAACCAGCAAGGCGAGTCCGAACGTGGCATGGTCGAGGCCATGCGATCCCTCAATCGCGGGAATACGAGAGACCCACGTGGCAAAAAGCGCGCCGTTGACAAAGAATAGCGCCGTGACCGCGCGACGCGCAGCGGCGGGGCGGTCCTCCAGAATGGGGACCGGTCTTGCCTCTGCTTCTTCCAAGAGTACTTCCATCATCATCTCGTTCGTTTATTTGTGTGGATTAACCTCGCCACCGAACATAACAGTCTATAGAACAATTCCAACGTAAAGTGGATTCTCCCGCGACAACCGCAGCCGATTAATATAGGCAACTTACGTGTGGATAGGTAATTAACCTGTTATATCAAGATTTTGCTATGACTTATTCAAATCCGGATAAGCTCGCACCAGAATAGCGTTCCTTGTGCGCGGCCGCGAAAATAGGCCTCGCTGCAGCTCGCTCGCCGGTCGCGAATTGGCAGGGGCTCGCTCAGTGTGATTCTCATTTAAGCCCAAATTCCAAAATTCCCTTGGAGGGCGGCGCTCCCGAATTCGCAAGGCCTACGTCGCGGCTGGAACTGGATGGCACGCACTGCCGCAGGCTTTCCCGATCCAGAAGGGCGCGCCGTAGCTCCGCGGAGGCGGCCGTCGCCGCCGAATTTCGGGATTTTGGCTAAGTTCCAGGTGCTGGCCGATCCCAGGGACGGGACCTTACGCCAGAGTGCTTCGCCGCCACCGAGCCCGTCATCTTGTATTGCGCGAGGATTTTTGCCGCTGAAAGGCGGTAGGGCGAAATTCGTCCCGCTTCGCGACGCGAAGCGGGACAAATGAGCCTCAAGGGGCTAACAACATTTGCGGTTTAAGCTCATCCGCCGCGGCGGATTCGCCTTACCGTCATTCCTTAGTTACGCTGACCCCGATCACCTCATTTCCCACGAATCACGTTTGGTTGCGGCGCCGCCGCGCTGAAGCACTTCAGTCCTTGATCGTATCGCAAAATTTTCTCAGTACATCCTTCCCGGCATCTGAAACGGCCCAAAACGTCATCCCGTTGTCTGCCCAGTGCACCAAATAGTAGCCGTCCCGCGTGAACACTGACTCACCCAACGGCGGCTTGCCGCTAACTGGCCAGACAAACAGGTTGATCACGTGTTTGTTATAGTCATAAACGAGGACGGCCACATCCCGGTTGTTTACATAGTCCAGTCTCCCTCCGGCCAGGCGGAAGCTCGAACCGCATTTCGCGACGGCGCAGCAAAGTCTGCAGGGTTCGCCGCGATCCAAGCGCATCTCGGCATTTCCTGCATTCATGCAGGTGCTGCCGGACGCGAATCGCACTAACCGCATCCAGCTCGCTATCAAAATAAGCGTCCGCAAAATCTCGGCAATCCTGACAGTTCATAGCTGACCTAATTCTTTTTTCTCTGCGAGGAGCGTGCTGAGATGTTGACGAGCGCGTTGTACGCTTCACCCATGAGCGGCAGCATCTGACTTTCGAAACGGGCGCGTAGGGTCTCGCCATTCATGGTCGCTTGCCGCTGTCTATCGTCCGCTTCTTCTACCGTCTCACGTCCGATGTTATTCCAACGAGCGTCGGCTGGCGGGGGCAAAGAAGGACGAAGAGCGACTGATGCTTCCTGGGCCTTGCGGACAACGCCGGCACTAACGGCGCTAGGGGTGGGATTCAGATGCATTGAAATTCGGTGCTTCTGCGATCCAAGTTACGATCGACTCCTTAAAGATAGAGTACTGCCCGCAGCAGCTAATTATTCCTTGCGATTCCGAGGGAATAAAGTCGGACCCCGCTTGGTATGTACTTGATGAACGGAAGATTGCTCTTCCCGGCCTCACATCGAAATCGAAGATCCTATGTCAGACTTTATCCACACTAACATAAACGACGATGGCATCGACCGACGCGGCTTTCTGAAATGCATGGCCTGGGCCGGCACCGGTGCCGTTTTTACATTGACCGGGGGCGTAGCCGTCTCCCGATTACTCGGAACCCCTGCTAGAGCAGCGGAAGTGCAAGGCGCTGATTTTACCTTTGTCCAGATCAGCGATAGCCATATCGGCTTCAACAAAGACGCCAACAAAGATGTTATCGGAACGATGCGGGCGGCAGTTGCGAAGATCAAAGCGCTCCCAAAACCGCCTGACTTTATTATTCACACGGGTGATCTGAGCCATCTTTCCGAGTCCGAGGAGTTCGACACAGTGAGTCAGATCGTGAAGGAGACCGGAGTGAACGATATTTTCTTCGTTCCTGGTGAGCACGACGTCATCAGTGATAATGGCGCTCAATACCGCGAACGCTTCGGTAAAGGAACGCTAGGCAATGGCTGGTACAGCTTCACCCACAAGGGCGTACATTTTGCCGGGCTCGTAAATGTTGTAAATATCCCGGAAGGCGGTCTCGGCGTTCTCGGAAATGATCAGCTTGACTGGCTGGAGAAGGACCTGAGTAGTCTTTCCGACAGTACACCAGTGGTCCTCTTCGCCCATGTTCCGCTCTGGACAGTGTATCCGCAGTGGGGTTGGGGTACAGACGACGGAGCGCGCGCGCTCAGCCTGCTGAAGCGCTTCGGATCGGCTCACGTGCTGAACGGCCACATCCATCAGATCGTTCAGAAAGTCGAAGGAAACATTACTTTCCACACCGCGATGTCCACCGCGTTTCCGCAGCCAGCGCCTGGCACTGCGCCCAAGGCAGGTCCGATGAAGGTGCCGGCCGACAAACTGCGCTCCGTATTAGGGATTACCACCGTCAACTATGTGGAGAATCAACATTCTCTCGCGGTCATCGATTCTCCGCTTGGATAGCAGTTTCCTCATGAGCCGTTGTAGGGCGGCTGGCTCAGCCGCTGGGGGAACAACCTACAATGGCCAGCCTACGGCGCCTGAGCCAGGCGCCAAACAGATCTAGCGCCCGTGAACCTTTTTGATTCCTCATTTTGGGATCATGTCCATGGGGGTAGCACGCATCTGCCCATTGCTCTGGCGATTGCGTCCACCCTTTTTGATGGCTCTGCTTGCCTCGTTAAGAATCAGAACCTCCGCCGCAGCCTACATTCCGCCGGATTCTACGCCTTGCTTTTAGGCACCCTCGGCGCTTTCCCGGCAGTAATATCCGGGCTTGTCCTGACTAAATGGGATATTGCCGGCACGGGCGCCACTCTATTCCATCACTATTTCGTTTGGCCCTCGTTTGCACTGCTCATCGCTCTGAGCGTCTGGCGCTTGATTGTGGGAACCAACACATCAAGGGGCATCTTCTACATTTATCTGGCGATAATGATTCTCACCGCTGCGCTAGTCAGTATTGCCGGCTTCTGGGGAGGCGAGATGCTGCTCTCGAAGTAGGAGATTTATGGAACGGTACTTTCGATCAATCGCCGCTATCGGGCTGTGGGCCGGCGTCGCGGTATCTGGACTAATTGTCGGCGCAGTGCTTGGTTTTGCTCGCTTCATGCAGACGACTCAGCGCTCGCCCACCCCGATGGTCGCCATGGCAGTTAAACAAACATTCGATACCGCCAACCAACCGCTAGCCACTCAAGGCGCGAAGCTCTTCTCATTTAACTGTGCTCACTGCCATGGAATCGATGCAACCGGGGATGAGGGCCCTGATCTTCACGGCCTGACCAAGTCAGATTCACGTCTGAAATCGATCATCCTTAACGGAGTTAAGGGAGAAATGCCGGCGTTTAACAAGAAATTCAAAGACGAGGATGCACAGGCCCTCGTGGCGTATCTTCGAACACTAAAGAGCTGAGCAAAAAAAACTGCCAGGAAATTCCGCCAAGCAGGATCGCCATAGGTGGAGGGCGACGCTCCGTCGTCGCCGTCGAAATCTCTGACGCATCGGTCGTGGCAGAGGCAATGAGGTCGCAGCTTTTTGGCGGTTCAAACAGCTTTGCAGGGGTCGACGGCGACAACGGAGCGTCGCCCTCCAAACTTCGGCACAACCTGTCATGTTGGAAAATACTGGTCAGCGGGTAAAACGATGTTATAAATATGAGTATTAGCTTACATTGTCCAACCGGACATGAGTATGGAGTCACTAACAGAATTTGCCCCCAGACGCATTCCGATACAAGAGCGCGGAGAGAAACGGGTGGCGGAGTTGTTGCAAGCGGCGGCTGCGATCTTCGCCGAGGTGGGATTTGAGGCGGCAACGATGCGCGATATCGCCGAGCGTGCCGGAGCATCGATCGGATCGCTCTACCAGTTTTTCCCGAACAAAGAGGTGGTGGCCCGGGCGGTCAAGACCCAATGTTGCCAAGAGCTGAGGGAGCTCTGGGCCAGCCTGGTCGCGGTAAGTGCAAAGACGCCAACGAGTCGCCTGGTGGATCAGCTTCTCACTGTGACAATCAGGGCCATCGAGGAACACCCTGCCACCATCCAGCTCATCGACGCACCGCGCTCGACCAATCCCGCCGGCGATATCAAAGAGGCGCTCCTGCAGCAGCTCGTGGAATTGTTTCTTACGCGGAAGCCACGGATGTCCCCCATTAAAGCGCATCGCTACGCGGAAATTACAGTTCAGATGGTGAGGGCCTTGATCTGGCTTTATCTAGATACCCAGCCTGCCGAGCGAGAGACGCTCGTGGCCGAGATGAAGTCTGCGTTGGTAAACTATCTGTCACCGCGCCTGGCCTAACGTCTGGAGGATGCCAATGCGGCTCTCCGCCTTGGCGGATCGCCCTACCCATCACCGGCCAGGAAACGCCACTCGGTAGCTGAGCCGCCGGAGGCGCCGTTCGTAGCAAGGCTTGCCGAGCTGTGAAAGCTACTCGATATATCGAGACAGGCGTTCGG
>JBAUZZ010000270.1:0-2657 GCA_049585495.1 Chthoniobacterales bacterium | reverse complement strand
GAGTAATGGAATATTGGAGTGATGGAGTATTGCAAAACAAAAAACAACCAGAATCGGCTCGAGTAAATTCTAGTGTACCAATCTTCTTCCCCATTGCTCCATTCCTCCAATACTCCATTCCTCGTTGTTCCTTACTTTCTTAGAAAGTCGTCTACGGCCTGGTAAAACTGCTCCGGCGCTTCCAGGTGCGGGATATGGCCAACATTCGGAATCTCTACGAGCCGCGCCCCTGGGATTTGCGCGGCGGCTTTGCGAGCTAGTTCGGCGACATTGCCCAGATTGCGCCGCAGGTCAATTGGTGCCCGGTCTTTCCCGACGGCTGTGTGATCTTCCTGACCAATGATCAAGAGAGTCGGAACCTTGATGTCTGCGAATTCATAGCAAACAGGCTGCTGATAGATCATCAGGGTGGTCAACGCCGCAGCACGGGCCCAACGCGGAAACTCGCCACTAAGGCTGACCCGCATTCTGGGAGCGACAAAAACTTCGGCCTTCTCCGGAGAGTAGGTCGCGAAATACCCCTGCACATATTTCCGGAAATCCTCGAGGCTTATATTCAGCTCCTGCTGATACAATTGCTCGAGCGGCGCCGGCGGAACGGTCAGTCTATAGTCTTCCAGACCGATCGGATTTTCCAGAACCAACGCCTCGGTTCTCCCGGGGTACAATCGGGCAAACCGGACGGCCAGCATACCGCCCATCGAGTGCCCGACAATGGTTGCCTTCTGCACTTGGAGGAGATCCAGCAGACCTGCAGTATTTTCGGCTAGCAAATCAAAACTGTAGTGGATATCCGGTTTGGTAGATTTTCCGAAACCGACCTGGTCCGGAACGATGACCCGAAACCCGCGATCAGTCAGGAACTTAATGGTACCGTCCCAGTACGCCCCCCAGAAATTTTTCCCGTGGAGTAGAACGACGGTGCGGCCATTGGCATTTTTTGTCGGACGCACGTCCATGAAACACATCCGAACATCCTGGCCCTCGATGAAAAGATTTAGAAAGGCGGTCGGGTACGGATAAACCAGCCCCTCGAAGCCGATACCGAGCGGAAGCTCGTATTTATCCGGGAGAGGCGGTTCCTGGGCAAGTCCGCTGGAGAGCAGGAACGCTGCAGCGCTAAACCATGCGATCGACCTTGTGATTGTCACGCTGGTATATACGGACGATCCGGTCGCCCGCGTCAAGCCCGAGTGGAACGGGCGTCCCGCCCATCTTTTTTGACGCCTCAAACGGGCGGGACGCCCGTTCTACGCTCATTTGTCATCTGTCATTTGTCATTTCCTCTTCCCCCTCGGCAAGCTCTAGCGTTTCAATCTCCGGAAGTGATGTCTTTCCGATGATGCCTTGCAAGTCGCCGTATATACCGGCGATCCCGTCAAGCACCGTTTGGATCTGCTTCTCGCGGGTATTCCAGTGTTTGATAATGGCGCGTTTTTCCCGGTTCAACTGCTCCTGCATTCGAACAAACGTTTGCATGACCGCATTGACGCGCTCCCGAAATTCCGGGCCGGTCAGATATTTGTAGAGGACGTTCATCTTCTGATCGCGTCCCTCAGCCGACGCTCGCGCGGCCGCCAGGTTCAAGACTTGCAGCCGTAAAACAGTGGCAAGCGCCGGCCAGGACGACAGGTCACAAACCCAGATGCCGTCCAACTGCCCAAAGTGCCGGATCCCCGGCGGCAGGACAGTGCTCACAAGGACGGCGAACTCTGATTTGTTCGCGATCATGTCCTGGCGAAGCTTCTCGATCCACTTCGAGTTCCAATTCTGTGCGTTTTTAGTTTCCCAGGTGATTGATCCGCAAATCTGACCGCTCGGGGAGATTACCGCTTGGAGAACATCCGCGCCGTAGACGCCTTTTGCGACGGGTGTGATCTGGTCGGCCGCAAATCGAATCGGCAGTTCTTTTTCGAGCGCTAACTCGAGCACTTCGCCCTGAGCTTGCTGCGATCCCTGCTCCATTCGACGTTTCAGCTCCTCTGCGGTGCGGAGTGCATCGTCCCTTTGTTTCTCGAGTTCTGCCTGTTTGAGTTTTAGTCTCTCCATTTCGCCTTCGAATTTCTCCCGCAAAACTCGCTCGGCCTGAAATGTCGCTTCCGCGCGAACCGTTTCCCGTGCATTCGCAACAGCTTTCTCTGTAGCGACCGCGTGCTCTAATTTTAGCCGGTCGAGATTCTCTTTGAGCCGGAGCTCGGATTGACTCGTCTTCGCCAGCTTGTCGCGGACATCTCCCAGCAGCCCTTGCAGAATTTCATTTTGCTTCTTCAACTCCTGTTCCCGGATCTCCGCCTGTGCCTCGAACTCTTGGCGAAGGGCGGCCTCGAGCTGAGTCTTTAGTTCGCCGCGCTGCTGGGCAAGATTTTGGAGCATTTGCCGGATCGTAGACTCCTGCAAGCCCTGCCGAAGTGCGAACCCGTGTGTGGTGTCAAAGGGACAGCTGATTTCCTCGCTGAGCTTGATCACGATCTCGTCCGGTTCATTTTTCATAGGAGCTTCGCACGCTGCTTCCATAGGCTAACCCTAATGTGCCGCAGCCGAGGATTTCCGCCAGACGTTTGGCGTACCGAGTTTTGTAGGGCGCCTGGCTCAGGCGCCAAAATGATCAATAGTGACGCTCCAACCAAACGCATTGCCAAAGGTACCAGCAAACCCTG
>JBAUZZ010000269.1:0-4073 GCA_049585495.1 Chthoniobacterales bacterium | reverse complement strand
GACTCCGGCGCGACGGTTGTAATGTATTGACATACGTACATATTAATGTCATCATAACTCGGTGAAAGAAGTGATAACGGGTTTTGACTGGGACAATGGGAATCGCAGCAAGTGTCTCAAGCACGGCGTCTCAGCGAAAGACGTCGAATCGCTTTTCTTGGGGCCGATTATGATCCTGCCGGATGAAGCGCATTCTGTCACGGAAGCTCGCCTCAAAGCCGTCGGCGACACTGCCGCGGGACGGCATATTTTTCTGGTCTTTACAATCCGCGAGAAGAAAGGCAAGCGCTACATCCGGCCCATCAGCGCCCGCTACATGCACAAGAAGGAAGTTCAGCATTATGAAAAAGAAAACCCCAACCTTTAAGAGTGACAGGGAGGCGGAGGCCTTCGTCGACACCGCCGATCTGACTGAATATGATCTTTCCGGCGCAAAACCGGTCCGGTTTGAATTCGAGAAGAAGGGGGCACGGGTCAATATGCGGATGCCGGAGCCTTTGCTGAAGGCGGTCAAGAGCCGTGCCAGGGCACGGGGTATTCCCTATCAGCGATTCATCCGGGAGGCTCTGGAAGAGGCCGTAGCCCGAAAATAAGTTCTACCTCGTCATGCGCCTCTACTGGCCGAAGGCAACGCCGCCCTCCATCCTTCCGCCCGGCGAGGGAACTTGGAAACCACCGGGAATACAGTTGGCGAAGTGATTAGATTGCTGGCGCTCGCCGTCGCCCTCGTTTGAGCGGTAGCATTCGCACGCCTTCTTCAGCCTCTGCGCGGCGCCGGTAAAAGTGGGCGCAGCGAACCTCCCATGTCGGAACCTTCAAGGCTACACAAGGGTAAGCGTCAGAGCAACTACGTGGTTGACGACGGCCAGCCTCAGGCACAATTACGGCAAGCGAACTTGCATCTACTGGGGTTCGATTCATGATTGATGGGAGTGACTCGAGGGTCGCTTCCGGCTCATAGAAAGTGATGGCGCCAAAACCCAAGCCGGGCCTCCGGTGGGTCGCTTCGCCAATGGCTCCCATAGCGCTGGCGGCACTTCTAAGCAGACCCTGGATCGCTGCTGTCGTCCAGCCGATGTAGCGATAGCTAGAGGTCGAGGCCCGAAGAAATCCTTTACGAACTGTGAAACTTCCAAGGAGCAATCCCGTAGTAATGTGTAAATCCGTCAATCACCGACCAACCGAAAATCTCCTAATGAAACGACTTCATCTGTTGACGTTCGCCGCGTTTGCGCTGTTTTCGATCGCTAGTTACGGACAGACTCCTATCAGTTCCCTTCCCTATTTCATCAACAGCCCCGGCACCTACGTTGTGGCCACGGATCTTTCGGTCCGGGGGACAGCGATCTGATCAACAGTGCTAACGTGACTCTCGATTTTAACGGCCACATCCTTACTTGTACCAATCCCTTGGGGAGCACCGGCGTAATGGTGAATCAAGCCCGAAACGTCAGAATCAAGAATGGGACGCTTACAGGATTTCTTAACGGAATCGTGTTCAATAACCCTTCGGAAATTGCCGCCAACAATTCCGGGCATTTTGTTGAAGAGATGCACATCACCCAATTTACCCGCATAGGCATAGAAGCGGATAACGCCACAGGGTGTGTGATTCAGAACAATTACGTCAATGCCGGCAACAACCTCTCCGCTATAGGCATTGAGGTGTCAGGCGCCGCGACCGGCAACCTCCTCCAGTCTGGCAACCTAGTCCTTCGCAACCAAGTGCTTAACTGCAACGAAGGGATTGTCTCCGGGGGAGGGATTACCAACAATTATTTCGAGAGCAATGTCGTGTACGCTTGCATACATGGGTTTATGCTGGGTAATGACAAATGCCGCTTCAACACCACCCTAAATTGCGTGACGCCGTTCCATGGCGGAATTCTTCTCACAGACGAGAACAATTGAGCTCTCAAGAGGCGTCATCGCGACGGTAACTGCCGAACATTTGCCCGCTCAATTTTCTTACCTTGAGCTTCGGGAAGCCTCAGACACGCGCTGGAAACACAAGGGAAGCTGCGACTCACGCGGAGTTGAATGGGCCTATTTCATGCCGCCGGACTGACAGAGCTAAGCTCATCGTTTTCGGGCCGCTGTGGCTAGCACCCGCTAAGCTACTTTGGTCTAAAAGGTGCCGGCAGGCGGTAACACTGGCACATATGGCCGCCATTCTCATGTGGCGAGATATTGTCAAAGGTGTGTATCGGGGACGGGCGCATCCCTTGTTGAAGATCAGTTCGAAGCCCTGGAGCCGACGCTACGCGGTCGAGCGAAACCGAATTGTGATTCAACGGAAGAACTTTCGGCAACTTGCCCTCATGGGCTAAAAATCAGAACGATGTAAACAAAGAACAGTACTAGATGCACCGCGCCCTCCAGAATGGTTGTGGGCGGTCCGCAGAACGTGATCGTGCAGAGCATGAGTGTGACCGCGAGAAGGACAATGCTGGCTGGGGCGAGACCAAGGACAACCCGCTGGCCGCTAATCAAGCCGATCACAAGGATAGCGGGAACTGTGAGGCCAATGGTAGAGGAAACCGCGCCCAGACACAGGTTGATGGCCCGCTGCAACTGGTTATCGAGTGCGGCACGAAGCGTGCTCATCGCCTCAGGCGTGAGTACAATGAGGGCAATCAGCACACCACCCATGGCCGGTGGAGCGTTTAGCACGGCGATTCCATGGTCGACCAGCTTCGCCAATTGTTCGGCCAACAGCACGATCGGCAATATCGTGACGATGAGCAGGAGAGTGTGTCGTCCAACCTTCCCAAGCGATGACCGGTCGTACTTGCGGAGGGTGTCCTTCGGCTCGGTGGCAGCCACGGCAAGCGGTTCGACGAAGAAGGTCCGATTGCGAATGGTCTGGACAGCTAGGAACACGCCGTAGAGAAGAATCGTGAAGAGCGAGAAGAAGAAAGACTGTGTTTTCGTCAGCGTGCCATCAGATGTCGACAGAATAAAGCTGGGCAGAACGAGCGCGATCACCGAAAGGGGCACGATGATAGCAAGATAGGCTACAGCGCCTTGGAGGTTGTACGACTGCTCACCGTGACGAAGTCCACCCAATAGCAATGCGAGGCCGACGACTCCGTTCAGAACGATCATTAAGACCGCGAACATGGTATCGCGACCCAGCGTTGGTCCCGCATGGGAATCTAGCGTCACTGCGGCTATCAGCGCGACCTCAACGGTGACGATAGAGAGTGTTAGGATGAGAGTACCGAGGGGCTCACCGAGCAACTCGGAAAGATGGTCCGCCTGCTCGACAACGCCGAAGGCGCACCACAGTATCACCACGAATAACCAAAACAAAAGGGCCGTCGACTTGACCATCGACGCAAGGTCGGCGAGCCAGGCTTCGCCGAATAGGATGAATGCGGCCAAAGTTCCCCAGGCAATCACAAGCCGTCCGAATGCAAGGGCTCCGGCCATATCCAGATTCAACTAGAGCAGATGTTCGGGTGTTGGCCACATCGGACCGAAAACCTCCGTTAAGGATAAGAACAAATGAAGGACACCGGCGACCCGTAACACAACAAAGGCGAGGCCTTCACATGACCCTTCCCGTTTCCTCTCCAATCCACTGACGTTGAGCGCTAGCGCCTCCTCTTGCCAGTTTTCCAGCTAGCAGCTCATCACTCCTTATGTGGCCTCGACCGGATGTAATCGGTCTGTTCCCAATTAATGTGGTCTCATTCTCACGCAATATGGTTCTGAGGGACCACTTATTCTCGCTTAATTCGGTTTTGAAACCGCGGATATTATCGGTCAGGACCGTGTATGTTCTCAGTTCGCTACAGGTGGGGAACGGATTCAGTTTCTCGAGGGCACAGGAAGCACTTGTTCTTCCTGCGATCGTAACAGACCGCTCCTTTCACACTAGACCCACCGTTACTTAGCATTGCCGAAGCAACAACCGAGCCGAGAACGCGCATGGCGGCGTTCTGCATCGGGCGCGCGCCAAAGCGTTCGGAGTAGCCTTCCCGTTGCACGTATTCGAGTACTCCCCCATCACAACTGATCGCATGACCTTGGCTGTTTATGAGCGTCAGGCATCTCTTGAGATGGAC
>JBAUZZ010000268.1:0-6012 GCA_049585495.1 Chthoniobacterales bacterium | reverse complement strand
GTGCCGCACATTGGTTTCGAGACCTTCGAAGCGACGTCAGCTAAGGCGGATATCGCACTGCGCCACCTGGAGGATTTCCTGAGCGGGCGCGGCCCGGCTTCGTGAGCCCCGAAGGGGCTCCAGGGCTAAGTCCTGTAGCCCCTTCGGGGTAAAAACGATCTGAAAAACCGAGCCCTCTATAGTCTCACCACCTAAGTTAACGCTTATGCGGGCTGACCTTGGCGCCTTCCTCCGAATTGTTCTTGTCCGTCTCACTGAGATGATTCCGGATGCGCTTTCAGGAAGCGGGCCAGGGCCTCGTCCAGCGAGGCCCAACCGATCCTCTGTGCGGCGATACGGTAGATGGCATTTAAAAACACGTTGCGGTGGCGGCAATAATTATTGAGCGGAACGAGACTATGTCCCGTCTCGATTTTTGCCTCATAAGACGATCGGCCGCTCATAATGGCAGAAAAACCACGCGATAAAGCCAGATCGACCGCGGCGTCCCATAAGCGGAAAAAAAGCATCCATTCCTTCGGGCGGCTATAGTCCATGCCGATGTACATATTGATCAGCCGCTCGCCCATATCGAAGCAGAGCATGAATGCGATCATTTCGCCCGTGATCTTTTCCCGGAGGATGATAAAAAGCGTGGCCTGCTGTTCAGCAATGAGTTCAAAAAACCTTCGATTGAGCCTTTCAAATTTCGTCGCCGATTTTTCGTACGTCTGCCAGAACAAGCCAAAGATTTCGTCGAGCGTTTTTGCGTCCGGACGCTGAACGATTTCCACGCCGAGCGCAACTTGCTCTCTACTCCGTTTCAGCTTCGTTTTCAGCTTACGCCGCCTCGAACCCTTCATGGCCGCGAAATAGTCCTCTTTGTGGGGCGACGAGAATTCGACGATCGTGTTTGGGAAACTGACAACGCGAAAGAGCCTCCGCTGATGCGAGAGCCAGTTAAAATCGGTTGTAGCGCTCTCAGGAAAGTCTTTCCAGACAATCATAGGAGCGCGAAGCTCGTCGGCCTTCTTTTCCAGCGCAGCCTGAAGAGAAAGAAGAGCCGCACGGCGATTAGCCTGGGAAATAAGGCCGACTCTGCCTTCATCGAGGATCGGAGAGCCGACAAACAGGGTCCGCTGGGATAAGACCGAAGGCACGATCTTTCCAACGAGTCGGAATAACCGTAAAAACTCCTGCGGTGCAACCTGGTCGACGGGCACATCCATAAAGAAAACCGGCGCTATTCCGATCGGGCAATCGAGATGTTTTATCAAAGCATAAGAAAAGGTGAACTGGTCTTCGATGCCGGATTGATCAAGGGTTTCGTACCACCAGCGACCTGCGGCCGGGGGCTGAAAGGAGGCGTCCCATAGGCCATTTGGAATCTGGGAGGCTGTCTCGAGGAACTCAACTTGGTAAGCAGGCAGGTTCATGTGCGAACGACGACCAGGGCAACACCAATAAAAATCAAGCACACGCCAATCCAGCGCATTCTCGTCACCCTTTCGCGAAGAAGACACCGCGACATGAGCGTAACCGAAATCAGGTTGAGGCTGCTGATCGCATAGGCGGCGCCGACATCAAGAAACAGCAACGCCTTGGTGTATATCACTGCTTCGAGCGCCAGAACCACTATGCCGAATGAAATCCAAAGATACCAACGGACAACCCCCAGAACAGATTTTTTCAAAAATACCTGCCCAACGCCTTCAAGCAGTGTGCAGATGACGACGAGGAGGACACCGATGGCTGTTTGACCCATCAAACCTCACGTTCCTTGGATTGCGTGACATGGTCCGTCTGACTGATGAACCAAACGCCGGCCAGCACGAATATGATACCGGTGATCTGAATCAGATCGGCTGCCTCCTTCAAATACAAAACGGATAAGAAAAAAACTGAAACATAGCTCAACGACGTAACGGGTTGCGCATAACTCAAATCTGCGTCGCCCAGGACCATCAACCAATTAAAGAATTGGCATGCCATCAAAAATATGACGAGTATGAAAAGCGGCTCGTGCAAAATACCCTGCACATTGAGCCAAGGTGATGGATCGTTAGGCAAAGACAGCACCGCAGATTTCCACATGAGTTGCAAAGCTGTATCGATCACAATCGCGAGGAGCAATCCAGCTGCCAGCCTTATGGAAAATTTTTTCCTTGTGCTCATGCGGTTATTTCTAATCAGTCTGGCAGTCTTGAACAACAGTGCAGGCAAAATTTCAGCCTGATGTGTCCGGCACCGTGGTACAGGGTTCCGGCCACTGGCTGATGGACGAAGCTCCCGACCAGGTGGTCCCGGCACTCGTGACGTTCCTCAACTAGTTCAGAAGATACCGCTCGGCTTCCAGGGCGGCGGCGCAGCCTTGACCGGCCGCAGTGACGGCCTGGCGATAGAAGGGATCTGCCACAACTCCGGCGGCAAACACCCCGGGCAAACTTGTTTGAGTGCCTCGTTTCTTGACCAGGTAGCCATTGGAGTCCATCTCAATTTTGCCTTTGAACGGCCCGGTATTCGGGGTATGGCCGATCGCGACGAACAGGCATTTTACGCCCAGTTTGGAGGACTCGCCGGTTTCGACGTTTCGGAGTTCGACGGCCTCTATTTCGCCTTTCGGATCGGGTATGTAGCGAGTCACTACGGTGTTCCAGATCGGCTTGATTTTGGGGTGAACCAAAGCCCGATCAACCATTATCTTGCTAGCCCTCAGGGTCTCGCGCCGATGGATCAGGAAAACCTCAGAGGCGAAGCGAGTCAGCGAAATTGCTTCCTCGGCGGCGGTGTCTCCGCCGCCGACAACGCCGACCTGTACATTGCGGCAAAAGGCGCCATCGCAGGTGGCGCAGGAGCTCAGACCGTGTCCCTTCAGCCTGTACTCGTTTTCTAAGCCGAGCCATTTTGCTGAGGCGCCGCTCGCGATGATCACAGAGCGTGCATCGATCCATTCCCCATCAACATCGAGACTATAGTAACCGTCCCTTACCTCGAATTCCCGTACCTTGGCATACCGAAATTTCGCCCCGAACCGCTCTGCTTGCCTATGCATGTTCGCGATGAGTTGCGAACCATCGATGCCTTCGGGAAAGCCTGGAAAATTTTCGACCAGAGTCGTCGCTGTGAGTTGACCGCCTGGCTCGCTACCTTCCAGAACGAGGGGACTCAGACTGGCACGAGCGGTGTAGATCGCGGCCGTAAGGCCGGCACAACCAGTGCCGACAATGATGACTTTTTCCATTACGTTATTGCCTCCCGTTAAAGTTTGGACTCCGAAGTACCGAGTTGACCAGACCGGCAGCCCACCTGACCAATTTCGTGCCGCCGGATAGGAACCGAATGGTTCCTAAATGGACAGTGCAAAGGTCACTCACATAAAAGCCTCCAGGGCGACCTCGACAATTTCGCGCATTTCCTCTTCCGTCCTGCCAGTCTTTCCCAAGACTCCCATGCCCTCGATGGCGCAGAGCAGGAAGCGAGAGAGCGCTTCCGGATCGCGGCGCGATTGAATCTGCCCAGCCGCCTGGGCGCGCTGAATGGCGTTCGGGCAAAGACCGAGCCCCTAAGTTAAGTTAGCGCTTATAGGGCTTGACCCAGCAACGGGCTTTGAACGCCCATCAAACCAGATCGGCTCAACTCAGCACTGCTTTTGGTGTTTCCACTTTCAAACCAGCGTCGCGCTGAACATACTGTTCCAGTTTAACCTTCACCGGCTTGGCATGCCAAACTGCCTCGCCGTATTCCCGAATGGCACGGTCAGAGGAAAATTTTCCCATTCGCGCTGTATTGAGAATGGACATTCGTACCCAGTTCTCCGGCTCCTGATAAGCCTTGCTGACCTGGTCCTGGCAATCGACTTAGGATTGATAATCTGCAAATACCAGGTACGGGTCGTATTTTAGCAGATTATCTACCAGTGGTGTAAACAAGCTGGCGTCGCCGTGGGAGAAGTGCCCGGAGTGTATCAGATCAATCGCCTCTCGCAGATGCGGGTTAGAATTGTAGTAGTCCCACGGATGATATCCAGCGGCCCGCTTTGCTCGGACTTCTTCAGCAGTCAATCCAAACAAGAAAAAGTTCTCTTCGCCGACTTCTTGGCGGATTTCCACGTTGGCACCGTCCAATGTCCCAATCGTCAACGCCCCGTTCAGAGCAAACTTCATATTGCTCGTACCTGATGCCTCGTAACCCGCCGTCGAGATTTGTTCAGACAGGTTTGCCGCGGGATAGATCCATTGAGCTTGCTTAAGATTGTAGTTGGGCAAAAACACTACCTTGAGGAGATCGCGTACATCTGGATCTTTGTTCAACACCTCCCCCACAGAGTTAATCAATTTTATGATCAGCTTGGCGACCAAATAGCCCGGAGCTGCTTTGCCGCCAAAGATAAACGTGCGGGGCGCGACCTCGATATTGCGATTATGTTTGATGCGATTGTACAGCGTGATGATATGCAGCACATTCAAATGTTGGCGCTTATATTCGTGCAACCGTTTCACTTGAATATCAAAGATGGTCTCCGGATTGACCATGATGCTCGTCTGTTGCTGAATGTAGGCGGCTAATTCCTGCTTGTTGGCCTGCTTGATGTTTTGGAACTCATCCCGGAATCCAGCGTCTTCCACAAATGCCTCCAGCTTTCGAAGTTCATGCAGCTGTTTGATCCAGCTATCGCCGATTTTCTGGGTGACAAGACTGGAGAGTCGAGGATTGCCGGCTGCGAGGAATCGGCGCGGGGTAACGCCATTGGTGACGTTGAGAAATTTGTGGGGCCAAAGTTCAAAGAAGTCATGCAACGTTGTCTCCTTCAGAAGCTGGGAATGCAGTTCGGCCACTCCATTGATGGCATGACTGCCGACCGTGGCAAGATAGGCCATCCGGACATACCTTTGACCACTTTCATCAATCAGCGACATCCGGGCGACCCGTGAAGTGTCATTAGGATACTTAAGGCGGACTTCGTCCAGGAAACGACGGTTGATCTCGTAGATAATCTCCAGATGCCGGGGTAGGAGGCTACCAAACAGGTCGAGTGGCCACTTTTCCAGAGCCTCCGGCAGCAACGTGTGGTTGGTGTAGGCAAACGTTTCCCGGGTGATCTCCCAAGCCGCATCCCAATCCATCTGGTGTTCGTCCACAAGCAATCGCATGAGTTCGGCAACCCCGATCGATGGGTGGGTATCATTGAGTTGTATGGCGAATATTTGGTGGAACTTGTCTAGGCTCTTTCCCCTGCGCAAGTAGGCTCGGATCATGTCTTGCAGAGAACACGAGACAAAGAAATATTGTTGTTCCAGGCGCAATTGCTTCCCTTGGATGGGCTCATCATTAGGGTAGAGAACCTTGGTGATATTTTCTGTCACGACCTTGTCGTGGACGGCACCGTAGTAGTCACCCACGTTAAACTCCTGAAAGTTGAAGGATTCAGGTGCTTCCGCTTTCCACAGGCGCAGAGTGTTGGCCGTATTGACCTTATATCCAAGAATAGGCATATCGTATGGGACACCCCTGACAACTTGCCCAGGTATCCAGCGCACCCGATAGCGGCCTTGATCGTCGGTGTAAGCTTCGGTGTGACCGCCAAAATTCACATCAACGGCCCCCTCGGGACGACGGATTTCCCAGGGATCGCCCAAACGTAGCCATTGGTCTGCGATTTCGACCTGCCAGCCGTGCCGAATCTCCTGACTGAAGATACCGAATTCGTACCGGATGCCGTAGCCGATTGCCGGAATCTCCAGGGTTGAGAGCGAATCCATGTAGCAGGCGGCTAACCGACCCAACCCCCCATTACCCAAGCCCGGTTCGGCTTCTTGTTCGAGCAATTCTCTCAGGTCCAATCCGGATTCCTCCATAGCCTGGCGGACTTGATCGTAGATACCGAGATTAATCAGACTGTTTCCCAGGCGCGGCCCCAGCAGAAACTCCGCAGATAGATAACAGACGAGTTTCAGTTCATGTTGCTGATCTTTCAGGTAAGTTTCAACTGTATTGATCCAGTGGTGCAACAGGCGGTCGCGCACGGTGTACGCT
>JBAUZZ010000267.1:0-7537 GCA_049585495.1 Chthoniobacterales bacterium | reverse complement strand
CGGGAGCAGCGACTTAGGCATCGATGATCTGGTTCCTGGCAACGTTCCTCCTTTCCGCTGGCCCGGACGAAATCGAAGATATCCAGCCTCCCATTCGCCCGGATACCGCGGTTTGGAGTGTAGCGATAATTGCGCTCCTGCTTTTGGTGGCGATCGCCGCTTATTTCCTGTGGCCTCATCCCAAAAGAGCCGGGACCCCGCCACCGCTTCCGCGCGAGTTGGCTAGGATCAGCCTGCGCGCAGCCCAGGAAAAACTCGGTATCGCCAATGCCTACGAGTTCAGCATCGAGGTCTCGGGCATCTTGCGGACCTTTATCGAGCGGCAGTACGGCGTGCTGGCTGTCCGGCAAACGACACCGGAGTTTCTCGATCACGCTTCGCGTAAAATTCAATTTACGACGATGCAACACGAAGACCTGCAGAAGTTTCTTTACCTATGTGATTCCATCAAGTTTGCCAGGGTTGAAGCTGGCCGCCAAGAGAGCGAAACTCTGCTAAGTCAGGCTTGGGCGTTTGTGGAGGACGGCCAGTGAATTCAAATTTCCGATTCGATCAGCCTTGGTTCCTGTTGCTCGTGTTGCTTTTGCCAGCACTATGGATGGCTCGCCGACTTCTATATCGCCCCGCCGCGCTGCGCTTTGCCCCAGCTCATTTTTTCGGGCGGGACTTTTCCGTCCATCGATCCCTCGCACCGGTCTTTCAATCGCTCCTTTTCTACTCAGCGTGCGCCTTGCTGATCGCCGCCCTCGCCCGACCCCAGTTCGGCACAACAGCGTCGCGTCTGCGCGCCAGCGGGATCGACATCATGGTCCTTCTTGACGTTTCCCGATCGATGCTGTCGGAAGACTTCCAGATCGGCTCTGAGCGCGCCAGCCGAATCGACGCAGTGAAGCAGGTCACCGAAAATTTTATCAAGGGACGCCCCGATGATCGCATCGGGATTATCGCTTTTGCCGGCCTCCCTTATTTGGTCAGTCCGCTGACACTGGATCACGAATGGCTCCTGGAAAATCTAGATCGGCTGCGGATTGGGCTCACGGAAGATGGGACGGCGATCGGTTCGGCCCTGGTGAGCGGAGCGAACCGGTTGCGGGACCGGCATGCCAAGAGCCGTGTTATCGTGTTGCTTACCGATGGTGACAATAACGCCGGCAAAGTCCCGCCGACAACCGCGGCCGAGGCGGCGGCCGCTATCGGTATCAGGATTTATACGATCGGCGCGGGTACGAACGGGCTCGTGCCGTTTCCGGAAACGGATCGACTTGGCCACAAATTCTATACCCAGCAATACATGCCGTTCCAGGAAGATACCTGCCGAATGATCGCCGAGATCGGGCATGGGCAATTCTATCGAGCGACCGACACACGCAGCCTGCACAACATTTTCGCAGATATCGACAAACTCGAAAAGACCGATGTCGACATCCAGCAATATCAGAATTACGAGGATATTTTCCCCTTACTCCTCGGGGTCGGCCTGGTATTGCTTACGAGTTCAACGATACTCACCGAAACGCTCTGGCGGAGGATCCCATGACGTTTGCTGAGCCGCTCAATCTTTTCGCGCTACTCTTGCTTCCCGTGATTCTTCTGATCAGGTGGCGGACCGATCGCGCAGCCAAAAAGCGCCTGGCCGAAGTCGTTTCACCGCGTCTGCTTCGTGGACTAACTGACTCGGCGCTTCCCCTTCTTCGATTGACCAGACGATTCCTGCTGCTGTTTGCCCTCGCCTGTTTCATCTTCGCGTTGGCGCGGCCGCAGTGGGGATTCTCTGAGCTCTCGGTCACACATCGGGGCCGGGACATTCTGTTAGCGGTCGACACTTCTAAGAGTATGCTGGCTAACGATGTTGTTCCTAACCGGCTCACTCGAGCCAAGCTCACCGCAGAGGATCTGATTCATGCAATGCCGGGAGATCGCTTCGGCCTGATTGCGTTCGCCGGCGAAGCTCAGGTCGAAGCTCCGCTCACTCTTGATTTTCCAAACGTATTAGATGCACTGGCGAAACTAAACACTGATACAGTGGAACGCGGTGGCACAGACTTCGCCGCAGCCATCCGCGGAGCCGAGCAAGCATTAGGCAAACAGCCTGGAAATTACAAAGCAATGGTCCTGTTCACCGATGGTGAAGAACTTGACGAAGATGGCCTGACCGCAGCCAAGGACGCAGCCAAATTCGGCATCCGCATTTTCACGATCGGGGTTGGTTCCCCCGAGGGCTCTACGATCCTGTCCGAATCAGGATCGCCCCTGCGCGACCGCAACGGCCAGGTGGTCCACTCTAAACTGGATGAGCGATTTCTAACGCAACTGGCTGAAGCAACCGGCGGATTCTACTCTCGTCTTAGTCCAACAACAATTCCGAGGCTTGTATCCGCCGGCCTGCAAAAACTGTCCGAAGGGAATATCGATGAGCGTTCTCTGCGGAAGCCGATCGAGCGTTATCAGTGGCCACTGGGCATCGGCCTGCTTTCTCTGTTCTTGTCCGCGATCCTGAGTGAACGAAGGAATAAAATCCTAATCTCGCATGGTGCGCTAAGCGCAGCTTCGGCACTGCTTGTCTACCTCGGCAGCTCGGCTACGTCCGCGCAAGCGGCAAACGGGCTTGATTTGTACAATCGAGGTGATTTTGAGGGTGCCCTGAACAGCTTTCAACAACAACTCGAGCATGATCAGAAGTCGCCTATCACGAATTTCAACGCCGGCGACGCTGCCTATCGCTTGGACAGGTATGATGAAGCATTCGAAGCGTACGCGAAAGTGCTCGAGAGTCGCGATCCAAATCTTAGACAAAAGGCTTATTACAATGCCGGTAACACCCTTTTCAAAGAGGGTGACGGCCAGGACGAACTCGAGAGGCGATTAACCAACTACTACGACGCCCGCTACCTCTACCATCAATCCCTAAATTTAAATCCGCAGGACGAACCAACCAAAAAGAACCTGGCGCTCCTCGAACAACGAATCAAACAGGCCGAGACAGAGCGAGATCAGCAACGGCAAAAGCAGCTTTCACAAAAACGAGCCCAGTCCGGGCGTCAGCAACCTCGGAAGCGCAAGCGGCCCAATCAGAATGGGCAGCCTCAACCGGGACAGGAACCCCAAGATGAAATGTCTCCCGGTGGATCTGACCAGGATCAGGATCAACCCGGTTACTCGGATGATGCCGACCAGCCAGGAGACGAAGGTCAGCGCGAGACGCAGCCGGAACCCACGCCGGACAAAAAGAAAGGGGATCTGCGCGAGCTGGATCCATCCGATAAGCTCCAGGATCAAAAATCAAATGAGGCTCCGCAACCCAATGGACGCATGACTCCAGATGAAGCGCTCGGCCTCTTGGATTCCTTGCAGAGCGAAGAAGACCATGTCGATCTAACGCATCGAAAGCGCGAACATGGGGTCTTGCGCGACTGGTGATATGAAAACGCTTCTGACGACTATTGCCATAGGTTTGCTGCTCTTATCCGCCGGTCGGGCTGAGCCGTCGGTTCAGGCCTCCTTATCCGAAAGTTCAGCCCAGATCGATCAACCGGTTCAATTACGAATCGAAGTTCAAAACGCCAGAATCGCGGCACCTCCAAGGGTCGTGGCCAGCGGGCTTACGATCACGTTCGCCGGCCAATCGATCGGTGTGCGGACGATGAATTCCCAGACAACGACGACCACCCTGTTCTCCTACATCGTCACCGCTTCGACGGCAGGCACATTCGCAATTCCTCCGATCGACATAAACATTGGCGGAAGGACTTACCAGACGCCAAAGCTTACTTTACAGGTGGCCCAAGATGCGCCTGACCGCAAAACATCCGGTGGCAAGCTCTATTTCGCCGAGTTGATCGTACCGAAGGATTCGGTTTACGTGGGCGAACAAATTCCCATCGAGCTGAGGTTCTATTTCGACCGCCGGGTCTGGTACGAACCTTATCCGCAGGGCCAACTTCCGATCATCGATGGCGACGGGTTTGTTACGAAGAAGTATGCCACCCCGGCGGAGAAGCAGCAAACACTTGACGGGCGCGAGTACCAGGTACTCATCTATAAGACGGCGATTACCGGGGTCAAGACCGGACGCCTTGATTTGCATTCAGCTTACCAGGAATTCATGGTTCGCCTGCCGGCGATCCAACGCAATCCCCCCGGTTTCGACGATTTCTCTGATCAAACGCCGTTCCCAAATCCGTTCGATACATTTGAGAGGAAAGACGTAAAAATCTCGTCAAGCGGCGTGTCGATAGACGTTAAACCGCTCCCGGAAGCGGGCCGGCCTCCAAATTTTTCGGGCGCGATCGGCCAGTTCAATCTTGCCGCCCTGGTCCAGCCCACAAAGACTGGCGTTGGCGACCCTGTGACCCTGAAAGTTCAGGTCGAGGGGCTCGGTAATTTCGATCGCATGGGGCCTCCGGTTTTAACACAGACAACCGGCTGGCGGACTTATCAGCCCACAAACGAAACTGAGATTCTCGACGACGTCGGGATGAGTGCCCTCAAGACGTTCACTTACGCCATTGTGCCAGTCGACAAAGTCAGCCAAGCACCGATCGCCGAATTCAGTTACTTCGATCCCGAAACGGGAAAATATGTCACAGTGCACGCGTCGCCGCTGGCCCTCGAGGTAGAGGGTAGACCGATTCCTCAAGTCGCGCCACCAGTTGGCGGCCCGTCGCCAACTATTCAAACGACGCCGACACCCGCACCTCCACTGGAAGTTCTGGATATTCGAACGAGTAACTCGCGCGCCGCGTCGTTCGTGCCCCTGATTCGGCAGCCAATCTTCTGGATCGGTCAGGCCGTACCGGGCGGCGCGTTTTTGCTCTTCGGCCTCGCACTTTGGTTTAGAAACTTACAGGCGAGCACTCTACCGATCCGACCTTTTCTCAAGGAGAGAGCTGCACTCAGGCGCGAACTCAACTCGGCTGAGCCTGAGCAGCTTTTCGCGGCTGCGACCCGCCTGCTGGAGCTGGATGTGTTGATCAAAGCACGCGGATCGTTACGGAACTTGCCGATCGAAGACGCACTCCAGCGAAAGCAGATTTCAAGCGAGTTCCGGGCTGAGTTGGACCGTCTGGTGGAAAAGCGAGCCCGCCTGCGGTATGGCCATCTCGTTTCCGAGCCGATAACAAAACCGGAGCGGGAAGAAATTAAGTCATTAATCCGGCGCTGGGAGGTCGCCTCGTGAGATCACTTTGGATCACAACATTTCTAGCGATTTCGATAACGGCAGCCAACGCCGCATTTCCAGCTGATGACGATCTTTGGGATAAAGCAAATCATGCTTACGCGGCCGGTAGATTTGAAGAAGCCAAAGTTGACTACCTTCAACTCGTCCAGCACAGCGCACCCACGGGTAATCTCTTCTACAACCTGGGCAACTCCTGGTTTAAGTTAGGCGATAAGGGCCGGGCAATCCTCAATTACAAACGCGCCCTGGTCCTGGAACCGCGTTTTCCTGAGGCCGCTGCGAATCTTCAAGTCGCGCTCCGAGCGGCTGAGACCGAGGAGCATACGACTCTTGTTGATCTGATGCGAAATTATGCCGACGTCTTCCCCCTCGTCGCCTCGGTTGGGTTTTGGCTTACTCTCTTGTGCATTTGCTTTTGGTGGCGCGGATCGAAGGTGCTTCGCTCGGTCGGAAAGGTTGGCCTGCCTTGTTTCCTGATCCTCTTCCTCTTTGGATTGAGTTTCTCGTTCTGGATCGGACAGGGCGGGAAAGACCCGGACCGGGCCGTTGTGATCGAGGCTCCCGCTGACCTGAAGTTCGGACCGGCAAATAGTGCGCGAACCGCAGAAACACTGAGTGTCGGCCAGGAGGTCCGGCTAATTTCGGAACGAGGCGAGTGGAGCTTGTGCCGTGCGATCGGCGGGACCCTTGGTTGGCTACCTACCCGGAACGTTGAGCGAGTACTTCCCCAATGAGGATCTTAGTCTGTCTGCTCGCCTGCGTTGCGACGACAGGTGCCGCCCCGGCAGGCAGCCCGGATTGGGTCAGCCTCATCACCACGAATAGGGGGCCGGGCAAATTCACGGCGCTCCCTTCTCTTCATCTGGCTTACCGGTTTGGATGGAGCGGCCTCACCGCTGCTAGGGCGGATGTGCATCTCATTTCGAAGCGGAATACCTACGAAATCGAAGCGGTGGGCGGTACCGTCGGATTCTCGCGTTCGCTCTTCCCACTCGACGTTAATCATCAAGCCGTCGCCGACCGGTCAACCCTGAGACCGGTACATGTTTATCAGGAGGAAAAGTATCGGTCTGAAACGGTTCGAACAACGATCGACTTCACGCCGAGAGAGGTTACATCACTCCGTCAGGCTTTCCCGGCCAAGGACCCAGCAAAACCCCGAAGCTTTGATGCTTCGCCAGCTTATGATTTGCAGAGTGCTTTGCTGTGGATCCGTAGCCAGCCGTTAGGTGAAGGCGAAGAGGAGACGCTTGTCGCTTACCCATCGAATGCGCCTTACCTGGCGACGGTAAAGGTCTTGGGTCGCGAAAGAATCAGAGTTGCTGGCCAGGACCGCGCCGCGATCAAGGTGGACCTCAAGCTCAATGCGATTGATAAGAATTTGAAACTCAAAGCGCACAAACGCTTCAAGAGTGGACGGGGCTGGTTATCCGATGATGACCTTCGAATTCCGCTCCGGATCGAAGCTGACCTCTTCATAGGCTATGTCTTCGCCGAATTGGAGTCAGTGGAGAAGGATTGAAAATATGGACCTCTCCAATAAGACAGCGTTGATCACCGGCGCGGGCAGTGGCATCGGCCGGGCGATAGCCGAGAAGTTCGCCCGCCACGGCGCTCAAGTGATCCTTCACGACGTTACACCTGAAGCGAAAAGGATCGCTGCGTCCCTTGGCGCCGCGTTCGTTGCCGCTGACCTCGCAGATCCCGATGCGGTGCGTGAACTGGCCTCGACAGCGCTGGAAGCGGCCGGTAACCGTATCGACATTTTGGTCAACAACGCCGGGTTTCAACACGTGGCACCGATCGAGGAATTTCCGGAGGACGTCTGGATGCGCATGATTCAGGTTCTCCTGATCGCACCCTTTCAACTGATCAAACGTTTATTGCCCGGGATGAAAGAACGTGGCTGGGGCCGAATCATTAATATCGCCAGCATCCATGGCTTGGTCGCAAGTTCGTCGAAATCAGCCTACATCAGCGCAAAACATGGTCTCGTTGGATTAACCAAGACCGTTGCGTTAGAGGCCGGGGCGTTTGGTGTTACGGTGAACGCGATCTGCCCAGCGTACGTGCGAACACCATTGGTGGAAAAGCAAATCAGCGAACAAGCTCGCGTCAACGCGATCAAAGAAGAAGAGGTGATCGATAAAATCATGTTGGCGCCGGCCGCAATCAAACGGCTGATCGAGCCGGAAGAGGTCGCCGGTTTTGCGCTCTACCTTGCTTCAGATCAGGCTAGATCGATCACGGGCGCCACCCACTTGCTCGATCTCGGCTGGACCGCAAGATGAGAGGAAGTGTGAGTGTGAGTGTGAGTGTGAGTGTGAGTGTGAGTGTGAGTGTGAGTGTGAGTGTGAG
>JBAUZZ010000266.1:0-1887 GCA_049585495.1 Chthoniobacterales bacterium | reverse complement strand
TTGGCGGAAATGGCGGCCACCAAGAACGACGAAGCAACGCAGAAGTGGGCGATGGACAAAGCGAGCGTGTTGCTTAGCCGGTTCGAGCAGGATTGGTGGATGCCTGAACAAGGGCTTTACGCGGATTCCTTGGCGCTGAACCAAAAAGTGCCGACCAATCCTTTGGCGGCACTCGGCACCGCGCCCATTACGAAGCTGGAGCAATTGTACTGGACCAATGCCACCCCGATGGAGACCAACTTCGCCTCGAGTGACCACGCGAACACCACTTTGCCAAACTTGGAGTCTTCGGTGTTTACTGGCACAAACGGCTTTTACCAAGCTGGCGTAGGCGGTGGTCCTAACGGCAAAGGCGATCTCGAAGCTTCCGCCCTGCCCAGTTCGGTGATGGCCGTCGCCGAAGCCAACTATGGTCGCGTCGACGAGTCGCTGCGTTACGTGCTGGACATCGCCCGACAACTCGACCTCGAGCAACCCGGCGCGCTTCCTGAACAAATGCCCAGCCCCGGCTATCTCCCCTTCCCGTTCCAGCCCTTTACCCGGCGCGCGATGGTGATGCAGGCTTGGTCCTCGTACGGGGTCCTTTACCCGATAGTTCACTACTTCTTGGGCATTCAGCCGCACATGCCCCAACGGCTCATTATCGTGCTTCCGCAGCTGCCCAGCAGCCTACCTCACCTGAGCATTCAGAACTTGCGGGTCGGCGACGAAATCCTAGCGGTGACGGCCCAACACTCGGACAAACTGTACGTGACCGAAGTGACTCTTCCGGTCGGCTGCCGCCTGGAGATTGGTCACACGTTGCCGGCCAATGCCTCAATTGAATCGGTGACGCTTAACGGTAAGGCTGCCGAATACGAGGTGCGTTCCACCCACCGAGGCAGCGAGATCGTTGCTCAGGGGTTCACCGCCGGCCGCTACCGATTAGTGATCCAGACCCGTTGATCTGATCTCGCTGGGATTTCCCGGTTGGTCGCCGGTCCCAGTCCAAACACGGCCTACACTCTCTCCAAACGCTAACCAGTCGTTCTAATCTAATGTGTCCGAATCGAAATCCGGCCGCACCTCCATCCTCCGCCCGCTGGACAGCAGTACTTCCAATGCACAGACCGGCCTACCTTTCCCATCCCGGTCACTCCTGGCGACCAACCGACTGCTCTCATTTGCTTCGCTTCTGTCCAAAGGACGCCTTTTGAGTTGGCGCTGTAAGGTGCTCAGCGCCAAACCGTGACTCCGGCAAAACTCGTTCTGTCGCAATCCACTCGCTTCGAATTCAAACACCAACCGCTTAATCTCTTCTCGGCTTCGGGCCGTTACACCTGGGGAGATGACTCTCCTGAAGACGCCCGCAGACGCGGGAAAGTCGTCGAGCGGCGACGTGTGAGGCTGCAGGGAGAGGGCTGGAATATCATCCGCAACAAGAACGCCATGCGCTCAGGCGATCTGATCTCGGGTTTCATGAAGCGCGTCGGACGGCCGACCGCGTGATCGTCGTGCTCAGCGATAAATACTTGCGCTCGCCTTACCGCATGGCCAAGCTGCACACTAATTACCGGCGATCCAACGAACAGAAGGAGGAGTTCCTGCGCCGTATTATCCCGCTATTATTGGGCGAATCGGCAAATGTTAAAAGGCTGGGCCAACTACTTTCGACTTTGTTCTGTCAGTAAAGCCTACCGCGCCGTGGACCGCCACACGCCACATCGGCTGCGCCGATGGCTGTGCCGAAAACACAAGGCTAAGGGGCAGCGCCGAGACCGCCTAAAGGTCGGGGGTCACGCCGCCGAGCGGAACCGCGGATAGCATCGGCGGAATACCGCCTCGAGCTCATTGTTAAGCACCTTTGTTCGGGTCTGCAGCAGTAGATGTGCGCCGCGGGGTGTCCAT
>JBAUZZ010000265.1:0-6027 GCA_049585495.1 Chthoniobacterales bacterium | reverse complement strand
GATAAACACCGAGTTGATCCTGGCTGATCTCGCCGCCCTCACAAAACGCTTCGAAAGAATTCAAAAACCACTTCGGAGCGGTGAGAAAGAAGCAAAGTCCGAGGCAGAGTTCATTGAAAAACTCTTGACGCACCTGAATGACGGAAAGCCAGCCATTACCCTGAGTCTGACCCCGGAGGAAAGAGTTCTTTTGCGTTCGTTCTTTCTGCTGACAGCTAAACCCACCATTTTTGCGTGCAACGTTGCGGAGAGCGAACTCGCCGCCTTGGCAGCCGGGCGGCCGGATTCATCGGCGGCCAGGTACGTTGCCGCGGTACAGCGCTACGTCGCGTTGCACCTGGCCACCGAGGCAGTAATCATTAGCGCTCAGATTGAGAGTGAGCTCGCGGATCTCGCGCCAGATGAAGCAGCCGAATATCTCGCTGCAATTGGCGTCGAAGAAAGCGGCGTAGGCAAACTAATCAGGGCCGTCTATCATTTGCTCGGCCTTCGCACCTACTTTACCACCGGCGAGAAGGAAACCAGAGCATGGACGATCCGTGCTGGTGAAAAAGCGCCCGCGGCCGCTGGCGTTGTGCACTCGGACTTCGAACGCGGCTTCATCGCAGCCGAAACGGTCCATTACGATGATCTTATCCACCTCGGTTCCTTCGCTCGTGCACGGGAGGCTGGGAGGCTGCGGATTGAGGGTAAGGAGTACGTTATCAAAGACGGCGATGTGGTGGAGTTTCGCTTTAACGTCTGAGAGTTGCGTTCCGAGTTCCGCGTTCCGAGTTCCGGACCCGCTTCCGCGCGTCCTGAATCCAGCACCCGCCGACGCTGGAGGCTATCTATGACGCGGTTCGTCCGGGCCAAGGTGCCCGCCCGCATCCTACGGCGGAAACAGTGCGGGCGGGAAACTTGGTCCTACAGAGCCCTGGACGATCTTCGCCCAGACCTCGCAACTGCCCCGAAACTCGGAACGCGGAACGCGAAACTCCGAACTCGGAACTCGAAACCATTTTACAGGTCACGGCTTCTAGGCCACTTTCCCCGCTCACAACGATGATTCGTAGTCTTGCTTTCGTTACATTGCTCATCGCCGCAAACGCGTTCGGGGAAACTGTCAAGGTTAACGATGTCCGAAGGAGTCTTGTCCGAATTACCACTACCTCGCAGGAACCGGACTATCGCGTCCCGTGGAATCCTGGGAGTGTCTCGGTCGGGATCGGGGCAGGCTTCGTGATTGAAGGAGATAGAATTCTCACGAACGCGCACGTCGTAAGTAACGCCCGGTTCATCGAGATCGAGAAAGAGGACGATCCGAAACGCTATCCTGCGGCGGTCCAGTTCGTCGGACATGATTGTGATCTCGCTGTTCTCAAAGTGGCCGATCAAAGTTTTTACAAGAACACAACACCAGTGAGCTTTGGAGAACTACCAGAGATCGAGTCGGAAGTGAGCGTGTTCGGTTATCCGATCGGAGGCGAGCGATTATCGGTAACCCAAGGGATCGTTTCGCGAATTGACTTCCAAACTTACACCCACTCCGGCGTCGACCTTCACTTGGCCGTCCAAATCTCTGCGGCGATTAACCCAGGAAACTCGGGGGGGCCGGTACTCCAAAACGGCAAGGTGATCGGCGTAGCGTTCCAGGGATATTCCGGAGAGGTCGCCCAGAATGTCGGGTACATGATCCCAACGCCGGTGATCCAACGATTTCTGAAAGATATTTCGAGCGGCCACTATAATCGCTACGTCGACCTCTCGATTTCGTACTTTCCCTTGCTGAACTCGGCGGAGCGCCGTGCTTTGGGGCTCAACGATGATGATACCGGGATATTGGTGAGCACGGTTTCGGCAGAGGGCTCGTCTGCTGGCAAACTCCAACAAGGCGATGTCTTGCTGACCATCGATAATCACCCGATTGCGAGCGACGGTTTCGTTCAACTCGACGGAGCACGCCTCAAGATGGAGGAAATCGTCGAGCGCAAGTTTAAGGGCGACAAAGTAAAGTTTGGGATTCTCAGAAATAAACAGAAGCAGACGGTAGAAGTCGAACTCGAACCGAACTGGCCCTATCTGATCCAGGCCAAGAACTATGACGTCTATCCGAGATTCGTCCTTTTCGCCGGCCTGATCTTCCAGCCGCTCTCGCAGAACTTCATGGAAGCCTATCAAGTCGACGATTTGCGGCTTCGGTATTTCTACAACTTCTTCGTGACTGATGAGCTATACAAAGCGCATCCGGAAGTGATCGTCCTTTCGAACATCCTCCCTGATCCGGTGAATGCCTACCTTTCCGACTTCCGGTTTCAGATTGTCGACGAGATCAATAACCGGAAGATTCGGACCCTCAATGATGTGGCCGAGGCGTTTGCTGAATCCGGGGACTATTGCACGATCAAATTTCTTGGTAATGCCCGGCCGGCTGTTCTGGAGCGCGCCGCGGTTGAAGAGGCGCGCGCTCGAATAAAGTCCAACTACAACGTGCCACTCGAAGAGAGCCTGGCCGACGGAATTGTGCGATGAACTCGCTTTTTTCTATTCCCATACTCCTGTTTGTAACGGTCGCGACCCTGGCGGCGTCGGATACCGTACCGGTTACTTCGCAGGCCACGCCGAAGAACCAGCCCGTTCCGGAGTCTCGAAAAGATTCAGTTGTACGGGTTAATTCCACGAACCAAGAATACGACTTCTTCAGACCGTGGAGCAAGAAGGCCCCGATCAACCGGCGAGGATTAGGTGTGGTGATCGATGGGGGCAGGATCCTGATCACCGCTCAATTGATCGAAAACACGACCTATATTGAGCTTGAGAAAGCCGACGGCGGTGAAAAGACAACCGCACAGGTCCAGGTGGTTGACTACGAATCGAATCTTGCGACGCTCACGCCGACAAAACCGGAGTTTCTCAAGAGCCTGCAGCCGCTGGATATTGATCCAAAGGTAAAGATCGGCGATCGCCTCGATCTTCTCCAGTTGGAATCAAACGGAACTCCCGTGTCGACCCAGGCGCTCGTCACCAGTGTCGAAGTTGGCAAGTACACGCTCGACGACACGGCCTTCCTCCTCTTCAAGATCAGCTGCCCGCTTCAATACCGGGAAAACAGTTTTACTCTTCCATTAGTAAAGGAAAACAAGCTTGCAGCGTTCTTGATGCGCTATGATCCGCGTTCGCAAACGATCGAGGCCGTTTCGAGCCCGATTATTACGCACTTTCTAAGAGAAGCTGAGCACCAACCCTACCAAGGGTTCCCGCGACTCGGAATTGGTTTTTCCCCAACCCGGGATCCTCAACTCCGCCGTTACGTAAAACTCCAGGAATCCGACGGCGGCGTCTACGTGGACGAAGTGGATCGCAATGGGCCAGCGGCCAAGGGCGGAATTGAAGCGGGTGATATTCTTTTGACAATTGGTGATAAGGCGGTGGATCCAGACGGAAACTATGCCGATTCGCTTTACGGCAAGCTTTCGATCACCAATCTCACAACGACGGAAGCGTATTCGGGGCAAAAAGTCTCCGTCACAATTCTCCGCCAAGGGGAGCGCCGGCAACTGGAGGTTCCACTATTTCGGGTCGCGCCAGAGGACTACGTCATCGCGCCCTACCTCATCGGGAAAGCGCCTCGCTATTACGTTTTGGGTGGTATGGTCTTCCAGGAGCTTTCACGCCAGTATCTCCGCGAATGGGGCACAAACTGGGTCAAGGAGGCTCCGCAGCGCTTTGTTTACTTTGACCGCTTCCAATCCAATCTCTTCCCTGATTCGCGGAAGATCGTAATTCTGAGCCAGGTGATGCCGACCAGAGACACTGTGGGCTACGAACAGTTAAACTACCTGGTCGTGACGCGTCTAAACGGGGTGGAGATTAAGAACTTGGACGATTTTGCGAAAGCTGCGCAGTCGCCAACAAACGGTTTTCACAAGCTCGAGTTTGACGAGGATCCCCACGAGATCTATCTCGATGCCAGTCAGGCCCAGCAGGATGCGCCTGAGTTGCAAAAGCTGTATTCGCTGCCGGCCTTGCAACGCTTATGACTATAGCCCGCAATGAGTTCGTCGATTATCCCACCGTCTGATTTTTGCGGCCTGGGCGCGATTTTTGATTGGGATGGGGTCATTATCGATTCTTCTTCGCATCACGAAGAGAGCTGGAAACGTTTGGCCGCCGAGACCGGAAGAATTCTTCCGCCCGGGCATTTCAAAAAGGGGTTTGGCATGAAGAACGAAGTGATCATCCCGAATGTTCTCGGCTGGACCCAGGATACCGATCAGATCCAGGAGTACTCCCTGAGAAAGGAGGAACTCTATCGCGAAATCGTCGTCGAGCGGGGAATTGCGCCACTGCCTGGCGTGACGACGCTGCTCGGTCAGATTCAGAAACGCGGAATTCCCTGTGCTATCGGATCTTCCACGCACCGCCTCAACGTCGAAACGGGGCTTAAACTCTTAGGGTTCGGCAAATTTTTCGCCGCGATCGTGACTGCTGAGGATGTGTCCCATGGCAAGCCCCATCCAGAAGTCTTTCTTACCGCCGCCGTACGCATTCATCGCGATCCGACAAAATGTGTCGTGTTTGAAGACGCGGTCGTTGGGATTGAAGCGGCACATCGAGGCGGAATGCGGGCTATTGCGGTGGCAACCACCAATCCTATCGAGTTACTCGACTCGGCTGATCTCGCGGTGAATCGCCTGGACGAATTGAATGTCGAACAATTAGAGAAGCTCTTTGAGCAGTCAGGGGAGTAGAAGTAGAACGCGCTTCTTCCGGTAGGGATTATTGTCGCCACAACGGGAAAAATACGGCAAAGCTGAAATTCTTTTCATCCTGGGTACAGCTCATCTGTGTCGAATCATCGACGAAGTCTTCAAAGAGGGCGACAGCTTGTACATCGAGGTGAGGATTTTCTCCAACGGTCGAGTCATATTGCACTTTGGCGCGGTCCCCCTCGGTCTGGTAGCTGACCGTGATGCTCGCAGGGCTAACCCGGTTGGAGCCGATATCGAGGCTGACCAGGGACAAGAAGTGTCGCACAAATTGGTTCCGAGCGAGACGGATCGTGCCTTCCTCCGAAGAAGGCGTGAATACGAGCTCGA
Source organism: Chthoniobacterales bacterium (assembly GCA_049585495.1). Classification (GTDB taxonomy): domain Bacteria; phylum Verrucomicrobiota; class Verrucomicrobiia; order Chthoniobacterales; family JAFAMB01; genus JBAUZZ01. Next base: position 949 of record JBAUZZ010000265.1, on the reverse strand, counting down.
GATTGCGCGGCAAAAGCAGTCGAAAAATTCCCTCAAGCTCACTCATTAGCTCCGCCAGCCGGACAACCTCGGGCTCGAGCGACACCGGATGCATAATCTCCCCGATTGTAAGCAGCAGTCGCCGAGCACTTTGCGAGCTGTCGTAAATCAGCCGTAAACTTTCCTCCAGGGCCGTCTCGCCAACGCCAGTCCGAAGATGGTGATCACTCAAGGAAAGAATTCCGCCCACGGAGTTACCAAGGTCATGCATTACCCTGGCGAGCAAGAATGCGAGGCATTCTTCCCAAAAGTTTCGATTCCTCACGGGCTCGGGGGCTGCTTCCACAAGTCAAGTCGAATCGTTCCCTCTTACTTGACGCGAAACAGATCGAGAAGCTTCTCGGCTACTCCTCGCAACTCCTTCGGACCTGGATAATTTGGGTCCGCCATGAGCTTTCGCAGACGCCGATTCGACCGGCGAGCACCCGCAGGACCTGACCGCGACGTCGCACCGCCACCCTCATTTTTGAGGGAAGAATCGTTGCGGCGCGCAACCGACTCTCGCTTCTTAGAGTTGTGCATCACGGCAAACACAGTTATTTTTTTATCGACCTTAGTCTCCACGAGTTTAGGAAAGAATCCAAGGCGATTTTGAAAATCAAGGAAAAGAATTGCGCTTCCCGTCCTTACCTTATCGTTAATCGATTGTCTCACGATCGACCGATTCGGTTGACTGAAAGGCGCCCCCTCCTCCGATCTTAGACACCCCATGGGCATTGAAAAGGTAGTCGTCATAGACGATGAACCCATCATTCGGCGATCGCTTGAACTCCAACTGAGAAGCAAGCGGCTCTCGGTTTCACTCTGTTCATCGATCGCTGATGCGGAACGCTGTCTGGCGAAGGACAATTTCGACCTCATGTTCGTCGATGTTCGCCTCCCGGACGGAGACGGGACCGATCTCTTGAAT
>JBAUZZ010000264.1:0-7018 GCA_049585495.1 Chthoniobacterales bacterium | reverse complement strand
GTTAAAATGACTGGTTAGGCGGCTTGTTGGGTTTGTTCTTCACCATCAACGAATCGGATATCATTAACGACCTTGGGGATCAGCTCGAAGCCCTGGAGGCGGCGCCAATGCTTTTGGGCCTCCAGGCTGAGTTTAAAGACCATGGTCAGGGTAGCGATTCGTGAACCGGAACCCTTGGTTCGGTGGGTTCGCAGCCGGACGGTAGCGAAAGTGGATTCGATGGGATTGGTGGTCCGTAAATGCGGCCAATGTTGGGCCGGAAAGTCGTAGAAGGTAAACAGGACTTCTTTATCTTTCTCCAAGCATTCGCAGGCTTTGGGGAATTTGCTTTGGTAACTGGAAATGAACTGAGCGTAGGCGGCCAGAGCTGCCTTGCGAGTTGGTGCCAGGTACATTTCATGGATCAGTTGCTTGGCCTTGCCCTGCACGCTCTAGGGCATTTTATCCAGAATATTGGCCGTCTTATGCACCCAGCACCGCTGCTGGGCGACTGGGCGGTATTCTTCCTGCAGAGCGATCCAGAAACCAAGCGAACCATCGCCGATCGCCAGCTTCGGCGCGCTGCAGAGTCCCTGGCGTTTGAGTTGCTGGAGCAGTTCGCGCCAGGATTGGGTGCTTTCCCTGTAACCATCGACAACGGCTAACAGTTCCTTGGTGCCATCCTCGGTAGCTCCGATCAAGACCAGCACGCAGGTTCGTTCCTCGTCGAGCCGGACGTTGAAGTAGACGCCGTCGGCCCACCAGTAAACGTAACGCTTCTGACTTAAGTCGCGCTGAGTCCACGCCTTGTAATCGCTTTCCCACCCAGCCTTCAACCGGACGATATTGGTTGCTGATAGTCCACTGGCTCCTTCACCCAAAATCGCTGCTAATGCTTCGCTAAAATCTCCAGTCGAGATCCCTTTCAGGTAAAGGGCTGGAATCAGCGCATCAACACTGGGAGCCCGACGCATGTACTTGGGCAGAATCGCACTGGAAAATCGTCCCTTGTCCCGATGCCGAACCCGTGGCTGACGAACCCGGATCGGACCGACTCCACTAACCACTTCCCGCTCCGGCAGGTGTCCATTGCGTACCACCAACCGCTGTCCATTCTCATCCCGTCGATCCTTGTGGAATTGGATATAGTCGATCACCTCATTCTCGATTGCCGCCTGTAACAGCTTCCTGGCTCCTTCCTGCAGCAACTGCTCCAGGAACGGCTTCTCGTCATCTTTTGCTCGCTCATCAAGCGAGATCACTTTACTCTCTGGCACTGGTGCATCCTTTCTTTTGGCGTCCTCGAGTGAGGCCCGCCTTGGTTTCTTTTTTCTACTGAGAGGATGCGCCTCTTTCTATCTCCTCATCCACAAAATTCGGTTATACCTCGGCGATCACCTTTCGTATGCTCTCCGAGTCTCTCCCACCGCGACGCAGGCCTAAAAATGCTCTGCGTTATGCAAATCTTTGCATAAACGCAAGAATTGGATCCACGTTGGCAGCGAGGAAGCGGTCCACGCGTCGCTGCTATCGTCTCGACTATGGAAACCCGCCGGCGCCTCAGCATTCCCGTTCGCGACTACCTGCGCTCTGTCCTCCCGGGCTTAGCCAACTTCTCGATCAATCGGATCGCTGAACTCACACCTACTGCCTGGGCGGCTCGAATCTAGCTATAACTAGCTGACCGTAGAAATGCCTGCGCGCCGCCCCTCAATGTGGTTAGCAAAACGGATACAAACTAACCGCGGTCTCGCCGCGAGGTCATCGACTGTGCGGCTAGTCAGACGGATACTCTCAAAACCGCGATGTAGCCCTTCATCTACGGCTGCGCGTTGCACTTCATTGGAATAGCCACTTCTTCTCGTCCGAAGCTGGTCTCGAGCGGAGGTATCCCGCGTCTCCTATTGCTCATCCGCCTCGGCCTTCTCCGAGGCTATCGGCGTGAGCGTGCCGAGCAGGCCGTTGAGCTCATCGTTCGGGCCAGCAGTGAAAAACAGTGTGGTGGCTGGGCCGGCGTTGCCATCATTGCCAAATCGTAGCGCCCATAACCCATCGATGGCCAAGGTCGTCCCATTAGGATTCATCATATTCCCCAGAAAACGCCCGGTGACCGGGTTAAACGCGGAGATATTGCTACCCCGGAAATTGCCAATTAGGATGGTATTACCAAACTCGCCGAAATTAGGTGTAGCCCAGACAACTCCCCAGGGAGCGTTGAACCATTTACCGTGCTCAAGCTGCTGCAACAGCCGTCCATGGGAACTGAAGACATCCACAAATCCGTCCCCCGGGTCGCCTGGCTTGACAGGATCGTGCCTGGCTGCATCCTGCTTGGCATAGGTTACGTAGATGTTGGGTCCGACACCCTGAACATTGAAAGGCGCGAAGTCGCGGGGAATGCGTTCATCATCGAACGCATCCTCGTCCAGGCGCACCTGCTTGAAGGTACTGTCAAACACATCAATCCGACCGCTGCGAAAATTGGCCGCCAGGATAAATCTGCGCCCATCAATTTCCGCGATTGTGGCTCCCTTGTAAACTGCGCCATTTGCTGTGTCAGGAACTTGGGAATGGTCAACTACGATGACGGCACTAGCCGGGTTCACTCCAGGATTCCAACCTTGCACCGTCCCGTCTTCTGTAACAAAAATGAAAATGGCCGGCGCTTTCGCCGCGAGAAGAAAATCTGTTGGACTGCCGTTAAACATCACTCCAGTGGGAGAACCTGGAGGAGTCTGGCTGGGAGCGTTGGGGATTTTTACAAACTCGTTGGGGGCGGGGTTGATAGGAACGATGTGGGCTGCGCCTGTCGCATCGATCGAATACAGCGTGGAAGTACCACCAGCATTGTTTGAAACCCACCACGGGCTGCCCGTCGGACTGGAAACCAGCCCCCAGGCATTCTGTAAGTTGGAGTCATTCAGTGGCGCATTGCCAGTGTTGGAAACCAGATTTGTTTGGGTATAGTGCTGTGCGAGCGTTAGGCTTGGAAGCAGAAACAGCGCGAAACCAAGAACTACAGACTTAACCACGGACTTCATTGCTTTACCTCCTTTTGTTGCTGATCCGTTCCTGATGGAACGCATCAACCACGATAGCACGCTGCCCGCGGACCGAGTAATGCAAAGTAAGGATTGCGGTAAAGGGTTCGCGGTTGACCGTTAGCGTTGCGAGTTCTCGGCGTTGCCAGCGGTTTCTCGATCCTCTGCTCAGTTCTCTTTACGAGCCTGGCCGGCGCAGTGGCGCGTGGCTCAAAGTCAAACTGACCCAAGAACAAGAGTTTGTTGTCCGCGGTTACACCCCACCCGAAGGCAGCCGCAAATACTTCGGCCCTTTACTTGTCGGCTACTACAGTCCGGCCGGCCTCCTTTTCGTCGGTGGAGTTGGCACCGGCTTCTCCGAAAAAGCCTTGGAGCATCTGTACGAGGGAATGCAAGAAATCAAACGCGCGACTGCCCTTTTACTAACCTGCCAGAGAAAAGACCGGGCAGATGAGATCAGCGCATCACCCCTTCAGTCATGAAACGCTGTGAGTGGGTCGAGCCAGTGCTGGTCGCCCAAGTCAAGTTCGCCGAGTGGACGAGTCACGACCAGCTTCGTCAACCCGTGTTTCTCGGGACTGCGAACTGACAAAAAGAACTATTGTTTACGTGCTTCCGCGGGTCACATCTGAGATCTTTCTTCAACCCCAATGGCACCTTAGCGTTTCCATCGCTAGGTTGCCGTGTTTCGTTTTCAGGACAGCTCCTGATGTTAATTTTGGCCGATATCAGATCTCGCCAAAACGGTCAATCGCCGACTGTCGAACCTCGTTGAGGGGCTATCTACACACTCGAACCCACACCCTCCGGCTCATGGCGTACTGTAGAATTATGTTGCAGACAGTAGCGTTTCTCTAGGGAGAGTATCACGATGCTTCGAGGCGTTTGCTACGACGTGTTACGGGATTTTAGGCACTTACGACGGTACCGTCCTCCGTTCTACTTTACGACAGATGGAGAAAGAACCATCCTCGCAAAATCAAGGGTAAGGTACGCATCGAAAGCAAAGCCAGCGTGACTCCCAAAGCCAGCGTGACTCCCAAAGCCAGCCAGGCACGAGATCTGTTTTAGGAGAGCTTCTCTACTTTTTTCACTCTCCCTTGTCCCGATACGCCCTTCGTTTCTTCCGCAGCATCTCCCGCATTGCCAAGACCTGTTCCCTCATAGGTCGGCTTCGACCCTTGAACCATTCAGACACAAGCAGGGGACTAACGCCAAGTCTTTGAGCCAACTCCTTCTGCGTGACCCTTCGCGAGTGACACAATTGCCTAAGTTCGGCGAAGAGTCGCCGTGTTTTTCTGACAACACCTTGCCATTGTCTGTAGTCGTTTGGTTCCGGTAAGGCACGAAAGCACGAAACACTCCTGAATCTTGAGCACCTGACTCCCTGTCGGCTCTTGCCGGTGGCTCAGGATGTTCCAAAGACCAGATTAGCGAGGGTGTCAGATGGCTCCGACGTATCGCCTACTGCGTAGGGCTTGTCCAGCCAGTGGGGGAAACGGGAAAGAATCGCTTTTTCTCTTCAGCGTTCAGATGCCGGTCGAAAAACCAAGTTACTTTCGTCTGCGGAGCAATCGCCTCCTGAATCTCCTCAGCCCCTGGCCTTACGATCCGATTCGACAAGAACTCTTTCCGGTAGTGTTTGAATATACTTAGTCCTTCTGTGATGGTTGCATCGAAGACGCTTTTTCGTCCGTGCGGGTTGCTTATAGGGATTAGCAGAACATCATCCAACGACCAAGCCGGGAAATCGAAAGCGGTTTCGTGTCTATATTTCAAATTCGACAGCATGATACAATCTACATTGCGAAATGTCTCTGCCGGATGAAACGGATCTCCGGTGAATAACCCGCCTTGTCCAAATAAGTAGCCGTGCCATTCGCTCATCTTGTAAAAGTCGCCGCAAGCAAGAAACAAAATATTTAAATCGTCGAAATTGGGAACCGGTTTGAACTTCTGATGCGAGCTCACTAGAGCATCTTTCAATCGAAGATCCGCTCTTTTTCCGTCTACAATGTTAAGGGACGACTTTGAACTCAACGCCCTTCTAACATTCGCAAGCCTCCGCTGATAATCCGGCATTCGACCGCCTGCCAGAAGCGTTACAGTTGGAAGCGTTTGCTGTACCTCCTCTGTGGGACATTTTACTTCGAGATATACGTTCGTAGTCCCGGTTTGGTAATATATGTCCACATCTTTGTTGTTTGTTGGATTGACCTTCTTTTCTGTCTCAAAATCGATAACTTGAGAGGCTTTAACATAATTGGCGACACTGAGTTCCGTAGCACTTTGCAAATACGCGCTACCATCAAAATTGCTTTCGTTCGGGACGCAAAACCTCTTGCGAAGCATCTTTCCGACTTTGCGTGAGTCGTATACGTTAACCGCAGCTTTAGCGAAATCACAGACGTACTGTTCTGGCATACCTTTTAGGACGTGCTTGTCCGATAGATTGCTGACCATTTGAAGAATGTCTTCGACACCTAGGGATTTGGTCGACATTTCTCTCAACGGTTTACTCGCTCATCCAAAATCCCTTCGTCATTGTTCCTGGACCCTTGGACTGACCGCTCCCAATCGTTCTTGAATCGTTTTATCACGCAAAATAGGAAGCTACATCTGATTTTCCGAATCTTAAAGATGCCGTGATTTACGTCGATGGAGGTAGAATGACGCCAGCGACCCTCTCAACGTTTTACGTACCGCAATGCTGGGGACCGGGGCCCGCGTTGGTCTGTATGTCGAGGCTGAAAACATGGATTCAGCCGCGGAACGTGCCGATAGACGAATCAAGGAGTCTTATACCCGCTCTTTTATCGTTCAATCCCTTCAGCGTACGGCAGGCACGAGCACGCAGGCAGTACCATGACTCCACATACCCGCCTAATGGTCCGCAGACGGGCACTCACCCGTCGATTACGGAGTTCCAACCTCGCCAGTATCCTTATCGAGGCAATCCGAATCGCGGCAAGGATGGCTTCGATCCCTAATCCGCTCTGGCGAGAGGGCGAAAAGGGGTTTGGGCGCTTACGGCTTTTTCGCTTCTGCCAAGCAAGCCTCTGATTCACTTATCTTGTGCTTAAACCTCAAACCACTGGTTGGCCCCATCAGCTTCTCAGATTCGGCAATCGCTCCTGGGCAGCTAGTCGCGCTTCCCTGGCCTTGGACCCCGCGACGCCATCACCATATGCATTTTCGCTGAATCTCCTTGATACGTCTCGGCCGTTCTCTTCCCAGTACGCTTCCCAAAACCAGTCAATACGCTTCCCGACCTTCCGAAAGCCGCGTCTGAAGCCATAAGTTCTTTTCGCTGTTCGAGCCATCGATTCCCACCGAAAAATACCCCGAGGATTCCTAATGCCACGCCCAAAACGCATCGATTACTACCTGGATGAAATCGATCGGTCCGGCAGTCGCGGAATGGGAAGGCAAGGAAGCTAGAGTTTGTCGCGCCTGACGATTAGCCACCACTCATCGTCGTTATGTTTTCGATCGTGCTCGCTGGCACTCTCCGGCCGATTGCGCAGCGCCGCCTCCTCACAGAAAACTAGAACAGAATGAGATCCGACCTCGTGATCTGTTTCGAACCTGAAGGGAAAGCGCGCGCGCTGCACCAACACCGATTATCTCCAGACAAACGAGAGTACTTCGACTAATGCTTCACAAAACTATGCCAAAGCTCCCTTGCCTCTGGATGATTTCCCTTCTCCTCGCAGGAGTTTTTCCGTGTCGTTTTTCCTTCGCAGAGAACCCCTCCCCGCGCATGATCCCGAAATGCAATCATATCGTCGTGTCGTCGGCCTTACGGCGGCCGACACGATCACAGGCGGGCGCGCCAGCGGCGGCGGTGCTCCACCGGGGATTGATTTGGGGATATCCAATCGGCCTGGAGACGGTCACTCTAATTTATAACAAGAATCTTTTGGTCGGTCCCCCCAGCGGATCTAGCCCAGTTGGTAGCGATCAGCCAACAGATCAAAACGAGAAATCCGGGTGTG
>JBAUZZ010000263.1:0-14097 GCA_049585495.1 Chthoniobacterales bacterium | reverse complement strand
GCGCAGAACCCACAAAGCAACTAAAAATGTGACCCTGCTTGCCGGAGCCTCTCAGAGAGGGAAAGTTCAGCTCTCTCTTGGAGCGTACTCGGGATCGATCGCGAGCCTTCGCTTTTCGGTAGCATTGGGTGGGTTTTGCGGGGAAGGCAAAGTGAAGACAAATGCGGTCCAACCCGGCTGCGGTCGCTCCAACCAAATCTGACCTCCGTGAGCCAATACAATCTCGCGGCAGATACTGAGCCCCAATCCTGAGCCGCCTCTTTCGGAGGAGCGACTCGGGTCGGCCCGGTAAAAGCGTTCAAAGATACGACTTTTATGTTCTTCGGGAATTTGCGGTCCAGTATTAGCTATCCGGAAAAACACGAGCGAACCGGACTTCGTCACTGAGATCGAAACGGTGCCGCCCTGCACATTGTACTTAATGGCGTTATCCAGCAGATTCAGAAGAGTCCGGCGCAGGTATAATGCATCGGCCCAGACCTGGATTCCGAGCGAAATTTCGGATTTCGTTGTGATGTTCTGTTGCAGGGAGAGAATTTCCGCGTCTTCCACCAACTCGCGACACATCGCGCTGAAATCGGTGACTTCCTTTTTCAAGGTGAGCGCACCGGCGTCGGCGCGCGAGAGCAATAGCAAGTTCTCGGCTATCGCTGAGAGCCGCTGAGTCTCATGAAGCAAACTTTCCAAGAGGTTCTCGATCCTGGGGTTATCCACTTCTGTTCTAAGGGCTGATTCGATTTCGCCGCGCATGATTGTCAACGGAGTCTTCAGCTCGTGGGACGCATCGCTTGAGAAACGCGTGGCCTGGGCGAAACTGCGTTCGAGGCGATCGAAAGTATCGTTAAGCACCTGGACCAGTCTGCCGATTTCGTCGTGAACCAGCGGCTGCGGTAGCCTTTGGTCAAGCGCCTTCGCATGAATTTGTTCAGCGGCGTCGGCAACATCGTGGAGGGGTTTAAGCGCTCTACGGGTTATCCACCAGACTCCGAAAGCAGCCACTAAGACGGCAACGGGAAGGGCCGTCAGGTATGCGCTCGCCAGGTCGATGATCAACTCGGTTGCTTCTTTCCGAATCACGATGGGCGAATACGGTTGCCCCTTGATTTCCCGAAAAGCTTCGAGTTGTTCCTGATAAATCACCCAGCCAGAAGCGACGGCGAAAATGATGAGCTCCACCGTAAGAAGGAAAGCAGTCCAAAGGGCAAGTCTGCTGCGGAGAGGCCAATGTTTCACGTGGCATCTCCAATTCGGTATCCAGCGCCCCGGACAGTTTGGATAAGCTTGCTGGGTTCGCCGTCGTCAATCTTGCGCCGGAGCCGCTGGATGTAAACATCGACCAAATTACTCTCAGGATCGAACTGATATTCCCAAACGTGCTGACAAAGTTGCGTTCGGCTAAACACGCGGCCAGGAGTCCGCATCAAACATTCCAATAATCCAAATTCTCTGGTGGTGAGATCTATACGCCGAGTCCCTCTTCGTGCCACTCGCGTGGCCAGATCCAGGCTTAAATCTTGCACACGATAACGGACGAGATTTTCGCCAGATTTACGTCGAATCAGCGCGCGGAGGCGGGCCGCCAGCTCGTCTATGGAGAAAGGTTTAGCCAGGTAATCGTCAGCACCGAGATCGAGTCCCTCGACTTTTTCGGAGATCTCCCCCCGTGCGGTCAAAATGAGAATGGGAACGGCATTAGACTTTTCCCTCAAAGCTCGAAGAATGCTGAGACCGTCGCGGCCGGGAAGCATGATATCCAGGACAACAGCGTCGAAGTGGTTTTCGAGGAGGATCTCCAAAGCCTGGTCTCCGTGATGAACCATGTCGACCGCGAAGCCGCACTCTTTTAAGCCTTTTTGAACAAAAAGGGCGATTTTCCTCTCATCCTCGACCACCAAGATTCTCATTGATCTACCTCAAGAACTCCGTGCTCCGCACAACCTAGCGATCCCCGTCAAACATGAATAAATTCCTTGTAGGCTATCGTTGCAATCCCACTCCAGATATATCCACGCTCCATTCGCACCGATTTCCCTAGCCGGTGTCGGCGTAGTAGCCCTGGGAGTAGGCCATAAAGACATCTTCCATATCCGGTCCTACCCAGGTGTAACCCAACCAGCGAAGATTCGCATAGCGCCAGCGCTTGAGCCAACTGTCCAGCAGCGCCTCCGGATCGCGCGCTTGGATCCGCAGCCGCCCACTGCGCAGCTCGACTCCGTAGACATCTGGAAGACCACTGAGGATTTGCATCCCGACCATCACATCTTCCACATGAATTTCCAAAAGTTTGCTTTGCAAACGTTCTTTCAGAACGAGCGGAGAGCCTTTCGCCAGAAGCTGTCCGCCCTGAATGAATCCGAGCTCGGTGCATCGGTCCGCTTCATCCATGTAATGAGTGGTGACGACGATAGTGGTGCCTTGCTGACTCAACTCATAGAGAAGAACCCAGAAGTATTGGCGGTGAACTGGATCAAGGCCAACGGTTGGTTCGTCAAGAAACAAGAGCGAGGGTTCGTGAATCAAGGCACAAGACATCGAGAGCAGTTGCTTAAAACCGCCGGACAAGCTGCTCGCCTTTGCATCGCGTTTCGCCGCCAGATCCAGTTGCGAGAGAAGCTTTTCGATGCGCGTTCCCAATCGATTTGTAGGCACTCGGTAAGCGCCACCGAAAAACCGAAGGTTCTCCAGCACCGTCAGATCAGGATAGAGACTAAAGCGCTGGGGCACGTAGCCAAATTGTGAACGCAACCGAGAACGATCGCGCCAGATGTCCAGTCCATGAATTGTTCCATGGCCGCCCGTTGGGCGTGTCAAGCCGCAGAGCATCCGAACTGTAGTGGTTTTCCCAGCGCCATTCGCGCCCAAAAAGCCAAAGATCTCACCTTCGCCGACCATCATAGAAACGGCGTCAACCGCGATAGTGCGGCCAAAACTCTTCCCAGCCCACTCAGAGAAATAATCGGGTCAACCATGGTTGAGAAGTGGTGTTTCAGCTTTAACCTCGGAAAGCAGTTCCGATTACGGCGGCTGCAGTGACGGTTTGGCCCTTGAGCCAGCGATTATTAGATCGAAACCACGTGAAATACCGGTGAACCAGAGATGAAAATTTTGTCACCTCTCACTGGTCGCCAGCTCGGGAAGCGCTCCGGTATTCCTCGGTGTGTCAGGTCGTCGATGTCTAAACAGCGCCAGAAGACAAGGAAGCACTACCAAAACCAACGGAAGCTGAAAAGCGAGGCCGGAGATGATGGCGATCGCGAGAGGTTTTAACATGGCCGATCCCTGACCAATGCCGAGGGCGAGGGGTAACAAGGCGAGGATCGCCGCAAACGTCGTCATTGCGATCGGCCGCATTCGGTTGATCCCGGCGATCACAAATTGGTTCTCGTGGTCCGGCAAATCCTGGAGTTCGGAATAGTAGAAGATTGCCACTTCAGTAACGATGCCAACGATCATCGTCATGCCCATCCGGGAAGTAATGTTGAACTCCGTCCCGCTAATCCACAGGCCAATGTAGACGGCGGCGACAGCCAATAGGGTGGTAGTAAGCATCGCTATCGTAACGCGGTAACTCTCGTAGAGGAATAACAGCAGAAGAACGACCAGAATGATCGCTGCCACGAGGACAATCGTTAACCCTCGGAAGGCGATCTGCTGCTGTTCGTACAGGCCGCCGAGAGTATAGGGCACGTCCTTAGGGAGGAAGCCCGGTTTATCCAACACCCGCTGCACGTCTCTCGCGGTCGAGCCCAGATCACGTCCGCTGATACGTGCGGTGATCGCTGCCATCCGCCGGGAGTCTTCTCGCGTGATTTGTGGCTGGCCAGAGACAGTATCAAAGCTCGCGACCCGTCCCAGTGGGAATAAATGACCATCCGGGGCTGGTAATAGTAAGTTCTTCAGATCAAGATCGGTCCTTCGCGTGTTCTGCGGTATCCAGACACGAACACCAACTAGCTTAGGCCCATGCAACACTTTGGTCGTCACGTTACCGCTCAGGTATCCGGTCAAAGTCTTTGTGATGGAATCCGCATCCACACCCTCCAACGCCGCCTTGACGCGATCCACCCGGATCTCCAGTGCATCGCCTGCCGGCGTAATCCCATTCTTAACTTCGACAACGCCCGGGATAGAACTGATCGCACCGGCCACCTGCGGTGCCAGCTTCTGGAGGGTGGCTTCATCATCCGAAAAAATCTTGATCTCGATGGGTTGCGGCACGCTTGTGAGGTCACCGATCAAATCTTCCATTAGCTGGGCAGTTTCGATTGCCAAGCCCGGAACGTTGTGTCCGACCTGCGTGCGTAGGTCATCCATGATCTCTTCAATCCCGCGGCGCGGACCTGCTTTCAGGCGGACGAAAAAGTCACCCTGGTTCGCCTCGTTCAGATCGCCACCGAGTCCCAGGCCAGTGCGGCGAGAATAAGTTTGGACTTCCGGCAACGTCTGCAGAATCGCTTCCACCTGGCGCATTAAACGGTCGGTCTCGGTAAGCGATGTTCCGGGAGGCGCCCGGTAATCGATAATAAATCCGCCTTCGTCCATCGCGGGCATGAAGCCGGACTGCACATTCTTGAACGCCAGAAAACCAGCGAGGACAAGCGGCAGAATAACGATGAGCACCAGGAGCGGAGTTCTCAGGATTCCGGTCATGAACCGCCGGTACAAGGAATGAATTGCCCGAGTGAGTCTTCCTCGATCGTCAAGGATTGCGTCCTTTGCCGAAATAAGCCGGGTAGCTATGACGGGCAGTGCTATCCAGGCGATTAGGAAGGAGATTATTAGGCTGGCTGCCATCGTGAGCGATAGCGCGGTGAAGAAAGCCCCCGTCACTCCGGATAAGAATGCCAGTGGCGCGAAGATGATAATCGTCGCCGCAGACGAGCCAATCAGCGGACGCGTGAATTCTGCCGCCGCGCCCAGCACCGCGCCTTCGGGCGCTTCAGCCTTTTGCTCTCTAACGCGGCGGATAATGTGCTCCGCCATTACGATCGTATCATCGATAATGAGTCCAACGGCTGCGGCCAGTCCGCCGAGCGTCATAATGTTCAAGCTCATCTTGAGCACATAGAGAAGGAGCACAGTCGCGCAGAGGACCGAGGGCACTGCAATCGCGGCGAAGAGGGTAATTTTCCAGTTGCGAAGAAAGAGCAGCAGGATGAGCGCTGCTAATCCGACACCGATCAGAACCGCATCGGATGCACTGCGATTAGAAGCGATTATGAGGTCGCTCTGATCATACCAGTTGGCCAAATGAACCCCTTCTGGAATCTGCATCCGCAAACTCTCCAGTTTTGCCTTGATACCTTGTGCGATTCGCACAGTGTTTCCGCCCGGTTGTTGGTAGACTTGAAAAAGCACGGCGTCATGGCCGTCTGCAGTGACACGGATCCACTGTGGTTCGTTTGACTGTTCGATGGTCGCGACGTCGGTGAGAGAAACCGTTCCGTCCGGACTTGATTTCAGGATCGTTTTCCCGATATCTTCAAAGGTCTGAAATCGGGTATCCGAAATCATCAAGTAGAGCTTGCCGTACTGTTCGATGCGGCCGACGGCAATTAAAACGTTAGAGGCCGACAAGGCATTCGCCACATCGCTGAAAGTCATCCCGAAAGATCGGAGCTTCGCCAGATCGACCACCACGCGATATTCCTCGATCTGGCCTCCCTGCACACCGACCTGGGCGACGCCCGGAACCGTGGCGAGAGCCGGTCGGAGAGTGTATTGGGCAAGATCGCGCAACTCGGTCAACGGATGACGGTCAGACGTAATACTGTAACCGATGACTGGAAAGACCGTTGGATCCATCCGGATCACATTGAACGTCGTGCCGGTCGGGAGAGTGGGCAGGACTTTATTGATCTGAGACTCCACTTGGAGCAAAGCGGCGATCATATCTTCGCCCCAATCGAAATTTATGGAGATCTCAGCGCTGCCTCGACTCGTCTTTGATCTGAGGGTTCGCACTCCGGGAATCGAACGGATCGATTCTTCAACCGGGGTGGTCACTTCGATGGCCATCTGCTCTGCCGGCCGATCTCCGGCATCCAGGTCAACGCGAATACGCGGAAAACTCACCTGAGGAAATAGGGCAACCGGCAGCCAAAGACTGCAGGCTGCCCCGGCAATGGCGAAGACGACGAAAAGCGAAAGAAGAAAGCGAGAGTGATGATACGCCCAGGCGGCGAAATTCATTTTGGTTTTTGAGTTCTTACATCCATTCCGTCGCTTAGCTCGCGGTTGCCGACCGTTACAACTTGGTCCCCCTCGTGCAACTCAGGATCGATAATTTCAACTTCAGAACCCGTTTGTAGTCCGAGTTTCACCGTCTTCCTCGTGGCGCGGTTTTCCTGCACGACGTACAGCGTGTAGCTTCCGTCATCCGGGAGCACGGCCTCTCTCGGCACAACCAGCGTCTCTTGCGATGCAACGGTGATCTCTCCGCGGACGTAGGCCGCGAGCAAGAGTTTTGTTCCTTTCGGAACCGAAACAAAGACGTCGACCAATCGGTCAGCTGGGTTGACGCGCTGCGTAACTAGGCGAATAGTTCCTTCGATTACGGGTGTTGCCTTACTGTTAACGAGAGCGATGCCTACCCGCTGTCCCGGTTGCAGCTTCGGCACGTCCTCCGGCTCCACGCCAAGTTTAATTTCTATATCGCCCGTTGCGACAAGCTCAACCAGGGGACTGCCCGCGCTCGCAACCTGACCATCCTCTACATCGACTTTCGCGACGGTGCCCGTGCTATCGGAGCGGATTTGATCGTCGGATTCGATACCTTCCTTTCGGAGACTTTCTAGCTGCAAGTCTGCGTCCTTAGCCGCCTTCTGAGCTTGGCCGAGCTCCTGATTCGTCGCGAGTCTGAGATCGAAGCGTTTCTTACTTTGTTCGAGCTCTCGGTGAGCCTCGAATACGGCGCTTTCGGCCTCATGCAGCTGCAGAAGGCTAGCGGGACTGCTTTGAATCTCCAACAAGGTGTCACCCTTGTTCACCGGTTGACCGGAACTCACAAGGATATGTTGGACCCGGCTTTCGAAAGACATCGCGACGAAATGAGTCTTACCGGGCTGCGCAACAACGCTGCCGTAAGTCGTAAGTTTTTCAGAAATTGATTTGCGCTCAATAGGGACAGTTTGAACCTGAGCTACGGGCTTTGGCTCGTCGTTTTCGGCGTCTTGAGCTGACCCTTGTCTAGCGACCATCGTTTGACGGCTCCAAGGAAGGAAGGACACCCCGATGCCGATAGCCAGCAGAAGCAATAAAATCAACAACACTCGTCCCCTTTTCATCTTTACCCAGCCTTTCTATGCCTGCTGCCGGCCGGTAGGTATCTGCCTGAAGCTAGCTCCAGAGCACTCCTCGCGTCCATCAGCTGTTGCTTCAGTTTGACAATCTGCAAGCTTTTTTGATTCAGGTTACTTCTCGCCTGGAAATAGCCGAGGACGTCTGCTGCCCCTTGGTCCGATGCCGTCTTTGCAATGTCGACGAGACGCTGAAGAACCGGGAGAGCCGCTTCGGCGACTTCGATCTCGTGGTTTAAGGATCGAATATCGGATAGCGCTGTAGCGATGTCGGAATGCGCCTCGAAAACACGAGCTACATATTCATCAAACAGTTTCTGGCGAGTCGCTCGTTCAGCCGCGATGTTTCCTTGATTCCGATCGAAGAGGGGAAGGTCGATCGTGATGCCGAATCCGGTAGTATGAACGTTTGTTGTGTCGCTAGCGTGGCTAAAACCAAGGACCACTTTTGGGAATTGTGCCAGTACCGCAGCTCGTACAGTTTCCTCCTGGCTTTGATAACCTTGACGAAGGCCTACCAGATCCAGTCGCCTGCTCTCGAGGTCCGCCAGTAACTGGCCTTCCGGAGGCAACGAGACCTGAGTTGAAAGAGCAACACCTTGCTCAATCGGGAGCTCGACCTCGGGCAAAACGCCGACCGCCCTCTTCAATTCCAGGCGTTGGCGATCACGCTCCTGTTCCAAGCTTAGCACTGTGGCGTGAGCGTCTTCCCGACTCGCCTGAGCGGCAGCGAGGTCAAGCACGCTTTTTTCGTGACGATCTACGGCGGCTTGCAGCGTATCGACCGTCTGCTGCTGGTCACGCTCAATCATTTCGGCGCGGGTCAGCTCTTGCTCCAACGCCACGACCCGATAAAGAGCCAGCTTCGCGGCCTCGGCCGTTTGCCATTCTGTCCAGGCGATATCGAGTTCAATCGCTTGCACGTTCCTCCGCGCCGCGCTCACCTTAGCGCCATGGCTGATGAGGGCTGAGATATCCCAACCTGCCGTAATTCCGTACGCAGTCACCGTATGGGACGTAGTTCCCCCGGTCACAGGGTCGATGGTGTAACCAATCTGAGGATTGGGAAGAAGTCCGGCTTGGATTAATTGTGCGGCGGCGAGACCTCTTCTATTTCTGTCCGCTCGCAACTTCGGATTCAAGATCACCGCGAGAACGGCAGCTTGATCGGGACCGATGCCGTCTTTGGGATTTACGGGGACCGCATCCAGGAGCGGATGATGAAGCTGCGCAGCTTCTATTTGCAAAGCTTTTGCCGTCGGTCCGCGCAGCCTCTGTTGGACACTAGCATGGGATAGAGGAAGCGCATGATATGAAGCGCAACCGCTCAGCGGGATCAAAAAAAAAAGACAAAAAAATCTCACCTCTTAGATATCAAATTACGATTCCCCATCATGACTCTGTCGCCTTCAGATGAAAAGACTCCTCAAATATTGATGAAATTTCTGTCATGAGGACCACGGCTGTTTCCGAAATTTACACCCCGGAGCGCAGGTCGCTGATGACCGGCTCGCGTAGCAATTTTCCGAGATGAAGCGCAACTCCAGCTGCCGTAAGAATCACGGTTGTACCACCCAGTAACAACAAGTAGGTCCATGGCACCGTGAGGAATTCAGGCGGTGGGTCAAACACTCCGGCAAGCACTTTGACCAGGCGCGAAAGCGACCAGCCAGCCAAGGCAGATCCCGACAAGTCCACCGCCGACCAGAATCGTCACGGCCTCGCTCCACATGAACGCGGCGAGATGCTGCCGTTTGGCTCCTAGAGCGCTAAGGATAGCGAATGAACGCCTTCTCTCTGATAGGCTTAGGAAGAGAGCCAGTGCGGTCGTGCCAACGACAAAGACAATGGCGAAGTTTAATTCGAGCAACGTCAGGCCCTTGAGGTCGATGGCTGATAAACTGGAACTGATTTGGCGTTGAGCCGAGACGATATCGCTTACCTTGAGACCAGTAGTCGGACCGACTAATCGGGTCACGTCTCGAGCGAGTGAAGAAGGATCGCCATTTGTACGGATCAAAAGAATCCATTGGAGAGGGGACTGGGCAAGGGATGTGAGATAGCTGGTATTGGCGACGAGGAAAGAATCTTTAGGTGCAGTGGGGAACTCGCGTACAACACCAACGAACCGAAAAGGCACGACCTGATAGTCATTACTGGGCGAGCTTTGCAATCGCAGGTTCAACTCATCACCACGGCGCAGTTGAAAATCACTAACGGTTTCGTCGGAGACAAGAACGCCGTCAGCTTGATCTGCCAATTTCTTGAGGGCCTGTCGTGCACTGTCATCCGCGAAATACGCATCAGCCATTCGGGTGGCCTTCCCGATGGTTTTGGGGTCGATACCGTAGATGTCCTGCAAATCGTTGCCAACATAAGCATACCCGTGCTGCATAGCTCCAGCCGCTACGACGGTCGGCAGCTTGCCCAACTTCGAGAGGAGTTCAGACGCAAGAGTCGCTGAACGAATCCCGCTCACCGCGACGTCGCTGCCGTTCGTCAACTGTGCGTCGATCCGGGATTGCGCTTGATAGGTCGCATTAAAAATCGCTGTGGAGACCGCGAAAGAGACCGCCAGAGCAACCAAAGCCATCGCGCGGGATAAGGCTAGTCGCTGGCGCGCGAGAGATGATGCAATGACTCGGGAAAGCTTTCCCGCGAAAGGCGGAAGACGAGTTTTCGCTGCGAGCGGGAGCCCGCGCTCCAACAGGAATCCGAAGAGGCGTAGAGTGGCGAGCATCGTGCCAATCCAGAGACAAAAGGGCCCCGCAAACGCCTCATAGTGAACGGAAATATTGGTCACTCCCTCCGGGGCAAGAACCAGTTCATAACCCGTGCCGGCGATCCACCACAGAATAACCGCGGCCACTGCAAGCGAAACGGCATCGAGCCAGGCTTGGCGCCATAACGGTTTGCTTTTGGTCGGCAAAAAACCTCGAGTCGCCGCTACTGTTGAATGGCGTGCCTCGTGCCACGCCGGCTGAAGCACAGCGATCAGAGCGAGAAACAAGCCCGCGCAGGAAGCACCAAGCAGCCAGCTAACAAGACCGGCCAGAGAAACGTCCAAGGCCATTTTGAATATCTTGCTAACCGCGATAGTCAACGCTGCTCCAAGAACGCAACCGCCCAAGCCGACCAACACCGCCTCAGCGGCTGCCAAATTTAGAATCATCGCAACCGAAGCGCCTCGGGTGCGCAGCAAGGCTTGCTGCTGACGCCGCCGGACTGCTCCAGAGCCAGCTATCCCTAACGTCAATAGTCCCGCCACGACTAGGCCGGGCAAACCCAGAAAAAGAAAAAGCAGTCTGGCGTAGAGTGCATCCCCGCGTACGCCCGCAAGTCTCGACCCAAGGTTATTACCAATAACTCCGCGTCCCGCAATGATTGCCTCCAAATGGTTGGTCTGTCGCAGCGTCCAGGCATATGCGGCCTCTGGAGCTGCCGGTAGATTTCGTCGCGACGTTCGAACGTGAATCTCCGACCGGACTGAGTCCGGTTGGCCAGCCATTTGCTCCGAGAATAAGCGGCGCCAGGTATCCACTGGAAGCAATAGCACGTTGTCGGGCGACGCTTGTGGACCCGTCCCGGCAGGCACGCCAACTCTTTGAAAGAGGGACCCCGCGTCCGGCAAACTGATGATACCGTCAATCTTAACATCGACGGGCGGCAATCCTCCCGCACGTTGAACCGTGACCATGTCGCCGATCGACACATGCAGGTTAGCGGCCGCCTGCTGCGCCGCTAATACACCGTGGTCAGCACCCAACATTGCCGCGATTTCAGCGGGAAAGGCCTTATTGTAATTACGGTCAACGCCCAGTACCGCCGCTGCCCCCGTCATCTGCACCGTTCCGCCGGTCTTGGCAATGAGACCGGGCACGTCCGCGTACACAACAGTTTCAACCACGGCTTCAGGATCCGTCCCGCGAATTGCCGCCCTAACCGCTTCCTCGTCTCCGCGCGAACTGAGGAGGATCTGCCAGTCAATTGGCAGCCCGGCAATGGCACGAACTGTCATGGTCTCCACGCTCGAATCGATAAATGCGCCGAGGCAAGCCAGTAAGGCTACAGAGAGACCGACACCAATCATTGCGCCCACCAAGCGTGCAGGCCGACGTTTGACTGAGCCACTCGTCCACGAAAGGATAAGTCCCACTTTAGATTGGCCTCTGCTCAAGCTTTCCGTGTGCGATGCCCCACTGGGTCCTCATCCGACCCGCTACGGCCGCATCATGAGTTGCGACGACCAATGCAGCACTGGAATCCGAGGCCGATTCAATCAGCGCCTCTATAAGTTTTGATGCGGTGACGCTATCGAGTTGGCCGGTGGGCTCGTCGGCGAGGATCAACCGTGGCTCGCAGACAACGGCACGAGCAACTGCAACCCTTTGCATTTGTCCGCCAGAAAGCTCGGCCGGAAGTTTGTCAGCAATCGACGATAAGCCGAGCTTCTCGAGAGCTTGTAGCGAAGCGGGCCGGGCCTCTGATTGACCTCTCTTCGACAGCAACCAGGAAAGCTCAACATTTTCAACCACTGTAAGAGTCGGCAACAGGCTCGGTGTTTGGAACACCACGCAGATCTGGTCCGGCCGGAGTTCCGTCGCTGGGCCGAGCGCTGGCCAACTGACGACACCGCTTGTCGGTTTATCCAGGCCAGCCATCAAGTGCAGCAACGTGGATTTTCCGCTTCCCGAAGGGCCGATTAGGGCCACCTGGGTGCTGGCTATCACTTGGCAAGATATGTCGGTCAGCGCTGCTAGCTGGCGCTGACCATCTGCATAGTGACGGCTGACGTTCTCCAGAGACACCAGGACTTCATCCATCCTCGACAACCTTTCCGTCTGCAAGCCGAACGACACGGTAGGCTTTTTCGGCCAGCGCTGTGCTGTGGGTTGCCACGACCGCTGCGCCGCCCTCCGCACAGTACTCTTCCATGAGTTTCAGAACCCAAGCTTCCGTCGCAGCATCCACCTCACCTGTTGGCTCATCGGCCAGCAAGATTTTGGGAGCAGCAGCCAAGGCCACCGCCAAGCCAGCGCGCGCTGCCTCGCCTCCGGAAACCTGCCCTGGATAAGCCCCGCGACGATGACTGAGACCTAAAGCGTCGAGAAACGCCTTGGCTCGCGGCTTATTCTCCTTGCGTGCGAGCCGCATGGCGAAAAGTACGTTTTCTTCCACGGTGAGATGCTCAATGAGGTTGTCCGACTGCAATAGGAATCCTACACATCGAGCACGAACGGCCGCGCGCTGTGGCTCAGGGCGGCGCGTGATTCTTTCCCCCAGTATCCGAACTTCACCGCCATCAGGCTCATCCGTCCCGGCCAGGCATGCCAATAGCGTTGACTTCCCGCTGCCGGATGGGCCAACAACCGCGACCATTTCTCCTGCGCCGACCTGGAGGCTAACATCGCGCAGAGCGAGCGTTTCCTCATCGTTAGAATGAAAGAAGCGGAAGAGATTGCGAGCTTCTAAAACCGGCCGCATCACGATCACTGGCAATCTACCAGCGGAAACTTTCTGAGATTAGCTTCCACTGGTCTCCGTTGTCGGCACCCGACGGAGCCCAAAGGATTAAGGTTGCTCTTTTGCCGTTTTTGTAGAAGACGTAGGCCTCGTCTTCGAGACGAACTCGCTTATTGGTGACCGGATTGGCTTCTGATTCAGATTCATACTTGATCAGTAATGCCGGACCGGCAGGCAGCCGGATTTCTTTCGCGCTGGTGATTTTGAAGCCCCGTTCGGATTTCTCAAGCTTGGCAACGACATCGCTAACTGTTGGAGCGGTTGCGACGGCGTCGACCATCACGGCAACCCCGTCGAACTTATCGATGAAGCCGACATTGAAGCCTTTTTCGGAACGTGCCCAGCCTTCGGGAACTTTGAGACTGTACCCACCTGCTGAAGAGTTGTATGAGACAAGAACTTGGTCGTCTGGGATATCGCCGGGAGGGTTCTTTTCAGTCGCCGAAGCAGACGCGGCGAGCGCAACTAGGCTATAAACAGCGAGGCCAACAACTCGGGCGAGGGGACTTTTCATAAGAGGCAAGCCTGTGGAAAGAGAAAATGTCTGCATGTCAACTT
Organism: Chthoniobacterales bacterium; assembly: GCA_049585495.1. Taxonomy (GTDB): domain Bacteria; phylum Verrucomicrobiota; class Verrucomicrobiia; order Chthoniobacterales; family JAFAMB01; genus JBAUZZ01. The sequence continues at coordinate 718 of JBAUZZ010000263.1, read as the reverse complement.
GCCCAATCGAGCTATCATCAGCCTGAGCGGCAGAGGTGACATCCTGTATAGGTAATTCCGGGAAATGACATGATCATTTAATCAGAGTGACAAAATTGTCATGAATGGGCGGCTCCGATTCCATGCCGGCCACCTCAATGAGATCGCGGCTGCTGTTCCCGTTCCCGGCGGGGGGAACCTGGGATGCGAAAACTGCCTGTGCTTCAGCCGAGACGCTCATGAAGCTTGAGCCCCGATACCTGGCTTCTGGGCATGGGCCGGTGTTAAGGGATCCCGTCACGATGATGCAAGCTGCGGCCCGAAAAAGCGTTCAAGGCGGCTGGATAGCCGGAATTTTCGCGCGGGCAAGCTATTCGGCCACCGGCCGGACTTCTATGCTCATACCGTCTATTTCCAGAAGCGGCCACTCTCTGGCGACTTCCATCGCTTCATCCAGGTCAGCCGCTTGCAGCAGCATATAGCCGGCGATGGCCTCCTTGGACTCGGCAAAGGGACCATCGGTCACGCTCCGTCCGTTCTTTCCCGAAACGATCCTACCCTTATCCGCCAGGCGCTGACCGCCTCCGGCTTTGCCTTGCTGGCTCAATCGATCGTACCAGGCATTCACCCGGTTCATGACTTTCTGGATTTCCTCAGGCGAGAGACCTTTGTTCCAGTGCGTGCCTCGGGCCAGCAACAGAAATTGTGCTGGGGTCGGTTGGGCGTTCATATCTGCCTT
>JBAUZZ010000262.1:0-12287 GCA_049585495.1 Chthoniobacterales bacterium | reverse complement strand
GGCTGGTTACTAGAATGTTCAAGCTTGGCCACCTCGGCGGCTGACCCAGCCGCCCTACAATCATCCCGGAACCTCGAACGCCAAACGCCGAACGCCTAACGTTCTGCTGGACAAGTCCCGATGAATTCGCGAAATGTTTGGACCCCTATGAGTCTCGGGAAGGTAGTGGCTATCGTGGCGGTAGCGTGGCTCGCGGCCATTTCGCTCATGCACGCCACGTTGAACCTGCACGCTATCCCATGGTTAGGTTCTGCCAAACCTACTTCATTCAAGGTTGGGTTCTTACCAGTCACGTGTCACCTGACCTGCCCTGTTACCGATTTTATCAACAAGCAGATCTCGGGAAAATCGGAGTTCGAACCGATTCGATTTCAGGGATGGCCTGAATTGAAGGAGGCGTTTCTTTCGGGAGATACCAAGGCGTCCTTTATTTTAGCCCCTTTGGCGATGAAACTTCGAGAAGACGGGATTCCGATCAAGATCGTATACCTCGGTCATCGGGATGGGACCGCCATGGTAGTCAACAAGGATTCCAGTATCTTCCAGATCGAGGACCTGAAGGGTAAGACGATCGCCATACCCAATCGCTACTCGAACCAATATCTACTAGTTTTCAAAGCACTCAAAGAGCACGCGCTCTTGCCGAGCGACGTGAAAATCGTGGAGATGCCGCCTCCGGATATGCCGGCGGCTTTGTTCAGTCATGCGGTGGACGCGATCACCTCCGGGGAGCCGTTCATGGGGCAGGCTGAATTGGACGGCTACGGACGCGTCCTGTATCTGACGAAGGATATCTGGCCGAATTTCATCTCGTGCGTGCTCGCGGTGAACGAAAAAGTGATCAGAGAACAAAGAGCAACGGTTCAGCGCTTAGTGGACGGCATCGCGAAGAGCGGTAAATGGCTGGATCAATCCATGGATCACCGCATGGAGGCCTCCGAGTTCGTGAGCAAATTTTACTATCACCAGAATCCCCAACTTTTGCGGTTCGTTCTGAGTAAGCCGCCCGACCGGGTGAAATATACGAACCTGACAGTTCGCAAGCCTGATTTTCTCGAGATCGAGGAGCTTGGGCGCGCTAGCGGAATTCTGAAGGGAAAAGCAACATTTGAAGACTACGCGGATCCAAGTTTCGTCCCGCCAGACACGGCGATCCAACCTTATCGCTGGGATTACCAGCCATGAATCGGTTTGCGCCAGTGGTCTTCCCGCTGCTGACGCTCGGGGTACTCGTAGCGCTGTGGGACGGAGCCGTCCTGCTGTCGCATACTGATATCTTTCCGCGGCCCTATCAGGTTGCGCTGGGCATCGCTGAGCTTTTTCGGCAGGGCGTGCTTTTCAATTACATTGTCGCCTCTCTGTTCCGAGTCAGCGTTGGCTTTACGCTGGCGGTCCTCATCGGTGTGCCTGCCGGCCTGGTTCTTGGCTGGTTTCGGCCCGCCTTCTTTGCGTTTAACCCAATCATCCAGATGCTGCGACCAATCTCACCGATCGCCTGGATCCCTGTAGCCATTCTCTGGTTTCATGTAGACGATCGCGCGCCGATTTTTCTGATCTTCCTGGCGAGTGTCTTCCCGATTACGGTTTCGGCATTGGCTGCCGTGCAGAACATCCAGCCGGTCTATGTTCGAGCGGCACAAAATTTTGGCATCAGGGGGGTCAACCTGTTTCGAAGAGTGATTTTTCCGGCTTGTCTTCCCCAAATCCTGACTGGGCTTCGGATCGCTCTTGGTATTGCCTGGCTGGTTGTGGTGGCGGCGGAAATGATCGCGGTAAACTCCGGGCTTGGCTATTTGATCATCGATGCGCGTAACGCCGGCAAACGGTACGATCTCGTCGTAGCTGGAATGCTGTTGATTGGATTGATCGGGCTGATACTCGATCTTTTGATTCGCCAGCTCGAGCGGTTCGACGAAGTCAAGTGGGGATATTCGCAACGCGACTAGGAAAATGATTGAACCAACAATCAAGATTCGCGATCTCTGGATGGGCTTCGCCGCCAAGAAGGGAGGCGAGGCGATTGAGGTCCTCGAGGCAATCAATCTGGACGTCAACGCCGGTGAATTTGTTTGTGTTGTGGGCCCCTCGGGTTGCGGTAAAACGACACTGCTAAACATCGTTGCGGGGTTCATCAAGCCGACCAGAGGCGGCGTGCTTGTCCATGGGACGCCGGTGTCAGCACCGGATTCGAGGCGGATCTTTGTGTTTCAAGAAAACGGCGTATTTCCCTGGCTGACCGTCGAACAAAACGTCGGGTTCGGCCTCCTTGATCGACCCCAAGTCGACCGGCAGCGAGTGGTGGCGCACTACATCAGCCTGGTCGGACTTCATGGATTCGAAAAAGCTTACCCCCGCGAATTATCGGGCGGAATGCGCCAACGGGTCGAGATCGCGCGAGCGCTGGCAGCTGATCCTGATATAATCTACATGGACGAGCCGTTCGGGGCCTTGGATTTCATCACTCGCCTGAAGATGCGCGCCGATCTCGCTCAGATCTGGCAGGAGGAACGCAAGACGATTCTCTTCGTGACGCACGATATCGAAGAGTGCGTGCAGCTTGCCGATCGCGTAATTATCATGAGCCGACGTCCGGCGACGATTATCCGGGAAATCGAGATCGATCTCAAAAGACCGCGGGACCTCGACTCGCCGTCCTACCTCGGATTCCGGGACGAAATTTTTCAGACTCTCGGCATGAGTCTTAAGGTCGGCGCGTGAGGGCGTGCTTATTTTTGCTTGCGGTCCGCTTCGTCCATGTTCTGTATTCCAGCGCGTATAATTGAAAGAGCTTACGACACAGTTGCAGGCAAGAATCGATCTGACCCTTGAACAGGTCGAGCTGGCTTCACGCCAGTTAGCGGATCCCGCGATTCCTGAACTTGAGAAGGCGGACTTTCTGGTCGCACTGAAATCCAAGGGCGAGACCGGAGAGGAGCTTGGGTATTTCGCCCGGGCATTCATTAATCTCGCAGTTCAGCCACCGCTCGACACCGCGGACAAGCCGACCATCGATGTTTGCGGAACTGGAGGGGACCGGCTGGAGCTGGTCAATGTCTCGACAGCGACGATGTTTCCACTGGCGGCGGCAGGAGTGGTAGTTCTAAAACATGGGAACAAGGCGATTACCTCACGTTGTGGCGGCGCAGATGTTCTGGAGCGGCTCGGCATTCCGATCGCGTGTCCGGTGGACCAGATGGTCGATTGTATTCAGCAAACCGGGATCGGGTTTTTCTTCGCGCCGCTCTATCATCCCGCTTTTCGAGTAGTTGCACCAGTTCGGAAGAAACTGGCCGAGCTAGGGGTTGCCACCATTTTCAATTTGCTCGGGCCGCTTTTGAATCCAGCTCGGCCCGCCTATCAACTCGTTGGCGTATTTTCGCCGACCATCCTGGAAAAATACGCGGTCGCCCTGGCTGGTCTTGGCCGGGATCGTGCCTGGGTTGTGCATGGTGAAGTACCCGGCGGGTCGGGCATGGACGAGATTTCCCCGCTGGGAGAGACTGAGGTTCACGAGGTGAAGCGTAGCTCCTTGAATTATTTCCACTTGTTTGCTGACCAGCTTGGTGTGGCGAGAGCCAGTCTGCATGAACTCCGCGGTTCCGATGTTAACGCAAATGCCAAGGTTCTTATCGACATTTTGAGAGGCGTCGAACGCGGACCAAAACGTGATTTTGTCTTGATCAACACCGCTGCCGGTCTGGTCGTTTCCGGGTTAACGCCGCGGATGGAAAGCGGACTACGGCTTGCCGCAGAATTGATCGATTCGGGCCGGGCTCTCGAGAAACTCCGCGAATTTCAACGGTTTTTTGGTGCCGACGCATTAGAGCAGCGACTGAGCTATTGTAGTAAGTGAGGTTCCGCGTTTCGAGTTTCGAGTTCGGAGTTCCGCGTTCCGCGTTTCGAGTTCCATGTTCCGGGTTCCTGGTTGCAGGCGCTGAAGGCGCCCAAGATTACAGCCTTGGGCTGCAAGGACCAGGTAATCGATAGAATCGCGAGTCGCGCGCTGGTAAGCGCGGAAGATTGTTCGACCGGCAGATCCGCCTTAGTTCCAGACCTAACCAACGCTCGTCGACACCTATTTCATAGTGTTGGACTAAGAGGTGAAACTCCTCTTGAAGGATAACTCGACGAGTGATGCGCTTCAGCGCTTCAAGCCTGAAGCCCGCAAACTCGGAACTCGGAACTCGGAACTTGGAACTCAGTCCGCTTATTTCGGAAGGTGATCCAGACAATACTCCTGTCCATCCCGGGAAACTCGAAACTCGAGCTCTGGGGCGTCTGCTTCGGTGCGTTTGCACACGGCACAACGATGAAGAGGCTCGTCAGCCGGTACTGATTTGGCGGCGAATTTGATCCTTCGTTTTTGCACATTGGATCGCTCACGTGCCTGCGAGAAAGCGAGCGGCCCGAAAAACAGGAAGTAATTTAACAACGAGATCACGATTGCAGCCTTGGTGACGAGCGGACCGAGCAGCAGTGCAAGTAAAATGGGAGCGAGACTAAGAAGGGCGACCCATTTTACGCGGAGTGGAATTATAAATAAGACATAGATCTGGATATCCGGGAACAGGGTCGCAAAGGCATAGAAGAGCGAGATATTAAGAAAGAACGTAGTGTCGCTTCCAGCACCGTGCCCTGTTCCGAGAAAGAACGCGGCGATCGTCACGCCGATCATACCAAGCACGTAGTATAAAGTAAGTCGAAACGGGCCCCAGGCTTGTTCAAGCGCGTCCCCGATCCACACCATGAACCAAAGATAGATGAAGAGAAACAGGGGTTGAACCGTCGGGCTCAGGTTCTGAAAAACAATTTGCGGGATAAATATGTAGGAGACCAGTCGCCAGAGTTGCCCGTGCATGACCAGGGCCGGCTGCAGAGTCAGGAGGCTGATGTATCCTGGCTGGAAGAGATGGAGCACGAAAACGAGCCCATTCAGGATGGCGATCATTTGAATGAGCCGCGGGATCGCGAGAAAGCTCAGGCGTGATTCAAGCCAGTCAATCCAAGACATAATTCAAATTACAACAACGCCGACATCGCCGAGATCGCCATCAATGTCAGCAACAAATTATACCAATCTGCTTTTTTGGACTCCGGCCAGCTGCATTGCCAACAACGCCGAGAATGCCATCAATGTCAGCAACTCCCGGTGCCTGATTTGGCGGCGCTGGCGGCGTTGTTTCTAGGCCCCAATTTGAGCTTTGTACGCTGGCGGGTCCTTGAGAACGGACAATTCATTCGGGGCTGCCAGCTTGAGCTTGAACAGCCAGCCCTCGCCATATGGATCTGTGTTCACGAGAGCTGGATTGTTCTCCAGCGCAGGATTCGTCTCGGTTACCTCGCCGCTGGCCGGGGCGTAAATATCGCTGGCCGCCTTGACCGATTCAACCACCGCAATGGCTTGCTTCTGCTCGAACCTGGCGCCGACATGAGGGAGTTCTACATAAACGATGTCAGTTAGCTCTGTTTGTGCGTGGTCCGTAATTCCTACTGTGCCAACCTCTCCGTTCAAACGAATCCATTCGTGCGTTTCGGCGTATTTAAGATCGTCAGGAACTAGCATCTCTTTTGTATAACGGTTTTTTCTCTACAGTCGCAGGAAATCTGCGTCCCCGGATATCAATTTCGAATTTCTGACCCGGCCGGGCGAACGGGGCTTCTACATAGCCAAGGCCGATTCCGACCCCGAGACTTGGAGACAACGTCCCGCTCGTAAGCTCTCCGATTTGCCGTTCGGCCGCGAACAGGCCGTAGTGCGCGCGTAAAGGAGGTGACTTATCAGGAACCTTCAGGGCGACGAGGCGCTGTTTTGGTCCGGCTTTCTTTTGAGCTAGCAGGGCTTCGCGGCCGATAAAGCAAGCCTTCTCGAGGTCGACAAATAATCCTAAGCCGGCCTCGAGAGGAGTCCGCAACTCCGAAAGATCCGCACCGTTTAGCGGGTAGCAAACCTCCAGCCGCAGAGTGTCGCGCGCCCCAAGCCCGCAGGGCTGAATCCCGAGCGGCTTACCGAGCTCCAGGAACCGCTCCCAGACAGCCGCCGCTGCTGCTGCTGGATAGAAAACCTCAAAACCGTCTTCACCTGTGTATCCGGTGCGGGCGACGAGCAACTTGGTGCCAGCAATTCGGCACTCGTCCAGATGATTGCGCGGCGGTAGTTGGCCGATCGAATTGAACAATACAGCCGAAGAGGGACCCTGCACTGCGACCGCAGCATACTGCTCGCTTTGATTAATCAGTTCGATCTCCGGGATTGAATGCGACTGTAGCCATGCGTGGTCTTCATCGGTTTTTGCTGCGTTCACGACCATAAGGTAACCGGCTTCAGTTCGCCGGTAGACGATGAGGTCGTCAATGACTCCGCCCCGCTCGTTGAGCAGAAAAGTGTATTGACACTCGCCGACCGAGAGCTTCTCCAGGTTGTTCGTGAGCAGCGTGTTCAACCATTTCGCCGCTGAAGGCCCGCTTACCTCGATCTGCCCCATGTGAGAAATGTCGAACATCCCCACGCGATTGCGGACCGCCTGATGCTCAGCCAAAATCCCAAGGTAGAACACAGGCATGTTCCAGCCACCGAATTCAATCATCTTGGCATTTAGTTTTACGTGTTCCTCGAAAAGTGGGGTTTGCTTAAGAGCGCCAGGGTGCAATGCCATGGAGGGAAGATAAGGAGCGCAGGTAAAAGCTCCAGCTTTGGTTCTGCTGAAAAGAGTGTCCCTCACGGGGAGTGCGGCTCGCCGGGAGGCTCTCCCTACCGTATGCCGAGCCACTGAAATGTCAGCGGTAGGGCAAAGCTCCTGCTGAGCCGCTGCGGTTCTTTTGCCTACGCTTGCTCCGCCGTCAAACTTGTTTCATTATCCCGGATGTCGAAGACAGAAGTTGCAGGCCGGGTTGCCAACGAGGAATTCCCACCGTTTGTTGAGCGTCATGTTGGACTAGGCGCGGGGGAACTTGAAGGGATGCTTCGAGAGCTTGGGTATGACTCGTTGGAGGCATTAATCGATGCGGCGGTGCCCGAGCAGATTCGATTTCGCAGTTCGCTCGATTTGCCGCCCGGGAAATCTGAATTTGAAGTGCTTCGTCGGCTGGCATCTCTGGCCAGTCTTAACCAAGTCGCCAAGTCCTACATCGGCCTCGGTTATTATCCGACCATAACACCTCCTGTAATTCAGCGGAATATTCTGGAAAATCCTGGTTGGTATACCGCTTATACGCCGTACCAGGCAGAGATTGCCCAGGGCCGCCTGGAAGCGCTGCTCAACTTTCAAACGATGATCGCGGACTTAACCGCGCTCGATATTGCAAATGCCTCTCTCCTGGACGAGGGGACCGCAGCGGCTGAAGCCATGACGATGTGTTTCGGCCTTCGGAAGGAATCGACCACGCGCGGTTTTTTCGTCTCAAGCGATTGCCATCCGCAGACCATCGGGATCATTCGAACCCGTGCTAAGTCACTGGGGATTGAGGTGATCCTGGCCAAACATCTGGAGTGGGACTTCTCGCAGCCAATCTTTGGCGCGTTGCTACAATATCCCGCCACCGACGGAACCCTCCACGATTACCGGACGTTTGTCGAGCGAGCCCACGCGAGTCAGGCGCTCGTGGTCGTCGCGACGGACTTGTTAAGTCTTACGTTAATTGTCCCGCCCGGAGAGTTTGGAGCGGACGTCTGTGTCGGTTCGTCGCAACGATTCGGAGTCCCAATCGGGTTTGGGGGGCCGCACGCCGCTTTTTTCGCGACGCGAGATGCGTTCAAGCGACATATGCCGGGGCGATTAGTGGGCGTTTCCAAAGATCCGGCGGGTCGTCATGGGTATCGACTTTCCCTGCAGACCCGTGAACAGCACATCCGCCGGGACAGGGCCACAAGCAACATCTGCACAGCTCAGGTGTTGCTCGCGGTAATCGCCTCCATGTACGCCGTCTATCACGGTCCCAGGCGCCTGCGTGCAATTGCCGAGGGGATTCATCAGAAGACGGAGTACCTCGCCCTGGTTCTGGAGGAATTCGGTCACAAAGTACAAGCCGGCCCGCGTTTCGACACGCTTCATGTCGATCTCGAATCTGCTGGCGGGAAAGTCTTGGAAGCCGCTGCGGCGCAGCTTGTGAACTTCCGCAAGTTTCCCGATGGCACGATCGGGATCTCTCTGGATGAAACGACATCGGACGAAGATCTCGAGGAGCTGGTCAGGCTCTTTGGCAGCGACCCGGTTGTCGCCTTTGAGGACTTCATCGGGCGATCCTCCTCTGAAATTCCTCAGCCCTTTGCGCGGCAAACCCTTTATTTGACACATCCGGTCTTCAACAGCTACCACACGGAGACCGAGTTGCTGCGCTACATGAAGAGGCTGGAAACCAGAGATCTGTCGCTTACGACGTCCATGATCCCGCTCGGATCATGTACGATGAAACTGAATGGCTCAGCCGAGATGTTCCCGGTCACCTGGCCAGAATTCGGGCAGCTTCATCCTTTTGCGCCAGTTGCCCAAACCCAGGGTTACGTGCGGCTGATTGCGGAGTTGGAAGACTGGCTTTTGGCGATCACCGGTTTTGATGCCGTGAGTTTGCAGCCGAACGCAGGGTCGCAAGGCGAATATGCCGGGCTGTTGCTCATCCATGAATACCATCGGCACCAAGGGGAATCGCGGCGAGACATTTGCTTAATTCCCACCTCGGCCCACGGTACAAACCCCGCCTCAGCGGTTATGGCGGGATTCCAGGTCATACCTATATTGTGCGACACCGAAGGCAATATCGACCTCGTTGATCTCCAGAAAAAAGCAGAACAGTATCGCGACCGGCTGGGCGCCCTGATGGTAACTTATCCTTCGACCCACGGGGTCTTCGAGGAGGGGATCGTCGAAATTTGCCGGATGGTGCATGAAAATGGGGGTCAGGTCTATTTGGATGGCGCAAACATGAACGCACAGGTTGGGCTCTGCCGTCCGGCAGATTTTGGCGCAGATGTCTGCCACCTGAATCTCCACAAGACCTTCTGTATCCCCCACGGTGGCGGCGGGCCTGGGATCGGTCCGATCTGCGTAAAAGCGCATCTAGCGCAATTTTTGCCGACGCATCCGATGGCCGAGATGGGGCGGCCGGATGGAATAGGTCCGATTGCTGCGGCGCCGTTTGGAAGCGCTAGTATTCTGAGTATTTCCTGGGTTTATATTGCCTTGATGGGTCCAGATGGCCTGACGCACGCGACGAAAGTCGCGATTGCGAATGCCAACTATATCGCGGAAAAGCTAAGTCGCTTTTACCCGATCCTTTACCGGGGAAGGAATAGACTTGTCGCCCACGAGTGCATTATCGACGCACGCCAGTTTAAGAAATCCGCAGGCATCGAAGTCGAGGATATTGCGAAACGTCTCATGGATTACGGATTCCACGCTCCGACGATGTCTTGGCCAGTACCCGGAACGATGATGATCGAGCCCACCGAGAGCGAGTCAAAGGCCGAGCTGGATCGATTTTGCGAGGCGATGATCTCAATTTACGGGGAGATTCGAGCAATCGAAACGGGGGAGGCCGATCGAGAAGATAACGTTCTGAAACGTGCTCCTCACACCGCGCAAGACCTTCTGGTGGATTCCTGGGATCGAAGCTATTCCCGGGATTCTGCCGCCTATCCCGCGAGCTGGTCCCGCGAGCATAAGTTCTGGCCAGTGGTCGGACGGATCGACAACGTTTACGGGGATCGGAACCTGTTCTGTGCATGTGTCCCGGTCGAGTCGGTCGAACCCAAATGAGAATAATCGATCGATATTTGGCTCGGCAGATCATTGGCGCTGTTATTTGGGCGGTCAGCATCCTGAGCCTGATGCTGGTCGTCGGTAACGCGATGCGCGATTTGCTAAACGTGCTCATGGCGCACCAACTCCCGTTGAATTATGTCCTGAGCTTCGTCGGATTTCTGCTGCCCTTTTCCTTGATCTATTCGATACCTTGGGGAGTTCTGGTTGCGATCCTTCTTGTGTTTGGGAGGTTATCTTCTGACAACGAATTAGTCGCACTGCGCGCTAGCGGAGTTGGAATACCCCGGATTTGCCTTCCCGTGTTCATCATCGCGTTGATCTTCTTCGGTCTTTGTCTCTGGATCAATTTGTACGTTGCGCCGATCGCGCAAGTGCAACTCAGATCCGCGCTGTTTAACCTGGCATCGCAAGACCCGCTAGCCCTGTTCGGAAGCGACGAAGTCATTGATCAATTTCCAAACCGGAAGATTTACGTCGGAAAGAAAAACGGATCAACGTTGGAAGATCTCCACATCTTCGAGATGAATGCCCAGCAGGTGCCGATCCGGGTAATTTACGCGCGGAAAGGCACCCTGGAAGTAGACAAGGAAAATGAGCGCATTTTGCTTCGAATCTTCGATGCCAGGTACGAAGAGCGCGATACAGCAGATGTGAACAATCTCAAGAAGATGCGGTACGGGATCACCATGCGGGAGGGAGTGCTTCCGATCTCGCTGGAGGAGCTGATCCAGAAGGCGTCCAGCAACCAGAGGCCCAACCAGCTAACCTTGGATCAACTCCGAGACGCACTCGACCAAGAAAATAACAAGGCGGCCGTCGCGCTGCGTACCGAAGTCAGTAAGCGCTTCTCCAATGCCATGGCCGTACTGACTTTTGTCCTGGTCGGCATTCCTCTTGCCATCACCGCCCAACGACGTGAGACGTCGATTGGGATCGCGCTCAGTTTGGTAGTCGCGTTTACCTATTTCATTTTCATCGTGCTGACCGACAACGTAAAAAACAACCCGCACCTGCATCCCGAGATTTTGATCTGGTTCCCAAACATTCTTGACCTGACGCTGGGGGGGACACTCTTCTACCGGCTGGCGAGAAGGTAGGAAGAGAGTGTCAGTGGTTTGTGTCAGTGTTAGTGTCAGTTGGTAGGACGAGCTTGACTCGTCCGAAGCAGCCCAAATCCGGATTGGCTTGTAGGACGGGTGGCCCACCCGTCGGGACTTCCGGTTAGTTAGCTTGGCCAGGTCATCGGCGGCTGAGCCAGCCGCCCTACAACAACGCCGGTTGCTGTTGGGTAAGGCAATGAAAAGCGCCCAGGCCCCAGACGAGCTCGCGGCAATCAATCGGAACAATGCGACGTGAGGGGAAACAGGCCTCGAGTGTCTCAATTGCCAGCCTGTCATTCGGCGAGTTGAAGATTGGCAACAGGACGACACGATTGGCGATATAAAAGTTCAGGTAGCTTGCCGGCAATCGCCGTCCCTCCTTCTCCACCCGGGACGGCATCGGCAGCGGAATGACCGTCAGAGGAGTTCCATCTTCAATCGTCATCTTCTCCAGGAGTTCCCGGTTGCTCTGAAGCGGCGCCTGATTCTCATCGGCTGGGTCCTCTTCAATCGCAGTGAGAACCGTAGAACGGTCCACGAATCGGGTAATGTCATCGATGTGGCCATCGGTATCATCCCCCTCAATGCCATCTCCCAGCCAGAGAAAATGTGTCGCGCCAAGATAGTCACGAAGGGCTCTTTCGATGTCGTCCTTCGATTTCGTAGGGTTTCGATTGGGATTCAGGAGACAGGAGGTAGTCGTAAGCAGGGCACCGGTCCCGTTCAGGTCAATTGAGCCACCTTCCATCACCAGCTTCGGATAGTAGACGGGGAGTGCGAAATGCCGGGCAATTTTTGTTGGCACAACCTCATCCAGGTCAAAAGGCGGATATTTGCCACCCCAGGCATTGTAATCCCAATCCACCACCGCCAGGCGTGGCTCTCGCTCGCGCCGAATGAACATCGGTCCATGATCTCGGCACCAGGGTTCGTTGGTCGGAATATGAAAGAATTCGACGTGACTGCTGTCGATCTCTTTGAGGATCAACCGCACCTCTTTTTCGTGCTCGGCATCGCGAACGTTGATGCGTACCGGCTCGGACTCACGGAGAGCATCGACCATGCAAATGAAGGCCGGCATAACGTTGTCATACGAATCGGGAAAGCTGATGCCCTCGCGTCGCGGCCAGGATAACCAGGTTGCGTTGTGAAGTTCCCACTCCGCAGGCATGCGATAGCCCAGGGCTGCCGGCGTGTTCGGAGCGAAGTGGAGCGTACGCATTGTCTGAACCAGAAGGGCGCCAAGAAGCTGTACACAAGGAATGGACAGAGAAATCTACCGAAGGTCTCAAAGATCTCAAAGGAAGTGTTGTAGGGCGGCTGGCTCAGCCGCCGGGAAAACCCGGAATATAAGACTCCGGCACATACGGGCCGCAGAGCCGATTTGACGGTAGGGCAATTCGCTAAGTTGGAGTTCCGTTTTACTCAGCTC
>JBAUZZ010000261.1:0-1738 GCA_049585495.1 Chthoniobacterales bacterium | reverse complement strand
CCGGCTTTCTGACGAGCTGATAGATGGGCATCATATGCGGGTTTCCACTTGGAGAAGTCAGCGACTTTGTGGCGTACGAGAACGTAAGGCATTGCCTTCTACTTCCTTTCAGGAGGGTTGATGTTTTCAGTTACGGTCGAAATGAGTGGCTAAGTCTGAGGCAGATATCGCAATATTTGGAGGCCCGCTCGATTGGAAGGATTTTGTCATCCAAGAATTGATGCGTGCCGGTTCGGGATGTGGATGCAGCAAGAAACCCATCTGCCCGATTTTTTCTGGATATTGCCGCCCGCACTGCTGGCAAGGTCAATGAGGTGCGGCTAGCTATTCATCGCGGGGTTTTTTTGCCCCGCGGCCAGGATGCGCGGGACCACCCGCAACGGCCCAGCCGGGCGCTGGCCGAGTTGGTCGCTACTGCGTCGAGCCCGTGACGGCCACCGCCGTGATCTCCACGAGTTGGCCGGTGTAGCCAAGCATGGACACGCCGAGCAGGGTCGAGGTGTGCGGCTTCGCCCGCAGCCCACTGGCCCGCACGACGGACCACACGTCAGACAGATGCCGCTGCTCGGTCGCCACCACGTACACCGTGGTGTTGACGACGTGCTCGAGGTCGGTGCCGGCGGCCCGCAGCGCGGCTTCCAGGTTGGTCAGCACCTGCTCGGTCTGGGCAATGAAGTCGCCGGCGCCGACGAGAGCGCCGTTGGCGTCCAGCGGGACGGCGCCGGCCGTGAACACCAGTCGCTCTCCCGCCTTGACCACGGCTCCGTGCGCGTAGTCCGGCGGCGGGGACAGGCCGGGGACGGTGAAATAGTCAGCCATCCGGGCAGTCTCGTTCGGTCCGCGCCAGCACGCCATCAACTATCGCGGCCCACCATCGCAGCCCGGTCCCGTGACAGCGACGAAGGAGATGGCACGGCTTTCGCCCGGATCTGCGGTGCGGAGCTTCTCAGCGAGTAATACGGCCGTTTCTTCAGAAGAGGGCAGGGGAGGGAACTATTCGCTAGGGATCCTGGATCTCAAACGAGGCACTGAGCGCACGCCTCACGAGACGACATTCAATTGCTTAGTCATGAAATAATGCTGATGTCCGGCGGGATGATTCTCAAGCACCCCAAAGACGCGATATCCGAGTTTTTCGTAGAAGGGTCGCGCTTGGAAACTGAAAGTGTCGAGGAATGCATCGGTGCAGCCGCGCTCGACCGCATAAAGTTCGGCACACTTCATCAGTTGCCTGCCAAAGCCATGCCCTCGCGCAGGCGCGGCCACTGCAAGCGTTCTAATATGTAGCCAAGCGGCCCAGATATTTCCGAGCAAACCGCCCAATAACTCGCCATTGTCGTCATTGAGAAAGAAAGCGACCGGATACCATGCGGCTTGCCCGGTGGCCGCAACGTTATAGTTATCGACCATCGTCTGCACAATGTTGCGCAGATCGGCGGCCGCATAAGGGTCGAATACTACGGTGGGGTTGTTGAGCATGATGATGTTCCTCCAGTCCTTTCTTAAGGTTATGCGGCGCCCGAGCACTCCTCTGGATAAGGGCGTTACCGATTCTGCCAGTACTGCCGAAGCATCTTCAGGGCGAACGCATAAACGCCAGACTGGTTTGAGTCTCTCGGACCCGCAACATTCAGTACTGCGATTCGGTTCGACGCGATAAAATCTTTCATGCGCCATACCTCTTTAACGAAAGCCTCTTTGCTATAATCCGTCGCCGCGCGGTGGATATGGAGCCTTG
>JBAUZZ010000260.1:0-5764 GCA_049585495.1 Chthoniobacterales bacterium | reverse complement strand
CGATGGCTTGCCAGCCCGAAGCCACACCACCTGACGCCCACCCCCACACCTCAACCGCGTCCTGCGTGTATCTGGCTACGATTGCAGCCGCGTCACCCTTATTATACGCCTCGTCATACTTCATATTCACCGCTTCAATCTGCTGACGTACTGCTGGATCGATCGTGTTCTTCTCTTGGGCAAGGACTGGCACAGCAAAGCCGATTGCCAACGCTGTGAAGGCAAGTGGTAAGCGCATTTTCATCGTGTCTTCCCGGGTTTTTAGGATGGTCTGTCGCCTACCGACCTGCGGCGGGATTTCTCCGAGTCGCCGTAGCAGCCGTGTCTCCAGGGGCAGAGGGAACGCCTGGTCAAAGATCTCTGAGCGACACTTCAAATGGACGCTCGCCCTCTTCGGTGTCAATGAGAAACATTTGCTGTGCCGCACTTGAAAATCGAAGCGTCTCACGCCTCAGCAGGCGAGGCTGGTGTCAGCGATCATTGGGCGTAAGCCATGCGAATCTTCCAGGTATTGCCCTCACGGACATAGATCGCGGCATAGTGCCCCTTTGTTTGTGTGTTATAATGAAAAAATTCCGAGATCGCGCATATGGCGTCGCCTACGGCACACACCTGAAGAAGCTTGAATGACTGCTTGGTGGGGTGCGATGCGAGATCGGCTGCATACCTTTCTTCGATTTCTTCCCGACCCCGAGCCATACCACCTTGCGACAACTCAACCGCGTATTGCGTGAACCCCGCCGCGAAGGCAGCCGCGTCGTATTCATTATATGCCTCCTCATGCTTCCTTAACACCGCTTCAATCTGCTGGCGCACTTCTGCATCGACTATGTTTTGCTCTTGGGCAAGGGCTGGCAGCACGAAGCCGATTGCCAACCCAGTGAAGGTAAGTAGTAAGAGCATTTTCATTGTTTTCCTCCGGGCGTTTTAGATGTCGTCGCCGAACGACCTGCCGCGGGATTTTCTTTCGTCGCCGGTAACAGCCGTGTCGCCGGGAGGGCGGAAGGATCAACGCCTTTGGTCAAAGGTCGCTGGGCGACAACCCCATTGGACGACTCGCCCTATTTGGTGTCAATCAGAAACATTTTGCTGTGCCGCACCCGTCATCGTGGGTTAGCCATTTAAACCAGTCTGCAGTATTGGTCCAAAGAGCGACGAACACTTACCGACTTCCGACGCGGACCGTTGGGTTTCACTTCGACGGTTCGCTGCTTATCCGAAGGGCCGAAGGATATGCTCGTTATCGGGGGGCAGAGATTCTTGGCAAGTGCTGCCACTTCAATGCATTCCTGAGATCAGGGTATAGCAAAGTGTGAAGAATTTCCGAATCGCACATCGAACGAAGAAAAACTACCAAAGCAGCTCGTACTAGAAAGCTCGTCACGGAACATACTTTCTGTGACGAATTCTATAGGTAAATCGCTGTCTACATCGGTATAAACGCCCAAATGAGGCCTAAAAACTCGTATCGGAAATAGGGCGGCGTAAAAATGAAGATCCCTGGCGCGCTCCTCAAAGAGTTCATTGCATCGCTGAGCGGCAAAGCCGGCACCACGGTGGACGCGTATCAACGGGAACTGAGGCATTTCTTGGATTGGATTTCGCAGCGTGCTGGCAACAGCGCCCCGTTCAACACGCAGCAGCAATTGACCAAGACTGCCCTACAGACCTACTTGAGCCATTTGCAGTCTAAGGGCCACAGCATCAGCCATTGTGCACGCGTCAAGTCGGCGGTGCGCGGTTTCGCGCGATGGCTAAGCAGCTGCTGCGACGCAACCCGGCCCGTGGAGTAGAGCTTCCACCCCAACCGCTCCTGGCACCACGAGAACTAAGCCCCGACCAGCGCTATGTGCTGCGCAGCCTGGTCGAACGCCAGGACGACGCCCGCGGGGAAGCGCTCTTTGCGCTGGGATACTGGTCCGGATGCCGGATCAGCGATGTCGCATGGCTCCGCATGGAGCATCTCCACATCGGACCGAAAGTTGGATGGGTCCATGTAGGTTACAAGGGCGGCAAAAAGCGCGACATCGACCTGCTAAATGCGGTTCGGCGACCCCTCTACACGTACCTTCAGCAAGGAGACCGAGATCAAGACAGTCCCTATGTATTCAGCTCGCAACGCGCTGCGCGATTCACCGAGGCTGGCATCCATCACTGGTTCCGATCGCTCAAAGCGCAAGCCAACAACGAAGAATGGGGCCTAATCCACGATGTTACCTTCCACGATCTCCGGCATGACTTTGCACACCGGGCTCGTGCCGCAGGATGGACTATCGAGGAAGTAGCGTACTACTTGGGTCATGTAACCAAAAAGGGCACACCCGCAATTCAAACCACGGCCCGCTACACTCAGGTCAGCCGGGAGCACGTGCAGGATAAGCTGCGCTTGATCTCAGGATGAGAGCAACATGCCTGTAGACTTTTGAGCGACGAACATGCCAAGCGTTATGGCCGCTATACTGATGAGCCGACACGCGCGCAGTTGGCGCGGTATTTCTACCTGGACGATGCCGATCGCGGATTGATCTCGATCCGGCGCGGAGAACACAACCGGCTCGGTTTCGCGTTGCAATTGTGCACTGTGCGCTTCTTGGGCACATTTCTCAGCGATCCCACGGATGTTCCTCCTGGCGTTGTGAAACATCTTGCTGCGCAATTATCCGTTGCTGATACGTGCTGTCTGAATCGTTATCTGGACCGGCCAGCCTCGCACCGTGAACATGCCGGTGAAAATTCAGCGCCGTCTCGGATACCGCGACTTCAGCGAACCATCCGAACCCTTCCGGTTACTGCGCTGGCTTTGCACGCGTGCGTGGCTCAGCGCGGAAAGGCCTACAGTGTTGTTTGATCGGCGTTGACCTGAGCGGTAGGGTCATTGTTCCCATCGATGACCTGCAGTTCCACACCCGCCTTCTTCGCTTCGTCGTTTGCTCCCGCGTTGATATCATTGAAGAACTTCGCCTGGAGATTAATCAGGACGAGCCCCACTTTGAGCTTCTGGGCGGGGTTTTGCGCAACCGACGGGCTAAGCAAAGCGCAAGTTATCGCCGAAAGGATTACGGTTCCGGCCAAGAATTTTTTCATGTTGGTAAAGCGGTTTACTAAATCGGTTCACTCCAGCTTGTGGGATCCGAAATGTCAAGAAGCAAGCACAAGCCGGAAGATTGCCGAGGCGTTTAAAAAGATCTATTTAGAAGTCGTTGATCAGCTCATAGATCATCTTGAGAGCCATGAATTTCGGGACTCTCCTGATCGTCGCTGATAAAATGAGGCCGATTGGTTATCGAGCTTCCGATATTCCGGGAAGACTCAGTCGCGGCCAGAGCGTAAGGGCGTAACTACGGGCCTTGGTCAGAAGGCTCTTGGCCAGTGCGGTCGCATGAGCTCTTCTAATTGAGCATGTTCACTTCTAAAATCCGAGCGAGTGAACGCTCACCTGGCGTTTGCCAAGTAATTCGGTTCACCTCTAGGTAGCTGATTCTATTGAAAAACGCTACATCGATCAGAAATCTTGGAGGCGAGCAACCCCCCTCCAGAACCGCGATGAACGAGACTTTATCGACGGAATTCAGCAGCTTACACGAGACCGAGGAATATCGCGGACCCATCCGCGCCCGAACAGAACTCCCTGCCGTCTCGGGTCGATGCCTGCTATTTCGAAAACCGGCGACTTATCGCGCAACATTTTCAAGCGTTTTGCACATGTTTTCTCTCCACGCCCAAAAAACTCCGTACCGGAATTTTAATTTCCGACCGAGCTGGCGCAATTGCGCCACAGGCACGCGCTTGCGGCTGGAAAACCCGATGGATCGGCTCCCAGAGAAGTTCTCCGACTGGAAAACGTTGTAACTACACCCTCCATAAACGAGAAATTTAATCAGAAATCTGTGACATCGCGGGGAGGCACATAAATGAACGTTGGGAAAAATTCCGGCAAAGAAGAGTCAGCGATGAAAATTAAAAGCGGACGAACATACAAGGTCTTTTGCGAGGACGATGCCTTGAAGCGCAAAGAAATCATTTCGCTGCTGGTTGAGCGCATGGCGCAACTCCCAGAGCTCCAGAAGAAGGTGCTGGCCATGTACTATCATGAAAACATGCAGCTCTCGAAGATTGCCGCTTTGTTCGGGGTGACCGAGTACCGGATCTACCAAATTCGCGAACAAGCAGTCGCCGTGCTCGGCAAATACTTCACAAAACCGTTGACCTGAACCCTAAGAAACTAACGAATGCCTTGTTCAAATTTCCCTCTACAAATCGCCGACATCGTCGCGAATCCGGACGTGCACGTCTCAGAACTGCCGCTGCTCGATGAAGTGGAACGCCGAAAGATCCTCATTGAGTGGAACAACACCTGGCGCGATTACCCGACGAATGTCTGCCTGCATGAATTGATCGAGGCGCAGGTCGAGCGGACGCCGGATGCAATTGCGCTGGTTTTCGAGGACGAATCGCTCACTTACAGCGAAGTTAACCGCCGAGCGAACCAACTCGCGCATCGCCTGCATAAGCTCGGCGTCGGCCCTGAGGTGATCGTAGGCGTCTTCGCCGAGCGCTCGCTCGAGATGGTCATAGGCCTGATAGCCACGCTCAAAGCCGGCGGTGCGTATCTGCCGCTCGACCCCACCTATCCCGCGGATCGACTCGCATTCATGCTCGGCGACGCGCAGCCGAGGGTCGTGCTCGCGCAGCGCCGCCTGGTTGCTCGGCTGACTAAGTACGACGCGAAAGTCGTTTTCCTCGAGGACGATTTTGCCGCCGAGAGCGACGCCAATCCCCCCAATCGCACGCACTCGGAGAATCTCGCGCACGTGATCTACACCTCAGGTTCCACCGGACAGCCTAAGGGAGTACTCACCGAGCAAAAGGCGATCGTAAATCAGTTGTTGTGGAGAATTGAGCAGTACGGCTTCGATAGTAGCGACGTTTTCTTACAAAAGACCACCTTCACCTTTGACGTCTCGGTCTGGGAACTGCTATTGCCGCCGATGCTTGGCGCCAGGATGGTGCTGTTGCGTCCTGGAGCGGAGAAAGAGCCCTTAGAATTGGCTGAAGTCATCGAACGCAACCAAGTTTCGGTGATCCATTTCGTGCCTTCGATGTTGGGGGTGTTCTTAGAATCGCTGGAGGCCGGACGATCGCTGGGGAGTCTGCGGCGTTGTTTTTGTGGCGGGGAAGCCCTGGGAGCAGAACTAACCAAAAGATTCTTTGAACGGTTTGGAGATCGCACCGAACTGCATAATCTCTACGGTCCGACCGAGACGGCCATTGACGTGACCTTTTATCCGGTGCGTTCGCCCGAGGACACAATCCCGATCGGACGGCCGCTAGCCAATACCAGCCTCTACATCCTGGACAGCCATAAACGGCCCGTACCGATCGGGGTAGCTGGGGAATTGTGCATTGGCGGAGTCCAGGTCGCGCGCGGCTACCTGAACCGGCCGGAATTGACGGCCGAACGCTTCATCGCTAACCCGTTTAAGGCTGGAGAACGGCTCTACCGCAGCGGGGACCTGACACGATGGCGGGCGGACGGGAACATCGAGTACCTGGGGCGGATGGATGACCAGGTCAAGATCAGAGGCTACCGGATTGAACTAGGGGAAGTCGAGGCTGTGTTAAGTCAACACCCTGAGGTGTGGGGTGTCTTCGATCTTGCGGACAGGTGTAAGCTAAGCCTGAGGCCGTGGAAAAGAAGAATCAGAAACCAAGGAGTAAATTTGGCCGACGCTTTGACGAAGAGTTTAAGCGTGACGCCGTTAGC
>JBAUZZ010000259.1:0-15136 GCA_049585495.1 Chthoniobacterales bacterium | reverse complement strand
CCGGTACCCAAGGTGGCAAACGCCTCGGCGGCAATCGCCTGAATGTCGATTAGCCTGTCCATCTTACGGTCGGCATCCTGATGCTCTTCAAGAGAGAGGGGAAGCTATATCAACTGATACCGTTTCGCAGGGGAAAAGTACGGCCCTAAAATAGCAAGCGAGTTCGTATTACCGCCTTTCCATCAGAAGGTTACCCAAGAATTTACGCACTAAATGTGCTCAATGCAGCGTGCCTGGCGACGGGTATGTAACCAGAGTCGGCGGAGTGATAAGTCGGGCCAATGGGAGAAATCCCCTTCTCTCGGTTGCGAAAATAAATGTTCACGCAGATTTGACACTTCTTCTGAGATATTATCAGTCCGAACAGAGGAGGATGATCCCCTGCCCTCTCGATCAAGAATACCGCTCAATTCGATTGACTATGAAGTATCTCAATCTGCGTGAAGACCTCGTAGGCTGTTGCCGGCTCATGGCCGCGAAGGGGTTAGTTGCCGGCACCCAAGGGAACGTCAGCGCTCGCGATAAGGATGGCACGATCCTGATGACGCCGTCAGGGATCAACAAAGGAGAGATCGAACCGGAAATGCTCGTTCGGTTCAGTCTCGAGGGGAAGATTCTGGAAGGAGAACGCGAGCCTACGTCCGAGAGACTCATGCATCTCGAGTTTTATCGACAACGTCCCGGTGTCGGCGGTGTCGCCCATGGGCATCCGATCTTCTGCACGGCGTTCGCAGCTGCGCGACGTCCCTTGCCGAAGAACATCTTGCCGGAACTGATCGCTACGATCGGAGATGTGATCCTGGTTCCATATGGACGTCCTTCTTCGTCTGGTCTGGCGAATGCAATCTCTCCTTATTGCCGTAAGCACAATGCGTTTATCCTGGAGAACCACGGTGCCACCGCCGTCGGGAAAGACGTTCGCGAAGCATATCACCGCCTTGAGGTGCTCGAAACCTATGCTAAAACGGTATGGGCGGCGGAATCTTTGGGCGGAGTGAAGCCGTTGCCGCAGAGCGCCATCGATGAGCTCCCCTCGCCCACCTTTCTGTGACAAGAGGGGCTTATCGGGTTCCCGTTTTAGGTGAGCGGGGCTCGCTGCCCCATTCCCGAATCGTTGGATTGGGCAGGTAGCCTACACGTTTCAAGAACCCGGCTACGCGCGCCAACAAACATTTTTGGGGCCGATCTCTACCACGGAGCCAGCCGCTCAATGTCATACGATTAACCCCCAACTTCGCGGCCGTCTGCCGGTCGCTCTCGTTGGACTGCTTCATGTACCGGCCCAAAGCACCCAAGACTTCTTCAGTGGTCATAGGGAATCAGCGATTCTTGCGAAAATGGCGCGCATTGTCTACTTCTTTGGGAAAGAAAAGGTGTTTGGGGGGCTTGGTCCTTTAGATGCAAGCTACCACCCCGTTTTCTTCGCTGCGGGGATCGACCGTTAACGCTCCAGAGCAAGTTTGCTGCGCGGGTTGGAATCTGCTACTCGGATCTGATGGCCGAACCAACGTTTTTGACCCCACGATCACCCCTCAGATCTTCGTTCTAGTACATGGCGCTTGGCATGGAGGTTGGTGCTGGCGCCGTGTGGCCAACGCGCTCTGCGAGCTGGATTCCGGTTGTTGGAACTGCATTTTGCCCACGGTTATCTGGGACACAGTTTTCTCTCTCCAATTACCAACCGGCGCACCGATCGCTACGGCGGTTCGTTCGAAAACCAGATTCGATTTGCAGTGGAAACGACGAAACTGGCCCTTGCACGCCGGCTTTCAACTGGGCAGCCGCAGCGAGATCAGCCTGCCACCGCCTTACGAATAGTTTTGCAAAATCCAATCATCGCGGCGCACAATTGATCGCAGATCAGCTATTTGAGGCACTTCTCGATTTCTTCGAGTTCGTTAACTGTTAGTTGCGGATAAGCAAGCCCGGCATGCAGTTCCTCGACCTGTGCGGTCCGGCTCGCGCCGATCAGGACCGAGGTGATCTGTGGCTGGCGCAAGATCCAGGTCACTGCTAGTTGTGCCAAAGTCTGGCCTCGCTGCCGGGCCAATGCAGCCAACCGCCGAGCGCGTCCGACCGCTTCCTCGTTAACATTCTCCGGTTTAAGGAACCGGCCCGCTTTGCCCGCGCGTGAATCGGTTGGGATTCCATCTAAGTAACGCTCCGTAAGAAGGCCCTGCGCCAGCGGTGAGAAAACGACGCAGCCGATGCCTTCCCCTTTAAGGACATCAAGCAGGCCATCCTCAATATGGCGATCAAACATATTGTAACGCGGTTGATGAAGGAGGCAGGGGGTGCCCAGGGCGCGCAGGATTCGCGAGGATTCGCGGGTCTGTTCCGGAGAATAATTCGAGATGCCGACATAGAGTGCTTTGCCGCTGCGCACTAGGTGATCGAGCGCTCCCATCGTCTCCTCCAGCGGTGTCTCCGGGTCGGGGCGATGCGAATAAAATACGTCCACGTAATCGAGCCCCAACCGGATCAAGCTCTGGTCGAGACTGGCGATTAGATATTTCCGCGAACCCCACTCACCGTAGGGACCAGGCCACATGTCGTAGCCTGCTTTGGTCGAAATGACTATTTCGTCACGATAAGCTCGGAAATCGGCATTAAAAATCAGTCCGAAGGTTCGTTCAGCGGCGCCCTGTGGGGGACCATAATTGTTTGCCAGATCAAAATGGGTGATGCCGAGGTCGAAGGAACGCCGCAGGATCGCCTGGCTGTTGGCAATCGGGTCGGCCTCGCCGAAATTATGCCAAAGACCGAGTGATATCGAGGGCAAGAACAAGCCGCTCCGTCCCGCGCGCCGAAAGGGCATATTGTCGTAGCGGGTCGTCAGTGCATTGTAGGTCATCGGCAAGTAAGGTGCCGTGGTGGATAGGAAACGCTGGGAAATCGATGTCATTGCAGCAGGTCTCTATTTACTGAATCGTTTCTGAAATGGTCAAAAAGTAAATGAATCGTGCGATATTGTGCATCGGTCGGAAGGAGAACAGAAACCCATGAAAACCGAACAAAAAAACCTGTCCCCATTGGACGAGCTCGATGAATGGCTCGACAAGCTGGACGACCTGATAGAGATGATCGGGAGCGGTGAAATGAGCCCCAAAGAAGGCGAGTCAATCATCAAGGAGAACAAAAGAGTCCTTAGCGCAGCACGCAAGCAAATAAGCGAGCTCAGACAAAGCAGGCCACACCGGCGACCCTTGCCATAGTCAGACTCCTGCCCCCGAGCTATAGACAGAGCCTTAGCCCGGATCGCTCACAGATCTCACAGAAGCACGCAAAAAAGATTCTCACAGAAGCTCACTGCGCGGCGGAGCCGCAACCACAATTGATTCTTGAGAAATGAGGCGATTAGGATCAGCGTAATTGAGGAATGACGGTAGGGCGAAGCTTGCTGAACCTAAACCGCCAATGTTGCTAGCGCCTTGAGGCTCGTTTGTCCCGCTTCGGGTCGCTTCGCGGGACGAATTCGCCCTACCGAAGCCACCATTGTTTTTCGCGTATCGGGGTTAGCACCGCTCTGGAGCTCACCTGTAGAAGTGCATCAAGCTGGAACGAATAAGCTGTTGCAGTGGGAAAGGCCGGAAGCGTTCCCGGACCTCGATTAAATGGCCGATGTGTCCTGAAGGTGTTGGCTCGTTCGTCGTATTATTAAACTCAACAAATATGGACACGACAACACCGACCTCCGAAAGGAGAAACCGAATTTCAGAACATCCGACCGTTTCGCCGGAGCAATGGCTTCCGTTGCGTAAAGAGCTGCTGAGGAAGGAGAAGGAGCTCACGCGGCTTCGGGACCGCCTAAACGCAGAACGCCGCGAGCTGCCTTGGGTGCGAGTGGAAAAGAAATACGTCTTCGACGCTCCCGGTGGAAAGGTATCGTTGGCGGACCTCTTCGCCGGACACAGCCAATTGGTCATCTACCACTTCATGTTCGGACCGGAATGGAAGGAGGGCTGTCCGAGCTGCTCGTTCGTGTCCGACCATATCGACGGCGCGGTCGCCCACCTGGCGGCACGCGACGTCACGATGGTGATGGTCTCGCGGGCGCCGCTGGCCAGGCTCGAGGCGTTCAAAAACCGCATGGGCTGGCGGTTCAACTGGGTGTCGTCATACGGCACAGACTTCAACCCTGACTTCCACGCTTCGTTCACCAGGGAAGAGATGGCGCAGGGCAAAGTGAATTACAACTACACAGAGCAGGAGTTCCCCAGCGAGGAGGCACCGGGCATCAGCGTCTTCTACAGGGACGCGAACGGGGACGTCTTCCACACTTACTCCACCTATGGGCGCGGCCTCGAGCAACTGGTCGGTACGTACATGATCCTCGACATGGTGCCCAAGGGCCGCGACGAGGACCACCTCGGATTCACGATGGAGTGGGTCCGCCACCACGATCGTTACGGTACCCACGAGTTCGCGGACCCGACCAAGCCCTACTGGCCGGAGACAGCATCGCCATCGTCCCCGACGTGCTTAGGCGGATCGGCGGAGACGCGCTCGTGAACACTCATCGTTGCTGCGAAGCCGCTGCGAACGGCTCACGCTTCGAGCGGGTCGCAACGCCGACCAAGGATGGAGAGACGCATCCGCTGACATTCGCCCGGCGTTGTCTCCAGATCGCCGGCTGGATTCTTCCGGGTACAATCTTGGCGCTAATGCCAAAGTGCCCCGCGTGTCTCGCAGCCTATGTTGCGATTGGGACTGGAGTCGGGCTTTCGCTCTCAACCGCAACGCGCTTGCGGGCGTCGCTTCTGTTACTGTGCGTGGCCTTGCTGCTGTACCCGGCAGTGAGACGCCTGTGCCGCGTGCTCCTCGTGAAAGAGGCTCTCTTAAGAGCGAAGAGTCCAATTCCCACGATCCAAACAAAGGAGATTGCACGGTAAAAACGACCAACATAATCCTCCCAAAAGTCGTCTCCCGAGACGAATGGCTCGCTGCCCGCAAGAAGCTGCTCGCCAAGGAAAAGGCCGCCACCCGGGCGCGGGACGCGTCAATATCCTGGTGAGTTCGTTCCGTACATTTTGTGCTGGGCCGGTGTCGAACTTTCTTCGCTGCTGGCGCATGAGGTCAAAAAAAGTGCGGCGCCGGCGGCCCAGAGGATCAGCAGCCATCGATGGCATCTCATAGACTTAATATCATTGGCCGTTTCACACCGGTGTAAAGCTTCCTTGGCAGCCAGGACAATTTCTTGCGGGCTCCAGTCCTTGGGCTACGCGCCTCTAATCTCTCACCGGGGCAAATCTTTGCCGGTCGTCGTGAGCGTCAGCTTTCCGTGCTTAATGCCCTTCGCGGCGATGAGGTGATTGGCAACGCTCCTCACGAGCGAAGCCTTACCCCGAACAACGAGCACCTCCAGACAGTTGTCGTGGTCAAGATGCACATGGAGAGTCGAGACGATAGTATGAAGGTGTTTGTGCTGTAGGTCCGTAAGTGTTTTCTGGACCTGGGGACGATGATGGTCGTAAACCAGGGTAATCGTTCCGACTACCTGGTTATCTCCCAGTTCCTGGTGATGCTCGACTAATTGGTCGCGGATCATTTCGCTAATCGCCAGAGAGCGATTTTGATAACCTTTTTTTCGGACCATCCGATCGAGGTCGCGAAGCAGCGACGGATTCAAAGAAACCCCGAAACGGGCGACCTGGTCTCTCTCCATGCGTTCAATATCCGCTGCGCGTTTCGTCAGTCAAAGAGTCGATTACTGAACTAGCGATCCGCGAACAAAGATACGCCAGACAGACGTTAACTCGTCGAATCGGTCTCGGTTTTTCGGTGACACGGTTCGTCTGGACGTGTTACTCTGTCTGAACGCGACGGGTCCATAATGGAAATGGCGCTTCAGCCGGTCATGATGAGGGAAGTATTCGCACGCAGTTTCCGAAACCGAGTGATCGGGTTTTACGGATTTTTGGCTTTCGTAAACATCGGAGCCTGGATTTGGGCAATGCTTGCTTTTCACGACAAGCCGCTTCTTCTCGGGACTGCTCTCCTGGCTTATACCTTTGGTCTTCGCCATGCGGTAGACGCTGATCATATCGCCGCGATTGACAATGTGACTCGTAAGCTCATGCAGGAAGGTCGACGTCCAGCATCGGTCGGGTTCTTCTTTTCGCTTGGACATTCCACGATCGTCGTGATCGCGTCGTTGATCGTTTACGCAACCGCTTCGGCCGTTGAGAAGCAGATGGACGTCGTGAAAGAAATCGGCGCGGCAGTCGGCACCTCGATTTCTGCCTTTTTCCTCATTTCAATAGCCCTCATCAACATTGTGATCCTTCGCGGCGTCTGGAATACATTCCGAATGGCACGGACAGAAGGAGGCTATACCGACCAAAGCCCCGACGCGCTGCTGGGCGGTGGTTTTTTCAGTCGAATCTTTCGTCCGCTCTTCCGGATGCTCTCTTCTCCCTGGCAGATGTATCCGATTGGCTTGCTCTTCGGCCTCGGGTTCGATACGGCAACTGAAGTCGCTCTTCTGGGAATGTCGGCTGCAGCTGCAGCCAAAGGCTTATCGGTGGAAGCTATGGCTGTCTTCCCCACCCTCTTTACTGCGGGAATGACACTGATTGACACAACCGATGGCATTTTGATGGTCGGGGCTTACGGGTGGGCATTCGTCAAGCCGATCCGCAAACTCTATTACAACCTTACAATTACATTTGTGTCGGTAGTGGTCGCGTTGTTGATCGGAGGGATCGAAGCTATCGGCCTGCTTAGGGATCGGCTAAATCTGAGTGGAGGAGTATGGGACTTCGTCGGAAGTCTGAATAATAATTTTGGCACCTTGGGCTTTGTGATTATTGCTGTTTTCGTGCTGAGCTGGATTGGATCCGTGATTATTTATCGAGTCAATGACTTCGATCGGCACGAATCACCGGTGCTGGCCACAACTGAATAGCGTTTCAGTGAAGATGCAGTATCTCTGATGGCGGAGATAAGTCCTGATTCTGCCGTGAGTACAGCTTGGACTTAGTCGGCTTTCGTGCCATAGAAGCCAAGCTTCTGAAGCCTGTGTCGGAAGGTGAGCCGGGAGATACCGAGCCAGCACGCGGCCCGCAGTTGGTTGCCAGATGCGAGTTTCATAGCCTGAGCGAAGAGTTCGCGCTCAAGCAGCCCGATTAACTCCGAATAAACTTCGACCGACTCACCGCGTTCCGCGCGGGTGAGACTCTCCTTTACCAACACGGAGAGCGACTGCTCGTATCCTGTGCCTGATCCTGGGGTCGCGAGCACGGCACGGCGGACATCTTTTAGTGTGATTGCGTATCCCGGCGTGACGAGCAGGGCTCGACGCAAAGCGCTTTCGAGCTCGCGCACGTTTCCCAGCCACGGTTGCTGTTGAAGAAACTCCATCGCCTCGTCCTGGATTGACGGTTTATCGATTCCCATCTCAACACTTCGCCGACCCAAAAAATAGCGTACGAGCTCCGGGATATCCTCGGGCCGGTTCCGCAATGCTGGCAACGTGATGCAAACGACGCCAAGCCGGTAAAAAAGATCCTCTCTAAATCGCTTCTCCCGGATGGCGACCCGGAGATCGCGATGGGTGGCGGCGATAACGCGTACATCGATTGAAATTGGTTCACGTCCCCCCACTCGTTGAAGGGATTTTTCCTCCAGCACCCGGAGCAGTTTAGCCTGAATCGGCAAAGGCATGTCCCCAATTTCGTCGAGAAATATAGTGCCCCGATGCGCCTGCTCGAACCGACCGATCCGCCGTGCCTCGGCCCCGGTAAATGCCCCTCGCTCATGACCGAACAGCTCGCTTTCGGCCAGCGTCTCGGGTATGGTCGTGCAGCTGACTGCGACGAACGGTTTGTCGGCCCGCGTGCTATACTGCCAAATCGCTCGGGCCACGACTTCCTTCCCGGTGCCGGACTCGCCTTGGATCAGCACTGCAACCGGGGCGGCAGCGACACGTCCGATCTCCTTATAAACCGTCTGCATGACTCCGCTCTTGCCGACCAGTGTAGGCGGCGGTGTTTGGTCACCCCCGACTTCAACAGCGCGTGCAGTGAGATCGTGGTGCGCGACGGCATCCGCGATCATCTTGAGCATGTCGGCCATCTCAAATGGTTTGAGCAAGTAATCGTAGGCGCCCCATTTTATCGCTTCGATCGCCAGGTCGGCCGTGCCGTATGCCGTTATGAGAATGATCGGCACACGTCCATTCCTGGCACGAATTTCTTTGACGAGGTCGAGACCACTCAGGCGCGGTAGTCTAAAATCCGTTACGACAGCGGCGAAGCGGTTTTCACTCGCGCGTTCACGGCCGACTTCTCCGTTCGGGGCGACGGTCACATCATATCCAGCAAGCCTGAATACGCGTTCAAGTGACGCCGCAAGCGAATCGTCGTCTTCAACCAGGAGAATTTCATTTTTCATGGGTTGGCTTGAGCGGCAGTACGATGCCGAAAGTTGTGCCGCGACCAACATCGGTTTTGTAACGCAAAGCTCCGCCATGCTGTTCGATGATGCGTGCCGCAATTGACAGTCCAAGGCCGGTGCCCGCAGGCTTGGTAGTATAAAAAGGATCGAACAGTCGCTTTTGCACCTCGGGTGAGATCCCTTTGCCGCTATCCTCGACTTCGAGAATGGCGACGTTCATGGGCCGATTGCCGAGACTCGCTCGCTCCGCAACCGCTCGCAGCGCGATTTGGCCATGCTCGCCAATGCTTTCCGCACTGTTCCGGATGAGGTTGAGCAGCACCTGTTTCAACTGATTGGGATCCCCTTGGATCGTTATGTCGTTTGAGCCGTCGACAGTCAACTTGATGTCCGATTTTTCCAGTTGAGATCTCATCAGATCGCGGATCTCGCATAGTAAAACAACCGCGGAAATGGCAACCTGCCGCGGTTCGGCAGGGCGCGCAAACAGAAGCACCTCCCGGACGATACGCTCCAGCCGACTGATTTCGCGCTCGATGACGTTCGCATCGTCGACCGCGCTCAGACTTTCTCCCAACGCCTTCTTCAACGTGAACAGGCGGGCCTTGATAGCGGTCAGAGGGTTGCGGATTTCGTGTGCGACGCCGGCAGCGAGAACGCCGAGGGAGGCAAGCTTTTCCTGCCGCTCAATCGTGGCATGGCTTTCGACAAGTTTCAACTGCAAGGGCGCGATCATTTCCCGGTAGACCAGGGCGATGGCCCAGGCACCGAGAATCATAAGCAAAGCCAGAGCGCCGAATATGATTTCTTGCAACAGAGCCAGTGACTTTTGAGCAGCGTCGACCAGTTGTTGCGCCGCGGTGCGATGCGCGCTGGCGAGGTCGTATCCAAGACTGAGCGACTTCTGTGAGGCGTTTTCGATTTTCGAAACAACATTTGGCAGGTCGCCACTGTTGTGATCATCAATTGACGCGATCCCCCTTGCTTCGGCTCGATACGCCGTGAGGCCGCTCAGCACTTGAACGATATCGCGCCGTTCGCGCGGCGTACTCAGCTGCTGCCCCCGAAGCCACGCTTCCAGTTGGTCGGTATCGCGCGTAAAACTTTGCCAGTCGCCAGGGTTCCGTCGCAGGACAAAACGGAGCAATGTAGAGTTTAGAATGAGCACCGCCGTCTGCAGGTGTTCCGCAATGTGAAAACTCTCGATCCGAACGCTGGTGAAATGCCGTCGCAACGCAGTCACCTGCCGCCAAGTAACGGTCGCGGCGCCGACGATTACCGCTGCCAACAAAACGATCGCAAACGCCAGGCCGGTGAGCCGTACGCGCAATGAAATCTTCATGCCAGATGATAGACAGATTACCACTAGTGGTTGTTCAGGGATCAGCGGCAGCACGAAGCGCCGGCACGCGACCCTGCAGGCCTCTCGCACTAAAGAGAATATGGCTTCAGCCTCCCTAGCCTGCATCGCTCATAAATCCTTAGAGATTTTTGAGCGATGCAGGCTCAGGCAGCAGAATTCCGCCGGAGGGACGCGCTTCGCCGCGTCCGGCTTTGTGGGTCGCCTGGCTCAGGCGCCGAGGGACAAACCGCATCGGCTGTCCCGCGGCTGAGCGAGCCGGAAAAAGCGCAAGGGCAACCCATGCCAGATGGTAAACAAATTACCACTGGTGGTTGTTCCGTGTTCACCGACAGCACGTGAGGCAAGCGTCTAATTGGTGTAACCTCTCCCGCTGCAGAATATCTTGCAGTCAGACCGCCTACCTGGCACGGCGCTTGCCTTCAGGCCTTAAACCAAACTTACAGGCATGAAAGCAAAAATACTCTTGGCTGATGATGACAGAGAAGTGCTCGCCTCGTTGAGAGCAGCGCTCGCTTCTGAGGGTTACAATGTTATCGTCGCAACAAATGGCCGCGAAGCAATTGAGCACTTCCGCCAAGGCCACATCGACGTTGCTCTGCTCGACCTCAGTATGCCAGTTAAAGGCGGCTGGGAAACCTTCGAGCGACTCACGACGATCCATCCGCTGCTTCAAGTGATCGTCATAACCGCGCGGCCGGATCAATATCCGCTGGCAGCTGCCGCGGGAGTCGCCGCATTGATGGAAAAGCCTCTCGACTTGCCGCTCCTGCTCCAAACGATCGACGAGCTCCTCTTCGAGCCGGTAGAACGGCGTCTATCGCGGCTCACTGGCAAACAACCGATTACGCGATACCTCTGCGCTGACACTTAACGTTGTAGGAAACTACTCCGTGCGCTTCGATCCGTCCTTCCCGAGGCGAGAGGTGTTGATCGATACTTACGATCACAACAATCGCGGTTGGGGCGCGGCGCAGAAATGGCTAGACTGGGACATCATCGAGTATTGCATGTCCGTGACGTTGCGCGGTGACAAAGATTTTGAGCGCATGGCGCGCGAGACGCTCGCTGTGCAACTCGATCTCATGGATCCAGCGTGGGGCGGCGTCTACCAGTATTCGACCGATGGCGATTGGCAGCATCCCCATTTCGAAAAAATCATGCAGCTCCGCTGCACCTTGCGATCGTGGGTCGTAAGAGTGATCCTGCCGCTCGTGCATTATTTGCCGCCCTAAGACTGCCTATGACTTACAAGCGTGTCGAGTGGTGGGACCAGAACGAGGGCGCGTTACCAAAGCCCGACGTACAGTATCCGGAACTGGAACAGGCCGCCGCATTCCTCTGTACCGATCGCAGTTGTTCACCGCCTATTTTCTCGCCTGACAAGATAAGTAAATAGTAGCGGGGCGTCTCCGCCGCTATTCTCCATGTAACAAGGCGGAGCTCGAGACCGAAGCCGCGAAAGATTTTTCTGCAGGTAAACTTGGTGAACGAGATATGCCAAAAACTTCGCCGATTGTGCTGACAATCGGCCATTCCACGCGGGCGCTCGAGGAATTCATCGACTTGCTATTGGTGCATGGAGCGAGTGGGGTAGTCGATGTACGTCCTATTCCACGCTCGCGACATAATCCTCAGTTGCTGATCGCCGATGCGGCTCCGCGATCCGCCTAGCGAATTCGCGATTCGGCTGTTGTAGGGCGACCGGCTCACCCGCCGGGGGATCCCGTTCAGGACGCTCCCCGGCGCCTGACCCAGGCACCCTACAAGCTCAGAGCGCTCCTCGGCTAGGTTGGCGATCCCGCACTTACCGATGCCTTGCTGGTTCGCGAGATTCACACTGAGCACATTTTGAGCTCAACCCGCCGCCAGGTTCATGTGCTCACACACTTCGCGAAAGTTCGAGGCAGCAGGATCACCTACCCGGCTCAGAAGTCGCCGGCCATTTTAGCGCAGGTCACTGGGCAGACGCGCTCGAACGTTATCGCAAAGTAAATTGGCGCTCACAGAGATAAGTCTGTTCAAACGCGCGCTGGAATTTCCACTGACTCCTTCCCTGTCACTGTTCGTAATTTTCGACTATCTCGGGCGGCCGAACATGCGCCTCATTTGGATTGCGTCCGGCATTGCGCAAAGCCTGACGCTGCCGCAACAAGTCCCAGCACTGATCTAGTTCGATATTGATTTTCGCTAGCCGCGCACGATCGGCATCAGTGAGAGCTTCGTGCCCGTACAGGCGGTGCTCCTCCGCCGCAAGGCTGCTTTCAACCGCGTTTGTTATCTGGTGTCTGATTTGACGCTGGAAGCGCCCCACAAACCCCGCCTGGGCGCAGCCCCAGGTTTTCGTGCCCGGCGCTCTGAAGGAGCGCGACTACAGCGCTAATCCAAGGTCCGTGCTCTCCATCGGCAGTAGAGCACACCCAGACAAGCATGGGATCTAATGCGTGAAATGAAGGAAACGCAGAACAGGTGCGCTTCGTTCTTCAGCTGAAGACTAACTCTCAGGAAGAGGTGGAGAAGGAGGCTACGCTTGCGGAATGTTGTTAGCAAGCAGGCGTAAGGAGCTCGCTTCATTGGTAATCCGGGTCACGTGGGTGCGACCCTTTACGCTCTCCGAAGCAACGAAGGCGCTTTAAGTTTGTCTACATAGTTGTAGCTGGGTTGCTGCTCATCACTGCGGCGGTGACTTGTGGTTACGCCGCACTTAGCGCGGTGAGCTATTTTCAGCGAGCCGACCCGCTGCAGGGAATATTTTCCTTGGTAAACGATCTCCTGCTGGTTTTGATCATTATGGAAGTGCTGCGCACTGTCGCACGGTTTCTGCGCAAGCGAGAACTAAACGTCGACGTTGGAGATCTGGTACCGTTCCTGGTTATCGGCGGCATCTCGGCAGCGCGACGGATCCTAGCTATCGGCGCCAATCTATCGTTGAATGAGGCCCAACATTTGGAACACGAAGCCGGCAATATCGGCGCAGGGGCGAATTGGGACCGGTTTAACCAGGCCATGATCGAGTTAGGCGTTGATGCAGTCCTCATCATCGTTATTACGCTAGCGCTCTTAGTTATCCACCGATACACACTTCAGCGAGGATAAACCGGGAAGCCTAAAGGATTGAGGGTCTTCAAGAGTTGGTGCACCCCCGAAGGAATAAACTGGATTCCAATACAAACCATCAAAAAACCTATGACTCGGCTGAGCGCGGTCAATCCATGGTCACCGAGTCTCTGAGCAATCAAGTTGCTGCTTCGTAACACGATCCAGACCGCCAGTGCAACAACCAGTATGGTGCCTGCCGTCAACACATATTCCGCGATTTGCTCAGGAATCGAGTGGCCCTGTTGAATCAACGTAGAATATCCGATCACGACCGCCATCGATCCCGGGCCGGCCAGCGTCGGTAAGGCCAGTGGGACAAATGTGTAATCAGATTCCTCCGCTGTAGGCTCCAGATTTTTGTCCCGCGGATCATGATCATGCGACCTGGCCGGGAACAACATACGAAAACCGAGGAAGGCTATGATCAAACCTCTGGCAACCCTTACTGCGCCCAGAGAGATCCCAAAAATCCGGAGAATCAGACTCCCGAATACCAGGACACACAGCAGGATAATTGCGACATTGAGAGCAACACTGGATGCTCGTTTTGCTCGTTTCTTCGGGCTAAGCTTCGCGGACAAGGCGACAAATAACGGGACAGCAATAGGGGGATTCACGATCGCAAGAAGACTCGCCAGAGCCCCTAGAAAGTATGCGGTCAACTGTTGAAGATTCATCCGATGCGAACGTGGCCGCAAACAATTCGAAGTAAACTTTTACTCTGCCCACCCGGAGGCGCTGCCGAAAATATTTGATGAATTCGAGCAGGCCGCTACGCGCGGATTCGGCGGCCTGGGCCTTGGATTGACTATATCGAAAGCCATCGTTTGAACAGCATCACGGCCGCCTATTTGCCTTAAGTGCCGGTCTGAACAGCGGGGCGACTTTTGTCGTCGAGCTTTCGAATGCGCCGGTATTTCCGTTGGCTCCTGCCCTCGGTTAAGCATCGATCCCTCCCTTGCGGCTCAGCCGCTTGGATAACGTGCGACCTATTCTGGACCCCTTTTGCGGCAAAGCGGCAGTCGACGGAACCATCCGAGACACATTCAGGTCGGACCCGTTCCGCTGCGTCTCGGCGCATGGCAACTTACCCGAGGTGAGGAAGAGAACGGACCTGTTTGAAGTAGTGGAATCACGAGAAAAACTCCTAGGAAATGACCTTGGCGACCGTTTTGCTCTCAATCGTTGGGAAGACGGACAATATCTCACGATTTGACTTGTGTTATCCATCGATACAGGTCCGACCAGGCTGAACACGACGATAACTATCCAATGAATGAGCGGAACGGAAGACGAGCTTATTTACGGGAGATCGTTCCGCCGGCGCAATCGCAAAAAAGTCTGAAACTGGCCCTCCCGGCTCCATCCAAGCGGGTAACGACTTCCCCTCTCCTGCTCTCGGGTCTTACAGCGTTCAAAGAAAATAAACACGGCCTGCATTTAGTTCCTCTGGTGGAAATTTCCCAAGCAATCTCCGCCCAAGTCTTCTTCCGCCGGCGCGAGCTCGCGATTAGATCAAAGTAGGGGCTGAGCTTTGAGTGGAATGACCGGCTACCGACCGGGATTTTACCTCGCGAACTACGACTCATTGACGGCGCGGATCGTAAGTTGAAAGGCGTTGAAATTTCAACGTTTTTTAACGTAAATATTTCAACGTCTATCAACGCCTTTAAACTAACCTAAGCCAAAAGCTTAGGGAAGACGCCTGCCCTCTTTTCTTGCGGCTCTTTCCCCTACTCTCTACTATCCGCCCGCAAGAACCCCCCCAGCCGCGTGATGGTAAATTACCCTAATTACATCGCAGAACTTCCCCTCCTTCGTCGCCGAGGTTAATTACCCACTTCTGCTCAACTAACTACATGCTGCGCGTAACCCAATCAGTTTCTGCTGCCGGAGCTGCCAAATATTTCGATGAAGCTTTGGTCCGTGGCGATTATTATTCCGACCAAGACCGCAGCATTGGTACCTGGGGAGGCAAAGCAGCTGAGCTGCTCGGGCTTTCCCGCCAAGTCAGCCGCGGGGATTTTATTAAGCTTGCCAGTAACCTGGATCCCCGCACCCAAGAACGCCTGACCGCTCGGACCAAAAACAACCGGACCGCAGGCTACGACTTCACGTTCTCGGTCCCGAAATCCGTTTCGCTTTATCTCGCTCGCAATCCGGGCAGCGAAGTTCGCCAGATGGTCATGGATTCGTTTTCGGAAACCATGACTTCGATCGAAGCCGAGATGAAAACACGGGTGCGTGGGCGCGGCGCTGATGGAATGCAGCGTCATGAAG
>JBAUZZ010000258.1:0-3964 GCA_049585495.1 Chthoniobacterales bacterium | reverse complement strand
TTCGGCACGACCGGCGTGTTCGCCTTCATCGCCTTCGCCATGGTGGTCGTCATGATCTCGATCGGCGTCTTCGGGCCGCGCACCAATAATCTCGCGCTCGAAGAGATCTCGCAAGCGGCCTAGATCCATGTCCCATCCGCTGTCCGGCAATGGCTTGCGGGCCTGAGGGTCAGGCTTGATTACGAATTGATGCCTTCGTAGTTGTCTCAGCTTTAACCTGGCCGCCAATCCCTTGCCTCGGCACGTAGGCGAGCGTCTTAATGTGGAAGGGATGCGGCCACGCACCTGGCGGATGAACAAACGGCCCTCGTTGTAGAACACTCGGATATAACTTTGCCAGCTGAGGCGCTTCAAGCTGGCCCGCATGGCTCGGATTTCCTCGCCGGAATAGGGGCGGGCGCGCTTGTCGCGCGTTTCGAGACCGAGTTCGCAAATCGGAGCATCGGGCGTTTTAAGCCAGCGCGACAAAACCGCGTTCAAAAAAATCAATTCGCTTAGCATAAGGTAAAGATCAGCCGAGCCCACCTAGTCCCGCCTCCAAAAGCATTTCCAACAGAGCTGGGTCACCGGACCACAGACTTCATAAACGTCTGCCTTGCGATTGGAGCAAGGTTCTTAGGTCGTTTTCGAAAAGATCATGGTCTGTTGATCAGGCGTCTGGCTTATGATGTTTTTCCAGTACTGCTTATCGACGCCATCGGGTCCGAGCTTGCGCAAAGACCGCTCCCAACGAGTTGTGTCTCCCCTGTCGCGGTTGAACGGTTGCGGAGGGATCGTTGGATTAAGGTTGAATTAGTAGTGACGCAGGAAATTTAATCAGTCTTGCGGCTCTAAGACCGCCGTCTTCTTCGCCTCGGCCACGAGTGCCTCGCTCAAACTTGCGGGATAAGCATCGGGCCGAAGAATATCCGCAGCACCTTTTCCCTCCCAATCACGCGCACCAGTTCGTGCATCGTGCAGTACATGACAATCAACACGAAAAGAATGATCTGGATGGCCCAGAAATGCGGCCACACGATTTCCGCCAGCAGCTTTTCGTTGCCGGCCACAAGGCCCCCGGCTTGTCGCCAGAAATCGACAAGACGCTCCAGATAGTGAATGAGCGAGGCCATCAGCAGGTAGATCAAGGTCTTCCAGGAGACATTGTAGATCAGCGGTTTATCGGGAAAGCGATTGATCATCGGCAGCATGTCCGCGATTAACACTGCCTTGCCGAGAATGAGGGCGGCGACCGCCACCGACATCGAAGATTGTGGCGAAATCCCGGTTCCCTTTAGCATCAACACGCGAACAAACGCCACGATATGCAGAGCCACGAAAAAAAAGATCGTTGGTGGGAGCAACGCAAAGAACTCTTCCTTGAGCTTGGTGGATAGTTTGGACATGGAGTTAAATTGCGATGAGTCTTGCCGCTCGGCAATCCGCAGGCTCTCGATGTCGTTCTCTTCGAAGCTGATCCAGCCAACCAAACGTGTTCATTGCACTTCTGGACCTAACGATACTTGCGACCGTATTCGAGCAATTTTAGCCCTGCGGCGATAGGAGGCGCGAAAATATTGTACGTATATTGTAACGGCCGAGGGGCAAAATGGGTACGCCTCAGTATTTTCGATCAGGCTGTGTACCCTGATGGCAGCGATCGTCGCCGCGCGTTTCGATGTTGACGTGGCCGAGCGATACCATGCCACAAATATTGACGTCCCGATCTGGGTTGCGTAGCTAGCGCCGTTTATTTCAGCCCTAAAGCTCCTATGGTGGCGCTATCGACTTGTCCGGACTCTTGTAGCCCCTGATTCCTTTGGAACTCCCTGATTGCACGCCTAGTTAACGGCCCCATTTTATCATCAATCCGCCCTCTATAATAACCGCGCTGCGCCAGCGCATGTTGTACCGCAGCCAACGGCGGCCTGAGCTCAGCTGCCGGCAGAGCGGTAGGCGTTGCTGAAGGCGTCGGCGTTGCTGAAGGCGTGGGTGTTGCTGAAGGCGCCGGTGTAGCTGAAGGCGTCGGTGTTGCCGAAGGCGCCGGTGTTGCTAAAGGCGTCGGTGTTGCCGAAGGCGCCGGTGTCGAACGGCCGCAGGCCAGGAGCAATGCACTGACGGAAAATAAAAGCGACCCGAAAAGTAGGTTTTTCATTTTATGGCGAGCGCTGGGTGACAGTACGGGGGACATCCGATCTCGCCAACATGCTCTTAAACGAAAGTCTGTGCATCGTGCGCAGCAGTCTTTGCAGCGCTGATAGAATCCATCAGAAGAATCTCGGCTTCGATAGTATTCGGGCAGGGGCTTGGGCTGGCAGCAGCCAGTACAGGTCTTAGATTTTTTAATCACGGACGCGCTGCTTGGTACTGCTGTTCAGAGATCCTGATGATCTCGTGGAGTTCCTTATCCGCTCACCTTGTATCCGATTTGGGCAGGCACCCAGATAGCCGCTACCCTGCCGGGGAGATCATACAAAACAGTAAACGGCTACTTGGGGCTTGAATGGGATATCCCAGAGCAAAACGGCTATGAACCCAGCGTCACATTGCTTAGCCTTTCTAGCTATTGGGTACCTTATTTTATTACTGATTTTGGGCGCTCTTACGGCCCTCCTCAGGTTGCTACCCATTCCATGACGCTGTACAAGGCCAAGAGTGGCGCTTTGGTGTTTGGTGCTGGCACTATATTTTCCCCTGGGCACTAGATGATTTTCATGATCTTAGCGGAGGGCCGGGCGGTTATGTGCCGGTCGATCCGAACATCCAACAAGGCATGCGTAACTTGTTAAGGATGATGGGCGTCAGACCACGAACGCCGCGATGAGTGCAAGGCCCCAAGCTCATTTGGGGCAAGGTCCTGAAATTCACATATCCCCCCGGACGAAGTGGCAGTCGCCACACCTGCGCGGGTTCTGCCCAAGTCAATTTGTGCGACCAGCTGTTTGCGAATTTTATGGATGGCTCCCCGGACATAGGCAGACCGATAGCGCCGGCGCGACTCTCTACAGCAGGCTTTGCAGCGTCGATACAGTCCGTCGGAGAAAGTGCGGCAGCGAAAGTATTCTGTTAGGGGCTGGCGCTTCTGGCAGCTGATGCAGACCCCGCTCTTCGGGTTCTTCACGATCGGCGAGATGCTTGCGTCGCTGCTTTTCGAAAGCCGCGGAATGGGCGTACGACCCTGGTCCCGTCCTGGCGATTATCCCGGTGCCACCGGCTCAGGTACAGGTCATCAAACGACGCTTTGCTCTTCTTGCTGTTGCTGTGCTGCATGCGCCCTAGCGAAACCTTCATGCCGTAGGCAACGGCAGCCACCTGCAGTTCTTCCTTCGAACCGAAATGGGCATAGAAAGCGCCATGCGTCAGGCCGGCGGCCTTCATCACTTCGCCCACGCTTACGTTCTCAAATCCCCGTTCGCGGAACAAGCGGGACGCCCGCCATTACTGGTCGCGACCAGA
Organism: Chthoniobacterales bacterium; assembly: GCA_049585495.1. Lineage (GTDB taxonomy): Bacteria > Verrucomicrobiota > Verrucomicrobiia > Chthoniobacterales > JAFAMB01 > JBAUZZ01. Next base: position 529 of record JBAUZZ010000258.1, on the reverse strand, counting down.
AGACGCTCGATGAAGCGATCGCCGAACTTGGATCGAGCGCGCGTGGCTACCGCGTTGACGTCACCATTGCGGAAGATCGCAAGCGGCTCTTCGCAGCCCTGGCCAAAGATTTCGGGAAACTCGACATTGTCTTCGCCAATGCCGGCATCTCCGGCCGGACTCCTACGGGCTCGACCGACGAGGCCATTTTTGAGAACGTGATCCACGTCAACCTTAGTTCCGCTTTCTTTACGGTGAATTCATCGGTACCTCTGCTGAACGACAACGCCAGCATCATCTTTACTGGATCGGTGCTTAACTACCTCGGCCAACCTGGCGTCGCCGCATATGCAGCCACCAAGGGTGGTCTCGTCTCGATGGCGCGTTCCATCGCCGCCGACCTTGCACCGCGCAACATTCGCGTGAACGTCGTCGCACCAGGCGCGATCAAAACTCCCATTTGGAAGCGCGGGCCGCGCGCCTCGATTTCCACGGACGAATCCGCGAAGGTGGAGAAGTTCTTTTCTTCTGCGGTTCCGCAGGGCCGTTG
>JBAUZZ010000257.1:0-12082 GCA_049585495.1 Chthoniobacterales bacterium | reverse complement strand
GTATTGCGATCGACTTCTACAAAGCGTTCCGCCATCCCGAGCTTCTAACACAAACAACCTCCCAATAAAAAGTTCTTTCTAAATCCGACACACACCCAGGGTGGAGCGTAGCGGAACCCTGGGTATTCGAATTAATTAGCACACCGCTCTGAAGGAGCGTAAGAGATGAACCCGAGTCGCAGACTAGCGCCGCCGCTATCGAATCGGAGGTGAGGTAATCCCCAATATCCCGACGACCAAAAATACGGCAGTTCCAAGTCCGATCTCCCAAAGAACGTTTCGGAGCAGAAAGCGAGTGGCAAGGCGCTGGTTAGCGACATTTTCCGGTTGAACCTCGGTAGCGAACTTTGGCTTCAGGACTAGCAGGTTCCAGGCGCCGATACCGACCATCGCGGCGAAGAGAACCAGCTTAGCCAGCAACAATCGTCCATACGGAGTAGTAAAAACCGCCCGGATATCTCCAATGAGGAAAACGCTATTTATTAGCCCAGTGAGCGCAAGAGCAGCAACGGCAAGCAGACTTGTTGTGGAGAACCGCCTGGTAAGCCCTGTGGCAAGGCCCGGGAGAGCAGGGTGCTCCGATTTTAACAAGCCGAGGAGCAAAGCAGCAAATGGAACCAGCCCACCCGGCCAGAACGCCGCAACAGCCAGGTGAAAGGCGTCGTTGACGAGATGTACGGGTACGTAAGGGCCGGTACCGGCAGCGGCGTGACCTGCCCAAGCCAGAGAAACAAGGTGAAGCGCTGCTAGAGCAGCAGGTATACTGTCCAGTGCTGTCAACCTTATGCCTCTCCTCGCCAAAAGCGTGAGCCAAAAAATTAGAGCGATTGCTAAGCGAAAGGCCCAGAGATGACCAAATTGTGTGTCTGACAGCACCGTAGACCAGACGTCAGGGCTCAGAGCTGCGAACAAGTCCACTCCGGTCATCGACGCCGAGATTGCCCAAATCCAGAAGAAATTCGAAATTATTCCCACAGTCCAAAAGGACCAGGCAAGTCTATGAAAGACCCTTGGAGCGGTGAGAACGCTGAATCCAGGATGGCGCCTCGCTGGAGGATTCACGATTACAAACTCGAACACGAATACCGAGGCCAGCAGCACCGAGGCCCAAATATTTGTCCAGCGCGCTATAATCAAGAGCCAGGTCATCAAGACGAGTACCGAGTTTCCTGATCGGCAAGGACACGAGCGAGTGGGACGGGCATCTCGCCCGTCAACTCTGGGAACGACAAAACCGGCGAGACGCCCGTTCCACTCTTCGATTCGCGTCCATTTGTGGCTAAGGCGTTACTTCGAAGGTGAAGTTACCAGTGGTCACATGGGTATCGACCGAGACAGCACGCCATATAACCTTGTATTTTCCCGGCTTCAACGGCGGAAGCGCTACCTCAAGTACTGCCGGATTGGATCCATCAATATGGACATTCCGCTTGTCGGTCGGCGTGAAGGTGCTAAAAGAATCGGCCCCCAAAGAACGTCGACCCGTACCCCCGATTTCCCAAGTCAAGCCGACAGACGTGATGGTTTCGTGTTTGTCGTTTTCAAAAAACTCATAGAGGATGTTTATCGTAGTATTGTCAAAACCAGTGAGGGCTCGTTGATTAGCCGCCTTTTGAATTTGATAACCGTCTCCGACAGTAAGTGCGAGATTCTGCAAGATTCTCACGGATAAGTCGGCGGACAGATCAATGATTTTCAGGGGAGGTGTTCCAGGTTGCCGGATCGCGCTAACCGTCGGCAGCGACAGTTCGCTGGCGGCGAATGGATCGTCGGTGCTGATCGTCGCCGGGAAGAAACGATCTCCGGCAAACCCATGCCCAAGCACAGGCAACGGCACGGCGAGAAGAGAAATCAATAAGGCGGCTGGTAGAGTCGCCGATTTAGGAAAATGGAGATTCTTTAGGTGCAATTCAGACCTCCTCGGCTAGGAGACGTCGTTTCTGACAATACGTCTTAGGTTGGTCTAGGAGCGTTTTTCGATCGCGGAGAAGCGCGGTCAAACCTACGAACGACTATCCCAGATATTGCCGAGGCGGGGGCACTGCCGGTTTAAGAGTGATCCCATTTAAGAGGTAAAGCGAAACCTCCAGCTCCCCAAACGCCGTTGGAGGCAGCAGGGCCCATCGGGACGCCTGGTAAACGAGATAAAGTTTGGCAAGGTTGAGATTTGCCGTTTGCTTGCCTTCCTTCTCCTTGTTCCGCACGATGCTGAGGCAAAACTGGCAGGGATGCTTCCCGTCAAAGGTCTTTGCGATGCCGGTCTCCACTCCTTCCGATTTGGAATAATCAATTACCATTCCCACCCAGGCAGCCGTTTGCAGAATAGCCCAGTGACCGCCGAGCAATTGAAACCCGGCGACCATACAAAGTACTAGTCCGAGCCGAGACCTCATTCCTATAGTGTAAACGAGAAACAAATTCCAAACGACAAATCAATCGTCTTTTTCGTCATTCACGGAGCCCGGCACGGCGCAAGTCGTAGCGCCACAGCCCAGACGCTGAGCGCCATTGATCCTTCCGGTGGGCCAGGCAATATCCATCGGCAACTCAGGATCGATGTCCTTGCGAAAGTCTCCCTGCCGTATGAGAGATAAGGATAAGAACATGAGTACATCAGTAAGGACATTGAAAATTGGCGGAGATCTGACGGTAAATCGCCTGGGGTTTGGAGCAATGCGACTGACCGGGAAGGGCATTTGGGGTGAACCGAAGGATGTCGATGAAGCAAAGCGTGTCCTGAAGCGCGCAGTAGAACTGGGAGTGAACTTCATCGACACTGCCGATAGTTACGGCCCTGCGGTCAGTGAGCGGTTAATTGGCGAGGCCCTTTCTCCCTTCCCAAAAGGCCTCGTCGTCGCGACCAAGGGAGGGCTGACCCGCCAAGGACCCGACCAATGGCTACCTGTTGGCAGACCAGAGTATCTGGCGCAGCAGGTCGAAATGAGTCTGCGTCTTCTTAAGACGGAAGTGATCGACCTCTGGCAATTGCACCGCATCGATCCCCAGGTGCCCGTGGAAGAGTCGCTGGGAGTAATTGCCAAACTGCAGCAGCAGGGCAAGATCCGCCATGTTGGTCTGAGTGAGGTAAAGCCTGCCGAGATTGACCGGGCTCGCAAAGCTGTCGACATCGTCAGTGTGCAGAACCTGTACAATGTAGGCGACCGCCAGCACGAGGACGTGCTGGAGTATTGCGAAAAGCATGCGCTCGCTTTTATACCATGGTTCCCCGTGGCAGCCGGGAAGCTGGCTCACCTCGGCGGAAGGCTGGACGCGATTGCTAAGCGCCACGGCGCCACGGTCGCGCAGCTGTCGATCGCATGGCTGTTGTACCGCAGCCCTGTCACGCTGCCGATCCCGGGGACCTCGTCGGTTACTCATCTTGAGGAGAACCTCAAGACCGCGGAGATCTCCTTATCGGATGCTGAATTAAAGGAAATCGAAAGGGCCGCTGGCTAAGAGGTCTGTCGATCGCGATAAGGCCCTTCTGGAATTCCCCGTTTGCGTAATTGCTTATTCCAAATCGGCGCCGAGCAGCCACACGCGCACGCCATCCTTTTCCGCGTCCGGTCGGCGTCCGGTGAAATCGTCGGATATTCTTGGGATTGAATGGAACGACACTCGCATGTCGTCTTCCCCGGGTTGATGCGGGTGACCGGTCATGGCCATTGCTGTGAGATTACTCGCCAGTCGCTCGGCTTCTTCATAAGTCGATTGCTCATCATCGGGAGACCTGGCCGTCATTTTTGCAGTACTTAACGGCACCTCGGCCAGGAGTCGGATCTGTCTGCCGGTCCTGCTGCCAGAATGCTTGTGATGCGGCTCGAGAATGATGTGGAAATAAAGCGCCTGAGCCATCGCGCAAACATGCCAGAGATTGAAGTAATGACAACCGCTGCCAAGACAGCCTGTCCCACCATTTACGCCATCCGCGGCTTGGCCTCAGGGGACGGTTTGACCCGCAGCGCGTGAACTTGGAACTGGACCGTAACCTCTCGAAGAATGTCGTACTTGCTTAAACCGCTATCCGGGCCGGCGAGACGCTCGTTTCCTTTATCATCGACGACCAGCAAGCTACCGTTCCGCGTATAAACGGTAAACGTCCTCTCCTGGTCAGTTCTATCGTCGATACCGATTACGTCTCCCCATAGCTGCTGAGTATCGCTACCGGTTGCTTCGGGAGAACTTCTCTTTCCCCACCTCATTCTTGAGCAGCAGAAATCTGAGACGAGAACCGGCTTTTAGCGACGGCGAGAAAACGAGCGGTCTTGATGGTGCTCCGTCTTCGGACGCGCCTCATTGACCGTTAAATTACGACCGTCTACCGGCTGGCCTCCCAACGCATTGATTGCCGCCTGGCCTTCGTGACGATTTCCCATCGTGACAAATGCGAATCCACGGGATTGACCACTCATGCGATCGGTTACCACGTGCACGTCAGTGACGGTACCGTGAGGCGAGAAGAGCTCGCGTAGTTCGTTTTCGCCGGTGGAGAAGGAGAGATTTCCTACGTACAATTTCATAAACCATTTCGAAGGCAGTCACAGAGCCGTTCCCGAACACCGGGTTTCAAATCACCATTGAGGAGGCCCCACCTGACGATTCACCGCGCAATCAACTAGAACAATCGAAGTCTAATGCTCGGTCGGATTGAGGAAATAGCAAGCAGCAAAGCTGACGCGGCGCCAGCCGCCTTCCAGCGCAGGTACTCGGAGTGGCTCAAGCTGAGTTGAGAATCGGCCATGAGTTTTCTTTACGGTTGATATGACAATCTGGGCAGCAGGCCGAGGCGACCGAGCACCCCGAAGTTAGATCGCCACTAAACTTAGCCGGCATTCATAGGCTCGGAGGGCGGTGCTCCGTCGCCGCCGCGTAGGGTGTAGCCATGTCGGTATCCATGAGACCGGCCTGCCTTAATTACGACAGGCGGAAGCCGGAAATCGTTCGCTAGCAGTATTCCGAAATTTGGTAGAAGTTTAACCAGGCAGCCGATTGCGGTTGAAAATTGGCCATGAACACCAGCTCAAATGCAGTCAGGGGCGCTCGGACAGCAACCGAGCGACTACAGCTTGAACTGGAGCGGCTCCGGGGCGAACTCGACCGGTGTACCACTCGGTTGCATCTGACGGAAAAGCTGCTAGCCCATGTGCAGGATGCCGTTTTCGTAGCCGACCTCGACGGCCGCATTATTGACGTGAATCCGGCTGCCTGCTCGCTGCTGGGCTATGAAAAGCAGGAGTTCCTCAAAATGCGCCCGTGGGAATTTGCCACAAGCGCCTCGTGGGAAGGAATTCTTGCCTTGATCGGCACGATGCCGTTGGGAGAACCCGTCACGATCCAACGCGCGTACCGATGCAAAAGCGGTGAACAGAAGATCGTGGACGTGAGACTGACTCGAGAAAATCACGCAGGGCGGGATCTGATCGTCGTGTTTAGCCGGGATGCCACCGAACGGAAAAGCCTGGAACTGCGGTTGCGTCAGAATGAGAGAAAGACCGAGATTCAGCGGCTCACGAACGCCGGGAACACGGCATTGGATGTCACTGTGGGGGCAAGAATCGAAGAGGCATTGCGGCGGAGCGAAGAGTACCTTCGACTGACAATTGATACAATTCCAACCCTCGCCTGGTGCAGCCGGCCTGATGGCTCGAGTGAATTCCTTAACCAGCGCTGGCTTGATTACACAGGTCTTTCGATTGAGGCGGCGCGGGATTGGGGATGGAAGGCTGCCATTCACCCTGAAGATCTCTCGCGACTTTTGGATGTGTGGCAGAAGCTGCTGGCTTCAAGGGAGCCGGGAGAATTGGAAGCTCGGCTCCGACGTTTCGACGGGGTGTATCGTTGGTTCCTGTTCCGCGCCGAACCGCTTCTCGATGAGACGGGAAATATCGTCAAGTGGTATGGCACGAACACAGATATCGACGACTACAAGTGGGCCGAAGCGGTCCTTGGCGCGGAGAAGAAAATTCTCGAATTGATCACTGGGAACAATTCGCTCGCTACCATCCTGGAGGCGTTGTGCTGCCTGGTTGAAGAACTGTTTAGCGGTTCTTTATGTCTGATCCTGTTTTTGGATGCCGCTGGCGAGCGGCTGAGAAAAGGTATAGCGCCGAGCTTCCCACCGGAGTTCATCGCTGCGGTGGATGGGGTCAACATCGGTCCTCGTGTGGGTTCGTGCGGGACGGCCGCTCACAGGAAAGAAACAGTTATCGTCTCTGATATCAACACGGACCCTCTTTGGGCCGATTATCGTGAACTAGCGTTGGCCTATGGGCTGCAAGCAGGTTGGTCCACGCCGATACTCTCCGCACAAGAGACGGTTTTAGGGACCTTCGGCATCTATTCCCGCGAGCCGCGCAGCCCGACACCGCAAGAGCGTAAGCTGATCGAGCAGTTTGCTCATGTTGCCAGCGTTGCTATTGAACACACGCGGGCTCAAGAGAGCTTGCGCCGAAGCGAAGCGAAATATCGAGATCTCATCGACGTCTCGCCAGATGCAATCTTTATCATCGATACTGACCTCACCTATGTTTTAGCAAATCCGGCAGGCGCGGAGTTAGCAGGGTGCACACAGGAGGAACTGATTGGCACGCCGATTGCCGAGACCTTCGTCCCGGAAGAGCGTCCCTTGTTGCCGGCGCGGATGGAGATGATGAAGACGGAACCCTATCTGCGTTTTGAGAGGAAGTTCGTCCGGAGAAACGGGGATATCGTTCCAGTGGAAGTTTCCCTGACGACGGTCCGCGGCCGGTATCTCCAGGCCGTCCTCCGAGACATCAGCGAGCGCAAGCGATCGGAGGAAGCGCTCAGAGCTTCGGAGCAGGTAGCACGCGGCCAGGTAGAAGCCCTGACCTACAGCTTGGACGTTTTGGCCACCGCATCAGAGCCGGAAAAATTTCTGGGAAAAATGCTGAGCACGATCTGCCGCCTATTGACTGGGAAAAGCGCGACTTTGTGGCTATTCGACCAACCAACTGACTCACTCATTTTGCGACTGGTGGTCGACTCGGTGAGTCCCGTCGGCTTCGATCCAGAACATCCGGTCATACAGAGTCCGCGGTCATGGAAGGAGAATCCGGTGATTCAGGAACTCTTTTTCGCAGCTGGCCCGATAGTCTGCGAAGACATCGAAACGGACCCGCGCGTGAACGACCAGTTTCGAGAGTACTTCATGCCAAAGGAAACCAAGAAGTTTTTGGCAGTTCCGATTTTGGTGGGTGGGCAGGTCAGAGGAATGATCACGGTGCGTCATAGTGAGCGGCCGCCCTATCGCGCCGAAGAGATCGGACTAATGCAGGCGCTCGCCCATCAAGTGATGCTGGCCATCCGACTCACCGAGGTCGGCGAGCAGAGCCGGCAAGCCGCCGTTTTGGCGGAACGAAACAGAATGGCCCGAGACGTCCACGATACGCTTGCCCAAGGCTTCACCGGGGTAATCGTGCAGTTGGAAGCAGCCGAATATGCGATTTCCGAAGGGGACCGTAAAGACGCTGACAGCCACTTGCATCGCGCTGGCGAACTGGCTCGAAGCAGTTTGGCCGAAGCGCGCAGGTCAGTACATGCCTTGCGGCCCCAAGCATTGGAACGAGGCGACTTTTGGCAAGCGTTCAAAGGCTTCGTTAAGAGCACAACGGTAGGAACGGCCCTTCACACAACCTTCGAAACACAGGGCAAACTGCCGGTTCTTCCGCCTGCCTGGCAGGAGAACTTATTGCGCATTGGCCAGGAAGCTTTAACCAATACTCTGAAGTATGCCCACGCCAGGAATTTCCGGACGCGCCTAATTTCCGATTCGATAGAACTTCGGCTGGAACTCCGCGACGACGGCGATGGATTCCAAGTCAAAGAGCAGCATGACGGCGTCGGTCTGACTGGTATGCGCGAACGAGCCGGAGAAATGGGTGGCGAATTGAGAATCGTGAGCTCCCGAGGCAAAGGAACCACGGTCACGGCGATATTGCCCATGAATCCAGAGCTGATGTTATGAATTCGGGCAGCAAACCGGGACCGAAACGGGGCCATGTGCCCCCGGCGAGAACTGCCGGGCGAGACGCCTCGAGCAGGCGCCCGCCAAGGGGCCGCATCCGGGTCCTTATCGCCGATGACCATGGCGTGGTGCGCGAAGGTTTGGTCTCAATGATCCAGCGCAACAAAGTGGACATGACCGTGGTTGGCGAAGCCAGCAGCGGTCGGCAAGCTGTCGAACTCTGGAAGGAGCATCGACCAGATGTGACGCTGCTCGATCTACGCATGCCCGAGCTCGATGGTGTCGCGGCGATCAAAGCGATTCGCGCGACCGACGAGAAAGCCCGGATCATCGTTCTCACAACATTCGATGGTGACGAAGACATTTACCGTGCTATACAGGCCGGCGCAAAAGGCTATCTGCTGAAAGATGTACCTCGCGAAACATTGATGGATAGCATTCGCCGCGTCCACGCGGGCGAAACCTCTCTTGCCGGGCATCTGGTAGCTAAGCTGGCCGGCCGTGTCAGCGGCGATACTTTGAGCAAGCGCGAGATCGAAGTCCTGGACCTAATGGCCCAAGGAAAAACTAACAAAGAGATTGCTTCAGCTCTGTTTATCAGCCAAGGCACCGTCAAGTCACATGGGAAAGCCATCTTCGCCAAGATGAACGTCGTCAGCCGTACCGAAGCCGTTGCAGAGGCGACCCGGCGAGGCCTGATCAGATTGTGACGCCGCGAGCCCTCCGGCTACCGGCGTGAAGCGAACAAGGGAAAAAACGCCATCGTCTACGGAAACAGGATCAGTTAAGGACGGAGCGATGCCGTCTTCAGCAGCGAAGCTGCGTTTCAAGATAGCCTAGGGCGGAGGCTTGGCGGAGCCCTAGGAAAACGAAACAAAATAGCCGCCTAGCGCTGAAAGAGAGTGACAATAACATAAGTTTGTGATGTTCTCATCTCGTGGCGCAATCCCTGGCGAACCTCCTCGAGGCTACGGCGCTTTTTCGGTAAGCCAATCGCACGTCGATGCTCTCATCTCTTACATCGAGAAGCAAGAGGACCATCACCGAACGATCACTTTCGAAGAGGAATTTCGGCTAATTCTCAAACGTCACCGCGTGGCTTTTGACGAACGATATGTTTGGGACTAGGTGAACCGTTGAAACGCACCTACAGTGCGTGGCGCTTTGGGGGCAAGTCTCCTAGGGCTACGCCCTAGGCTATCATAAAACGCAGCTTCGCTGCTTAAGACGAAATCGCTCCGTCCTTAATTAATCCTGTTTCCGTAGACGATGGCGTTTCGCTCCGTTGTTCGCCTTGTCGGCGCTCCCCCTTTAGTGCGTTATTCGTCCCCGTTCCAGGACGCGCTTGAAATTCGTAAGATAGTCCTGCGTCACCTTGGCGAGAGTTGCCGGGTCGATGCTTGATCGCAATCTTACGGTAATCTCAGTGGTCCGATTGGAGAGCGGTTCGAACAAAATGACACCACGAGGAAAACTGTCCGAGATTGCTTGCCACGCGATTCGGCGCTCCGGAATACGCAGCACGATCCGCAAAACGGTCCTGTATTCGTTGCCGTCCAGCAAAGAAGTGAACGAGAAATGCGTTTCGTCGATTTTCTGCACATCTCGCAGAGACGTGCAGAATCGCGGTAGTTCTTCGAAGCGAGAGCAGTAGGCGTAAACGTCTGCCACGGGAAGGTTCAGGACGATTGAGTTGACTTCGGAGTGCGCATCGAACGGCGCGGGCCCGATCTCTTTTTCAGGCCTGTTCGGCTGGCGGCCGGTGGGAGTGATATCGGCAGCGTCTGGTTCCATGTAGCGATCTAACTTCGGATTTTAGGTTAAGCGCGCCTGAGTTCCTGACGAAAGAGCGGTAGGAGGATTTTCCAGTCCCCCAAAGGAGGGAGAAGAAATTAGCCTCTTGATGGCAACGGAATTCGCCCCTTAGTCGCATCGGAAGGTGGCATTAGAAAACCTAACTCCCGCGCTGATGCAGGCGCCGCGAATCGTACTAGGCTGGACCCATGACTACAAAGGAAGCGCTGGAAGCATCGACAGCTCAACCAAGTAAAAATGATGGAACTGCTCCGGTGGTTCTCATCACGGGCGCGCTGACCGGCATCGGTCGAGCCACGGCATTGGCTTTCGCGCGGGAAGGAGCGCGCATCGTTGTCTCTGGCAGACACGGCGATAAAGGGAAGGCTCTAGTCTCTGAACTCCAAGAACTCGGCGCAGAAGCCACGTTCATCAAATCCGATGTTCGCCATGAGAACGAAGTTCGCACTCTGGTTGATGAAACGGTGAAGCGATTCGGTCGTTTGGATGTTGCAGTCAACAACGCGGGCACAGAGGGCAAGCCTGGCCCATTCACCGATCAGACCGCAGAAACCTATGCGGCAACTTTCGACACTAACGTCCTGGGCACGCTGCTAAGCATGAAGCATGAACTACGAGTGATGCTTCCTCAAGGCAGCGGTAGTATCGTCAACGTGTCCTCGACCTACGGCAGAGCAGGTGCACCCGGCGCTGCTCTCTATGTTGCCAGCAAGCACGCGGTGGAAGGTTTTGCTAAGGCAGCGGCGCTTGAGTTTGCCGAGACCGGGGTGCGTATCAATGTCGTCGCGCCGGGACCAACCGAGACCGGCATGTTGAACCGGTTCACCGGCACTCCCGAAAACAAGGCTGACCTCATCTCGCGAGTACCAATGAAACGCATTGGACAACCGGAGGAGATCGCGGACGCCATCCTTTTCCTCGCCTCCAACAAAGCTTCCTACATTACCGGTGCTTCACTTGCTGCGGATGGCGGAAAACTGGCTCGCTAAGGCGAAAGGGAACCGCGCCGTTTCCACTTCAACAAACCAACTACCTGTCATCTGACGCAGCGAAGTTCACCACGGGAACTTCGCTCAAGGTCGATGGTGGCTGGCTGGCCCAGTGAAAAACATCCTTAATTTTTAAGATCGCTATGAGTACATATATGATTTTTACGCGCGAAAAAACGCTCGATGAGCATGCCCTGGCCATCTACTCAAAGGACGTCCCAGCGACTCTGGCCGGGCATGAGGCTAGGGTTCTCGCTTTTTACGGATCGCACGAAGACCTGGAAGGACCTTCCACGGAAGGCACGGCAATCCTCGAGTTCCCAAGTATTGAGGCAGCGAAGGCTTGGTATAACGGTTCATCTTACCGTGCAGTGCGTCAGCATCGCTTAAAAGGGGCAACCTATGGTGTTACATTAGTAACAGGAGTCTCGAGTCAACCGGCGCCAGCCCGCCACTGGGTAGAATTCGTTGGAGCGGTATAACTATGCCAAGCCCACGGTCGGCCCCTGTCTCGACTTGAGCGGGATAACACCGGCTGGAGGTAGCGATTACTTACTACCGATCAGGAGTAAAATGAAATTAGGCTCTTCAGTCATCACCCACAACCAAAGAAAGATTAAATGAACACACCCACAGTACTTATCACTGGCGCACTCACCGGCATCGGTCGTGCCACAGCCCTGGCCTTCGCGCACGAAGGAGCGCGGCTGGTTGTTTCCGGTCGACACGACGATGCAGGTCAGAAGCTAGCTGCTTGGTGTGCTTTTGAGCATGAAGTACGAGATTCGGGCTATGCTTCGGCAAGGCAAAGGCAGCATCGTTAACATCTCGTCTGCCTATGGCAAAGTGGGTGGCCCGACCGCGGCGGTGTATGTCGGCAGCAAGCACGCCGTGGAAGGCATCACGAAGTCTGCGGCCATCGAACTCGCCGGCACTGGCGTCCGGGTCAACATCGTTGGCCCTGGTCCGGTGGAAACGGGAATGTTCAACCGCTTTGCGCAAACCAAGGAAAACAAAGCAAATTTCCTCGACGCCCAAGTTCCTAACAAGCGCATCGGCACTCCCGAAGAAATTGCAAATGCCATCGTGTTCATTGCCTCTGACAAGGCATCCTACATCATCGGGGCATCTCTGGCGGTCGACGGAGGAATGATCGCCGACTGAGGTCTCCAACTCGCACCGGAATCCCTGATGGACGATTCAAAAGCAGAAAACAATAAGGCGATTGTACTGGAGGCCTTCGACACTCTGTTCAACAAGAGGGACTATACAGCAGCGGAGCGCTTCTGGTCGC
>JBAUZZ010000256.1:0-4235 GCA_049585495.1 Chthoniobacterales bacterium | reverse complement strand
ATTGAAAGGTGTGATAATTTGTCGGTCCCAGCAGCTTCCCGGACAGCGAGCAGCGTGCCACCGAAACGAAGTTTCCTTTCACCGGCTCCTTTTCGACAATCTCGGTCTCGTAAAAGTCGTCTTTTTTTTGATTGAAAGCGATCCGTTCCAGGGCAGCCGCGTCCATCGCAACAGGCCCGCGATCGCCAAACTGGTAAAGCATCGTGTTGTTATCAAGCGAGCGGATCCGAATTCGATTGCGCTCAGGCCGCTCCAGAAACATTCTCGCCAAGCCAAATAACGGGTAAGAAGTGTGTCCCTGCTTGATTTGCTGGATGATCTTCGAAAAGGCACGCTCTTCCGGGAGGAAATCAACCTGAACGGGTGCTGGTTCGATTTGCGGCAGTGCCTGTTCATCGCGCCGGAGATGCGGAGGGTCGCCGCGATATGAGCGTGATCCTGTCCCACTCGCGTCGTTCGGCCGTGCCTGGGCTTGAGTTCGGGGCGCGCGGTTGGGCGCGGACCTTCTGTCATCTTGATTCTTCCGGCTGCGGTCGGTGGAGCTATGCCGGCGCGGACGGTCCTCCCGCCGGTCTCTGCGGCGGTTGGACGTTCGATCCTCCGTTTGATCGCCTTCGTAGTCAGCGTAACGGTTCATCGGCTCCGATTCCTTCAGCCAGTCGGGTGTCAGACGAAGGTCGAGAGAAGGGGGTTGGTCCGCCATGGTCGGGTAACTAACTATCAACAAAGAGGGGAAAAGTAAAACACTAGAGGCAGCGCGTCGCTAGCATGCGTTAAGGATTTGTGCGCGATGCAGGCTAGACTGTCCATTCCTCTTGCTAGGTCAATCACAAAAACCTGACCTTGCCGGCATCCAGCGCCGAAGGTGTAAAATATGACAGCCTAGGGCGCAGCCCCATTAGCGCTAACTTAAGTGGTGAGACTATAGTGGGCTCGGTTTTTCAGGGGTTTTGCCCCGAAGGGGCTACAGGACTTAGCCCGGGGTTTCAACCCCGGGAACCTATCCCCCCATTGCGATGCGCCCTGAAAGGGCGCGACAATGGGTTTTAAAGCACCCCAGAAATATTATCTAGCTCTAACACGCTTTAATTCCTTGCCCTGATCCTGGTAGAGCTCATCCCAAGAGGAGTTCGCCCATCGTCTCGACCCTGATGCGCAAAGCAACCGAGGAGTAGGGTGATCCGCCAATGGCGGCGAGCCGCATTTTTGGGTGCCTACTCACTCCGGTTCCACGCCTCGGGTTTCCCCGAAGAAAAGTATTGCTATTTAACGCAATTAATTTAGTTGCCATGACCGGGCTTCGTCATTAAGCGTAGCCACGTCAGAATTACAACCGAGAAGAAACGCGACTTATGTCAGAGAAATCCATCGAAGAAAAGGTGAAGGAGATTATCGTCGAGCAGCTGGGCGTAAATCCCGAGCAGGTTACTCCGAACGCTTCTTTCATTGAGGATCTCGGCGCTGACTCGCTTGATACGGTAGAACTCGTAATGGCCTTCGAGGAAGAGTTTTCGGTCGAAGTTCCTGACGAAGATGCCGAAAAGCTGCAGACGGTCGGCGACGTCATCCGCTACATCGAAGAACGCGCAAAATAGGCCGTACCGTTCCAAGCACCAAGAATCCGCGTCGTAGAAATAACGCGAGAAACCCCATGCTACCTTTGAATCGGCTCAAATAAATTTTCGCCCTACCGGCATTCCTGAGCCAAATTGGACTAAATTTCTCGCTTTTAGGCATGTATTCCGCGGACGACGTCCAGTATGCAATCGAAAATACGAAAGTGATTCTTAATCCTGACCGGCGGATCGAGACTTTCGGGACGACAAATTTTCACTTCTATCTGATCACGGAACTCATGGACAGCGTGAATCAGATACGAGTCCGAGATGGGAAAATCTCAGCGGAGCGCCCCCAGATAATCACGCCCCAGAACATTTCAAAATTTTTGCTGGAGGGTTTTGGCGAGCAGGCACACCGGTTTGCAGAACTGCTTCAGGCCAGGAACGCGGCGCTCTTGAAATATGGGTTTCAGATCCGGAAGAGCGACCTATCCGAGAGCTTGGTTCATGATTCGCTCGAAGCGGTGATCGCCCGCGTGACTGCGCACGTTCCCGATGTGGAACGAAGCGCGAGTGCCATCATTCATGGGGTAGACGAAGGTTGGGAGATCTGCCTGCTCAAATTCACCTTCGAAATGATTCAACTTTCTGCCGGAATTAACCTCTTCGACTTCAAACGCAGAGGGCTTCTTTAAGCGTTCTCTGGAAAACGGAGGTAAAGGCGCCAGCCTTTAGCTAATGGGGTGGCGGCGCCGCAAACCAAAATCGTTCTCGTTCTTATGTAGGGCGCCTGGCTCAGGCGCCGAAATAACCAGGCGCCAAATACCGGAAATCTGCGCGCGAAACGCTTTCCTGACTTTTTGTGGAGTAGGAGCTTTTACCTACTTGCAAGCTCGCCGAATCGGCCCCACTCATTCATGATGCGCCCCCGAGCTGAATGAATACTCCGACCAAGTCTTTGGTAATTATCGGGCTCATCATCGCGATTTTTGGCGGAGGGGCGTTCGCCGCGTACCAACTGTTCTTCAAGAAACTCGGTCTGCGTAAAGCTGAGAATAGTCAGCCGGTTGTCATGCCGACCCCAGACCAGGGAGTGCCCCTTTTTGATCAGGCGAAACAAGCATTAGCGAAAGGGGATGTCGATCAGGCGAAAAATACTCTCGCATCACTGATCCAGACTTTCCCTGCATCCAGCAAGGCGGAAGAGGCCCAAAAGTCGCTCGGTGACCTGAATATCCAGCAGTTTTTCTCAGCAGCTCCGGGACCGGATAAGACCGAGTACACCGTGGTCCGTGGTGACTCCATCGCGAAAATCGCGCACAAGACAAAGGCGCCAGAGGAACTCATCTTCAAGGCAAACGGGCTGGACAGCCTGATTATCCAACCTGGACAAAAGTTTATTATTCCAACCGGCCAATTCAGCCTGGTGATCAGCACCAAGACGCAGGATGCAAGGCTTCTGAATCACGGTGAGTTTTTTAAGCGCTACAAACCTGTCGAGTCCAAACTGCCGCCCCGGCTCAGGACCGGCCAATTTAAGGTTTTAGAGAAAATAGCGTGGTCTTCGGGTGGCCGAGTCGCCTTCGGTGACAAGAACTATCTCGGTAGCAGCCGCTGGATTGTGGTCAACGAAAGCGGTGTTACTCTCTACTCGGAAACGAATCCGCAAGCTCCGAATATCCAGCCCCCAAATTCCGGCATTCAGTTGGCGCCGGAGGATATGGAGGAATTGTTTGCCCTCGTTGCTCGAGACACCCCCGTCACTATCGAATGAAGCCGCAGCCTCTGGAGTTCGAAAAGCCAATCGCGGAACTCGAAAAGCAACTCGAGGAACTCAAAAAGCATTCCAAGCTGCAATCCATCGATCTCGAACGCGAAGTGCAAGCAATGGAACAGAAGATCGAACAGACCCGGCGACAGGTCTACGAGACGCTAACTGCCTGGCAACGTGTCCAGATCGCTCGGCATTCCGCCAGGCCTTTCGCTCTCGACTACTTAAAACTAGCCTTTTCCGATTTCGTCGAACTCCATGGCGACCGTCTTTTTGGTGATGACCAGGCGATGCCCGGCGGGTTTGCGACGATCGGGGATCACCGCTGCGTCGTAGTCGCGCACCAGAAGGGTCGCGACACGAAGGAGAACATTCGCCGAAACTTCGGCAGCGCTCACCCTGAAGGATACCGCAAGGCGTTGAGGCTGATGCGGCTGGCAGAAAAATTCGGACGGCCGATCGTCACCCTGATCGATACCCCAGGCGCATACCCGGGGGTTGGAGCTGAAGAGCGGCACATCTCGGAATCTATTGCAGTGAATCTTCGCGAAATGATTACTCTCCGATGTCCGATCGTTGCGATTGTGATCGGCGAGGGAGGCTCAGGTGGTGCGCTGGGGATCGGTGTCGCAGATCGCGTTCTAATGCTCGAAAACGCCTATTATTCGGTGATTAGCCCGGAAGGGTGTGCGGCGATCCTGTGGAAACACCGCAGCCACGCCCCGGAGGCTGCCGAAGCCTTGAAGCTCACCGCCCGAGATTTGAAAGAGCTTGAGCTGATTGATGAGGTGATTCGCGAACCTCTGGGAGGCGCGCATCACAACCATCAAGTTGCTGCCGACAGCCTGAAACGATCCCTGCTATCGAACTTGGATGACCTGGTCAAGAAGCCCATCGAGAAGCTT
>JBAUZZ010000255.1:0-3926 GCA_049585495.1 Chthoniobacterales bacterium | reverse complement strand
GGCTATGTACGCAAATATTAGGCCAGGCTACCTTTGTTTTGTTGTGAGTTTCCAAATTATTTGGCGTCTTTTTTTCCACGCTATTTGGCGTATCGTGCGAAACGAACGTCATGTCACCGCGTACGCTACCGAAATGTAGCGCACGGATCGCTTCCAGAGCGACACGGTAGGCTTCCACTTCTGAATTGGTTTTTCCCTTCTTAATTTGCAGTAATACTTCGTCCGGGAGTTCGATGAGCAAAACTATACGAAGGCTTCTTAAGCTTGGACCAACGGAGAATTCGACGCGTGTAAATGATGGCATCCAGGTGACGACGCTAGTCCAATGATTGATGAGGCGCTAATCCGGATAAATCACTCGCTCGATATCACAACAATTTCAAAGTCTATTATGGACTCAGCGGCTGGCCCAGAGCGCTGAAGCATACCACGTGATGGTTCGAATCGGACTCGCGAGATATCGAGGCTCATTCAACACCCGCACCTTCGGCGAAAAGAAACCTCACATCGGTTTCTGTCACGAGGGTGAACTTGAGCTTGTATATCACAAAGTTCCTGGCCTTAAAAGCAGGACAGCCGTTTCCGCTCTGGACGATTCAGTAACGGTCGAATTGCCTCCGCTTGCCGGGAATCAAGATCGATTTCGGGTAGTGTCCGAATTTGAAATCGATTATTTTTTTGCCTCGCTAGCGATGGCGGCGCGGACCGCAGTCTGAGCGGACGTTATTGGTGGTATTTCCAACACCGTCACAAACCGCGTTTCTTTGCCTTCGGTAAAGCTCCACGCGTAACACCGTTTTGCTTTCGGATGTCCGGTGAGTCTAAAGACTTCGACTACACCATCCCAGGCAACCTTCTGCCAAAACATCTCAATCACTGGGACAGATTTGACGTGCTCGGCTTTGCAGCGGTGCACTGTCTGAACCGTATTTCTTAACTGCATAATCCTCGCGCTCATGCGTTTGCAGCGTCCACAAGATCACCAATCGCCCAGGCTGTATCTATCACGCCAGCCACCATCGCTGGAGTCATGCGGAGGGATTTATGAACGCGCACAAAATTACACTAGGAGAAATGAAGTGCGACCGCAGCTTTGAAATTCTCCAGCTTTTTACTGAAGGCATTCTTGAAATGGGCTCGGCGACGGCAAGAGTTCGTGGTGTTGCGCGTGTCGGTGTTTCTGAGGGGACTCAGCCTCCCGTCGCAGCCTCTCGCTGCGCACCATGCCGGCACGTGCAAATTCGGTTCAGTTCAGGGCTCTCTTTGTTCGATTGAAACCAAGCCACCATTACGGGGCGCGTCTGTGCAATATCCCGGTCCGTCGGTCCAAACTCCGTCGCCGCATACGCGGCTTAGATAGTGAAAATGCCCGATGCGTTTCATTAAGGCGTCTTGCGCTTCTTCCCGGTCACTGTAGAACCGGGTTTTGACGATACTGCCAATGCGTCTGAATTCTGCTCTGTATCTCATGGGTTTCAGTTCCTCCCTGGCTCTCCGTAGCGTTCAAAAGCCAGCTCGAGATATTCCTCGAGCCAGTCTCCTCCGTCCCCGTCGTCAATGTCATTAAATAGCGGTTCGAGCGCTTTGCGCCATTGCTCGCGCCAGTGTTCCCAAAATTCCGTTTCGTCCATATTCAGTGTGTCTCCGAGTCAAACTCCAAGAGTTTCTGCGCGAACTCTTCGTCAATTTCGATTGTGTTATCTACTGCTGCGAGCAGCCTGCCGTCCTCCGGGTTTATCGTCTTGGTTTCGTGGCAGGCCTTTAGATATGCGGCAACCTCCGGGACGTCGGCGAAGCAATGACCGAGTGCAGCTATCCAGGCTTCCGCGGTCATGTGGAATACTTTGCACTCCTCGGATTTTCCGGTTCGGATGATTTTTCCAAGCGATTCCTGTCCGTACAGCACGGTATCGGTTTCGGTGTCTCTTATTATGATGTTCACGGGGGTTCCTAGTGCGTTTGGGGTTGGGAAAGTTCCAGGGGCGGAACTTCCGCGATCGCCCAGACATCGAGATCAAAGAGGCCTAGCAACTCTACACCGATCCGCTCGGCCTCCAACTGCGCTCGCCTCAAGATTTCCCGGTAACCTTCGTCCATGCCAGCCTGGAACAAGAGAAAGACGGTCTGGCCGTTTGGGTGCCGGATCTCACAGAACCATTGAAGCTTCATGGGAGGTGGCAGAGGTTTAGGGTTAGGGCGAAGAGCGCCCCGAACAGGAACGCGATTGCCAGGTCTTCAATGAAGGTTATTACGCGCATGGCGCTCCTCCTGTTTGTCGATTAACTCTTTAACGCGCGCCTTCAGAGCGTCCCGGTCCCGATCCACCATGGGGTTCGGCGTGCCATCGATCCAACATCCGAACCCTTGGGAGCCGTCGACGTAGCGCAGCGGGATAATGCGCACCACGTGCCCTTTATACCGCAGGTTGACCGTCCGGACCTGGCCGGCCCCACCGCGGCGAAGACTGAAGTAACTCGTGGTGTTCATTTGTAGCGCCCTCCATCATTCCAGTCCTGTTCTGCCCATGGTAGCCAAAGGGAATGTCCGTCTCGTTCTGGCAGTAGTGGTGCAAACCAGATCGTTGCTACGCCGCGGTTCAGGCCCGAAGGATTAGCCCGGTCGTCGGCACGACGTTCGCAGCTTGCGCCGGCCAGCTAAACAAAGAGCCGCCGAGCAGGTGCGCGCCCGCCCGACGGCCCAGGAGTATTATTCCTTAACCGGGTGCGATCTTAGCACGATGCCGTCATTGGCACAACGTTCTTGGCCGGTGCGGGTCTCGTCGCCCGAAAGATTAACCGCTAATACAGGGGTGCCCGGAACTAACTGAAGAATCTTTTGGAGAAGCATGGTACCGTTCAGCCATGTTCAAACCCCCTACGACGTCAGCAGACATGAAGGCTACCGGCGAAGCGCTTCGGGAAAAGCATGCCGCTGAGAATACTCTCCTGAAAGCATTTCGTGAGAGAAAACCCAAAGAGGGACTCGACCACGCGATCAGTAGCTTCAAGCAGGCAAATGACCGCTACCGCTCATTAGTCGCCAAGTTCTTCCAGAATTACCCAGTATAACGCTACGGCGCGCTGGGCGAAGGCTCGTGGCTCGAAGGGTTAATTGATCTGCGTTGTGACCCGCTCTTCTTGTTCGAGCGAAAGTTTTACCGCATCTTCAGCTACTTTGAAGTGCGCCTCTGGAGCGGACGCAGCGGGAATGTTCACGCGGGCACCGGTGTCGGTGACGAACTGGACGAAACGCAGCGCGTGCTTCTTTTCCTCCTCGGCCTGGTTTTGGAAATGGGCGGATAGCTCGGGGAGCGCTTCAGCAGCAAAATGAGCGGCGATGGCGTAATACTGCAGCATCGCGCTGAACTCATTGCCTATCTCTTCGTTTATCGCAGCGATGATCTTTTGATTGGCAACCATACGAAAAAAAATCTCCCCGACGCCGGGCAATTGCAATCGGGATAAATAGGGGTGAACTCAAGAGGGGCTGTTGCCCAAACGAAAAAAATCCTACGCTATCGCTCAGAAAGTAGCCAACGGAACGGAGAGGAGCGGATGTAGCGAATGATTTTGCGATCGAGGTCTTTGAGTGAACTGAAGCTGCCACGAGCGATGATGTCTCGCTGGATTTTGGCGTACCAGGTTTCGACCTGGTTGAGCCAGGAGGAGTAGGTGGGCGTGTAATGAATGCGTACTCTGGGATGGCGAGCCAGAATCACCGACTGCCTTGGTCTTGTGCGCGCTCAGGTCAACACAGATTATATGCACGGACTGCTCTGGGGACTGACGGGCGAGGAGGTTTTTCAAAAACGCGAGGAACGGTATGGCCGAGGATTACGTCTCTTCCTTGTCAGATCATTATTTCGAGTAACACGAAACTGATTAGCGCCCCCTCACTGTTACGCCGGGAAAGAGAGAACCGACATG
>JBAUZZ010000254.1:0-2405 GCA_049585495.1 Chthoniobacterales bacterium | reverse complement strand
GTATCCGGGCATTACCATCCACAGACCCTATCGGAATGAGGAAGACTTACTTCCCATCTTGAACGAAACAGGAAGCGCTACGGCTCAGGTGATCGACTATCCCGCCCAGGAAACCCAGAGCATTCTGAGGGCATTTGAACACTTCGATGCGTTCGCGTTGTTCGAAAAGAAAAAGACGAAGTTGACGATCTTGATTTTCGCGAGCGACGAGCGGGCCGCGATGACGTCGGCTGCGCAGATTATTACCAGCTTTGAGGCAAAGGCCGATTATGTAATTGTCAAGAACCCGGCCAGGTTCACTTCCGAGATTTTCGACAATTCGAAGTTGCCAGCGATGCTGAAAGAGTTTGGCGCGCCGATCGTTGAAGTACCCCGGATAACCGGCACAACCCTGGAAGCTCTTGATGCCGCAAGTCGCACGCAGAAGAAGGCTTTGACGTTTCGTGAAGCAGAGCCCTTGCTGCCGATCGGATCGACGTTCGAATTGCAAAACTGGCGGAACCGGCTCTTCGCACAGTTTGAAGACATCGCCCACGTTTTGGTTGGTTCGCCTGAGCTCGTGAAAAATAAAGTAAGGAGGGATAAACAGGCGAACCTGGCCAAAATCAATCCGTTCGATTTATGAGTGAGGAAGTACCCCCGGAGTTCAGGGTTTTGCTGGCAGGTCTGTCTGATGAAAAGGAGCGCATGGCTGTAGTACAGGCGTACTATGGGCTCGCGGAGGGCGATCCAAACACGTTACCGGTACAGCTCGCGGTCCTTCTGAAGGCGCACTCCCTGGCGCTGCTGAAACACTCCGAGGGCGAGCTTTTGCCGCCTACCTCTGCGGCAAGCGATCGAACAAGCCCTGATTTGGTAAAAACGTTGCATGGGTTGCAGACGGGAATCGACCAGGTGAACGAGACGGTGCAGATGCTGACCAATATCAGCAGCAATCGGATGAAGGTGGGACTGGCGCTCGCCTACATCGGCGGACTGCTGAGTTATCCAGTTTTCGACACTTTAATTGGCTGGGTTCGGCAGCTCACTCATCTTTAATCCACCAGCTCGGGGCTATGAGTCGTTTCCTTTCCTTATTTGTCGAACAGAAAACAATGCGGAGTGGGCCAGCTAAAGGAATGGAGGGATCTTGGGTACTCGATGTTCCCCTGGTCCGGTTCAGCGAGCTCGACGCGGATGTCTGGACGCTTGCCGATTCTTTCCAGGGAGTGTTGATCATGGGGGAGAATGGAAGCGGAAAGACTTCCGGTTCCGGGCGGCTATTCGCCCGCAAGTATCTGGAGAACGGATTTGGCGGCTTGGTGCTTTGTTTCAAGACCGACGAAGCGGAGCTGTGGCGCGGGTATCTGAAGGAAGCGGGCCGCGAAGCGGATGGCCGGTTCTTTGGGGTAGGGGACCAGTTTCGCTTTAACTTCATGGATTACGAGGCGCTTTCCAGTGGCGTCGATTTTGCTGAAAACCTGGTCACGTTGCTCGTCGATATCGCCAGCATTCAGAAGCGTGCGGTCACAACTGGCGCGGAACAAGAATTTTGGTTGCCACAGAAGAAAAAATTACTTCGGAATGCGATCACGCTTCTGCTGATGGCAGATGAGTCGATCCAGCTGCGTACACTGTATCAGATGATCGTTTCATCGCCAAAGACGCTGGACCAAACGACGTCCCCGAGCTGGCAGGAAAACAGTTTTCTGTTCAAAATCCTGGAACGTGCTGAAGAGCGCAGCCAGAAGCACCCAGAGTGGGATCTGGTCAGGAATTGTTGGATGTATGAGCGGCCGGCGCTTGAGGCAAGGACGCGCGGTACGATTGAGGCTGATTTTACAGGCATGTTCGATCCGCTGACTCGTGGAAAAATTGGCGAGCTGTTTGGTACAGTTACTAACCTGACTCCGGACGGTATTTTTGAAGGCAAGATCGTTGTGGTGGACCTTCCGGTGGCCAGGTATCGGGAGGTGGGCCAGTACGCCGCCCTGATCTGGGCTCAACTGTTTCAGCGGGCTGTCGATCGCCGCTCTTACCAGGAGCCGTTCACCCGGCCGGTATTTCTTTGGGAGGACGAAGCACACTATTTTACCATCGACCAGGATGCACAATTCCAGAGCACCGCACGGAGCAAAGGGATTTCGACCGTGCGCTTATCACAGAACCTTCCTAACTTTCTTGATGCCTACGGGCCAAACGGGAAACACAAGGTCGAAACCCTCTTGGGAAATCACGCGACGAAAATCTTCCACCGTAACGGGGATCCGACCACGAATGAATGGGCTTCGAAAATCATTGCCAAGGAAACGCTCTACAAACACTCGATCTCGACCAGTGGGTCGATTCACGCGCCAATTGCTGTAAACAGTCAAACATCGGTCAGCGATGTCGAAGAGGATTCGTGCCCGCCAAAAGAGTTTATC
>JBAUZZ010000253.1:0-33188 GCA_049585495.1 Chthoniobacterales bacterium | reverse complement strand
GCGCCTCGGTCTCGGCTGTCCGCGTTCGGCGTTGACTACCGCGATAACGCGAATCGAGTCCGGCCAAACGCTCTTCTTGAAAGCGCCTCTTCCACTCCCGGATATACTCGTCACTGCAATCCAGTCGTTGCCGAACTTCCCGGTAAGAATGACCCGCTGCCAACATCAAAATGACCTCTGCGCGCTTAACCAACTCTACCGCCAGAGACCGCTTCCGCCCCCTGCGTTTCAATTCACGCCGCTCAGGCGGTGCCAACACAATTCTACCTAAACTCACGTCTGCCAGTGTACAACAAATAACTCAACGAGTCACTGACTTATTGCACTAGAGGCCTTCTGAGCTTGGAATCGGCCTTCCTGTACTTGGCAACCAAGCCGTTGTAGTGCTCAAAAGTCTCTTGTCTCTGGTTGCGTCCGTACGACCAGGCAATGTCACCCCAATCACTGCTATTCTTGGAGCTAGAGGCGTACAACTCCCGCTGAGGATAAAACTTGCCAAACTTTCTCTCGGCTGGCGCGATCTTGATTCGGACGACTTCGTACCCAACCAGCATACCTCCATCCAGAAGCACTTCGTAAATAGCTGACAAGCCTTCCCGGGCTAACTAACGTAAAAGTCGGTTCTGGTAGCGGATTGGGTTTCAAGTTGCTGCACTAGTTAAATTATAACATGCACCTAGGAGGGATGCTACGGCGGTGGTAGTAGAATTTGTTGCCAATAGGCAACAAATCGGAGCTAATTCCGGCTACCGTATCTTCTCCAACTCCCTTTCAGTCCACCGCCGAAGCCCGTGGAAAGCTCGCTGCTCGAAGAGTCCGTTAATCATTCGATGATCAGCGGAATGCCGGCGGCGAACCAGGGTTGCCCGGTATCGCGGCACTTCGGATCAGGAGTATCTGGTTGTCGCAGTCGAGCGGGGGAACCGGCGAGAGGACAGCGTCGATCGTGAAATCGCCGTCAGCCGCCAGGGGGACGGCATTAGCGACTGGCGTGCTAAAGAGGGCAGTCCCACAAATCAGCGTCGCAAAGACTTTCTGCCCGCCATTCGTCCCAATCCCGTTGCCTCCGGCAAGAAGTAGACCGCGGCCCTCTACGTGGATTCGGCCATCCTGCTTCACCTCCGCGCTCAGAGCGCGGATCACCCACGGCTCTCTAGGCGGCTGAATTCCCTGCACGACGTTGGCGACCGGTGCCCCCGCCATGATGCTCGAGACCGGGATCACGCCGATCCCTCCCTTGAACTTGACAATTATATCGTGCGCCATCGCTGAGGATGTAACCAGCAAGGCGAGCACCGACGCCAACGAGGCACCCGCAATGCCCATCTTGCTGACAAAAGGACGTCGTCCGACGGCACCTGTCTCGCGATCGTCAATCGCTTTTCCTTTGGGTGAAGGAGACTGGGTCTCCGATGACACAGAATGGGGGGAGTTCTTCCTTTTCATATAACGATTCAGTTTTGGGGTCTTTTGAAGGACGCGTGTAAGGGTTGTGGTCCAAAAAATTTACGGGCAAGGTGGCTCGAGCCGCAACTACCGTCGACGGGGTTGCTCCCAAAGTTACCACATGTGTAGCAATGGGTTCGGGATAACTTACCTTTCCCTAGGATTTTTTCTGGGGGAAATTTGCGTGGAGGAGGTCGGGTGTTGCGCGCGCCGCTGGCCAGGGGTTTGTGGAACTCGACGAATCAAGCATGCTTTTTCGCGATTAAACAGCATGAGCCCCCTCGTAAGTCGTTCACTAACGAAGGCTCGCTGGCGAGCCGAAGCTTCCTACCTAAGCCGTGGACGATGGCTCGAACGTCGCGATTGGCTATCGTATTTGTGCAACAGCTATTGACCGATGACAGGTTTCATTCCTTCTTCTTCCGCTGCTTTACTCGGACACGCCGATGCTTAAGAAAGTCCTGGATCGCCAGCGCTTGTTCGCTCATCAAATGCTTTCGGCTATTAAACCAGTCGTTCACGCTCTGAGGGCATGGCATTACCAAAGACATGCTGGAAGAGCGTCTACACTGGCTGGTGATCAGCGGGCAGCTCGGTCTGGCCCAAGCGCAGCGGGGAATCTGTTATTGTCATCGGAGGACGGAAGGCGCCCGAGGTTTTTGACGATTTCTTTAATCATCGGGGCACCGCGAACAGAGCTCCTAGACCACGCCCTTTCCTGGGCCAGATCTCTCAGAGGTTTGGGGCAAACCACTCTCGCCCAACGCCGGGTCCAGGCTGCATCGAAAGCTCCATTTTATTCATTACTGCGCCACCGAAAATGGTCGCGAACGACCTGTCGCAGACTCGTTCTGGTTGAACTCACGTTTCGCAAGCCGGGCCAGTAAATCTGACTGACAAAGAGGCTGTAGAACATGTAACGAACTGCCTGCTATGAAAAATCGCCGTTAGAGCTGCCACGCACTAAAGCGATTTCCCTGAAATTTCGGAGGACGATGGTAGAGATTGCGTGGTAGCTGTCGATTTTCAATCACCGAAAAAGGGGGTTCAAAGCCGTGAGGAAGGTCCTTCTGGACGACCTGCAGCGCAACCAGAGGGGCCAATTCTTTGGCATACTCCCGGGCGGCGTCTCCTGAAAAAATATAGGTCGCCGTCTTGACCATGCTGTCAGGTTCGACTTCGACAATAACCGATCGGTCGCTGCCCGGCGAGCCATGAGTCTCTCCGGGGGATCCGGCACTATCCCTGAAGACGACTTCAAAAAGAAAAGTGCTCGGCGTATACATAGTGTTTTATCTTGAACCTCGGCCTTTCGAACGGCCATAGAAATTCGGCGAGCGCTGGATCGACAGTGAGACGATATTCATGGTTGTATTTCTCGGTCGATACGACTTTTGCGGGAATCGTGGTCATAGCCGCTTTAGTTTTTCAAGGATACTTGCTCAGAATAGTCTTTTCCGCCCTCCTCGATCATTCGATCGATTCCATCGGCGACTTCCTCTGCTTCCCTGGTAGTTTGAACATCTGATGTTCTGCAGACGTTAAAGAGGGCTTGCTGGTTTTCGTCTGTGGACTCATTCCCTTTCGTAGGGTCGGCTTGCTTCTCGTCACTGAGCATCTTTTATCGTGGAGTTTAGTTCAGATTTGCCATAATTGGAAAATCCACTCCGCATTATGACTCTCGCCCGGATCGCCGAGCTTCTCCCATACCCTTTTTGAAGGATTGTTGTTGCTTCTGAGTATGACGACGAGCAAAGCGGAATTGCTGGGCCCAAGCCGCTTTCGCGGTTATGCGAAGGGGCTTCCTCACCAATTCTGCCATATCCGCAAGCAACTATAACGCTCCAGAAGGAGTATTGGAAAAGCTCCAGGATTCGTGCGAGAAATATTAGGGGTTATTCCCAAAAACGTTATTCGTGCAATTTCCTTCTCCCCTCCGGAGGCCGGTACTCTTCGGCATCGCTCGGTCTAGGCTTTAGCTCGATTTCAGGTGGGTGCAGATTGCTGCACGCGTGACTTAACGTAGACCGTAAAACTCGACTATTTATTAAAATGAAAACGGCTTTTTTTGCTTTTTAATATGTTTGCTCTGAATCGGCACTATGACGGCGATCGTTATTCCCAGAGTGGCTATTACAATCGGAACTACTACAACGGGGATCCCTACAATCGGGAGCCGATCACCTCTGCTTTAGTAATCTGTCAGCTGCTCACCGCGCCCCTGTTCGCCTGGTTTTTGGAATTGCGGTCGGTCGCTAAGCAATCGGCTCGCCCAATACCTCCGGCGCTGGGCACTAAGCACCACATCTCGCTCGCGGAGACACGCATGAGAGGGCATCCATTGCCTTCTCGCACCTAGTGTTTTCATGAATGAAACGGCCAGATTCATCATCGAATTTCTTAGAGAAAACGCCCTATCCCAGGAGCACAATCACAAGCCGAAATCGCGGGAACTTGGCTAGATTATCCCCACCGCGTGGCAGCCGGACGAAAATGGTGATGAGCTTCAAGGCTGGCAACCACTTACGATTCGCTGAGGCCCTGGTGGCAATCTCGATTTATGCTAACGCGTTTACGGCAGACGCTCAGGTCGCCCCGGAAATCGCTTTCACGTCCGGTTCTGCCTCAGCAACTCCAGCTCTCAACCTGTGCGTGCCGGTAATGCCCGGTGGCACTCCTCCATTGGCGTCCCACGCTCCTTCCGTTGATCCCTTTGAGCAGGAAGTCACGTCACTCGAAAATCGCCGAATTGAGTTTTCGCAACGGCCGATTATATTTTATGGAAGTTCGTCCATTCGCCTCTGGAAGACTCTGAGCCAGGATTTTATCGGGTACCCAGTCGTCAACTGCGGGTTCGGCGGTTCGCGCCTGAGCGATTGCCTTCGGTATGTGTCTCGCCTGGTCTTACGCCTTAAGCCTGCGGCGGTGGTGGTCTACGCAGGTGATAACGACTTGGCGCAAGGCGCGCTGCCAGATCAGGCGTTTGCCTCGTTCCGGGATCTTTACCGTGCACTACGCGGCTATTCGGAGCAGATGCCAATTGCCTATATCTCCGTCAAACCGTCCCCGGCTCGGATTCGCTACATCGACAACATCCTTCGCTTCAACCAGATGGTGCAGGCGTTCCTGCAGAACCAGCCGGCGACCAAATACATCGATATTTACACGGCGATGCTCGGACCAGACCAGAAACCTAATCCTGCCCTTTTCGTTCAGGACCAAATTCACCTTAGCGGCCTTGGCTACCAGATGTTGCGTCGGGACGTGTCGACATTCTTGTCAAGTGAGTTGCACCACTAGACCCCGACCACCAAAACCCAGCCTGCGGTCCCTCACATCCTCGGGGCTAAACGCGGCTCGTCTGAGAACCTATCTGAGAATGCAAGGAGTATGGTAGTGGGATGAATGAGAGCCGTGATTAACAAAGCCTACTGTCGGACTGCACTTAAATCGTAGACCGCTCCGGTCTACCGGACGTTAACCCGCCCTCGGCGACGATCATTCGCAAGAAGAGCGTTGCATCCCCGGCAAGGCTGATCGCCGGTGGGAATATCGGATCACGGAATTCAGGGTAAAACTAGTCCACGAAAGTACTGGTGAAAAAGAAAATGCGTAAGCGTTTTCGGCAAGCATTCCGCTTCGAAACATGATTCCGATCGAGCTAAGGCACTCGGCCACTTTTTGAGGGCTCGACTAGTCCTTAAAGAATGTAGAGACTACGAAGATATGCGGCACGCGCGCCAGGAACTCGTCGGCCATGGCGAAGATCTCAACGGCGTAGTCCTCCGTCGCAGAAAGCGCGTTGGCATGATTTCTCATATTGCACATCGTTTTGATTGACACGCTTGATGTCAGGCTGCACGCAGTCTCCTCCGCGTGCGCGCCGCTGTGCAAAGCCGCCAGCTCACCCAGCGACCGCCAGCTTATGTGAACGACTGGTAAAGACAGCCGCCTTTTCCGCAAGAGGTCTTTAGCGTAAGGAGCCCGAGCATTCAGACATGGTGATCATTTTTTGATGCCGCATGCCCATCTTTCGAAAGCGCCGCTGATATTTCTGAATCTGGTCTTTGCTTGGAAGCTGCCATCCCCGCTTCGCCTCAATCACAACATGCAGATCATCACCGATTATCTCTATATCCGTGTAGCCCCCTTTTGCCGATACTCTTGCAGCCGCACGTTTATTGCATCCGTATCGAACCGGCGTTTGCGTGGGAAAATACGCTGGAACAACGCTTTCAAAAACGCCGGACTCCGCGAGAGCGCCCAACCGATACTGTAGGTAATGTCATTCTCTTTGGCGCCGAGTAGTTCGAATACGCTTTCCAGCATTCGGGCGTGTAAGAACAAATCGGGCATGGAGGGATCAGAGGCGCGAGATGTTGCGATCTGAGTAATCTATGCCATGCCGTTTACCACTGTACGAGTGCTATCTATATCATTCATCCGGAAGGCCATCTGCATACCAATGAAAATCTTGCAAGGCTGGGGAAATTCCCAGCCTCAACCCAGCATTTCCGATTTTTTGAAGACTCGGCGTGGGAAGCAGAGCTACGGCAGCCTGCCAGAAGAAATCATGAGCCCGGGTATTTTCCATCTGGATTTTCGTCAAGCATCTCTGCTTCGAAACAAGGTCAAGTAGCGTCCTGGTTTGACCAGAAGCAGGAAGTCCCCACGCGCAAGGATCTGCCGCCCTTTGCAGTTCCGCGATCGCCCCATTTGCATCCGGTGCACGTTAAGCAAAAGTAAAAGCAGCGGTCAGCGCGAAAGGAGGCCAGCAGTCATGCGCCTCTATTTGGTTCAGCACGGAGAATCGAAATCCGAAAAAGAAGATCCGCAGCGCAGACTGACGGACAAAGGAATCGGTGAGGCGCAAAACGTTGCGAATTTTTTGCGTCCGTTGAAGCTTGCGGTCGACGCCGTTTGGCACAGTGGCAAAGCACGCGCGCAGCAGACCGGAGAACTGCTCGCCGAGGCAGTTGGGGCTCGGGATCGTCTTGTACAGCGCGAAGGTCTTGGACCAAAAGACCAGGTTGCAACAACGAAAGAAGCGCTCGAACAAGCCGGCGGCGACGTGATGATCGTCGGCCATCTGCCGTTTCTCGGGAAACTCGTCGCCCTGCTCGTCACAGGCAGCGAAGAGAACGAAATCGTGGAGTTTCACTTTGGCAGCGTGGTTTGTATCGAGCGCCGGGAGGACGGAAATTGGAAAGTCGCCTGGATGATCAGGCCCGCGCTGCTTCACAGCTGACGCCGCATTTCTCCGACTGCATGCAGGGAGTCTTCTGTTTTTAGCTAGTTCGCCGATCCCCCGCTCTTCCCCACCCTACTCGCTGCCGTGCCGTACCCACCCATCAGCCATACTTAAGCCGCGGCACATGAATTACTTGGACAATCACTGAATGCCATCCCCTGCTCTACCCTACCCTCTCAAATTATAGGACATCTGGCACATAAACACGAGGTTATGTGCTACACTGAAGGTCGTCATTACGAATCCTTTCAAGTACATCAGGGATGGCAATGGCCTCATCTGGAAGTTACTAGTTATTTGGCCGAACGCCGATACCCTCACACGAAAAATCTGGACCTGTGGTTTCAAGCGCCTCGGTGGCTGAGATAAGCCAAGAAGTTCTCAACAAAATCCAAAGAGCTTGGGAGGCCGCCACAAATCCTGCTGCTTCCTAAAGCAATTTACGGGACAGTACACTAGCACACTTTGACGTTGAACACTTAATCCGCCTGAAGGCAGGACCAACACCGTTCGTCCAAAATAAAGCGCAATCAAATGAGGTATGAGCGAACAGTTTTTCTACGTACACATAAAGTTGACGCCCAAAAGTGTATCTCTGGCAGCACCTATTGGCAATCCCCACGAGATTGTTGTCGAAGTTCCGAGGGGCTTGCTCCAGCAGAGACAGTCGGATTTAGTAGGCCAAGACTTTACAGAGAAGGCCATGGCTCTTGATCTGGCGCGGGATGTTGCACTTAAGACGGCAACCCCGTTCCCGGCCATAGGAGAACGCGCGGCAGGCCTTTACGATGAAAGATCCACCAATGTGGTACGAGGATCGACATCGTGTCATGAACCAAAGGCCATGTGACTACGAAGAGCGTGGCGTTCGGGCTTGGAAGATAGGTTGAAAATTGAGCGTCAGCCCGACACAGAATGTGCGGACAGCCGGGCATTGGGCGGATCCACCTGTATCGCCGCTCCAAAATCATCGAGTTTTCCCTCCTTCATCCTTGGATCAAGACGATAAATGCGATTATAGGGTTCGTGCGCATCCGATCCGAATATTTGGCTCAGACGGGAACCATTTTTCTATGCCAAGGACATTGCCAAACATAAACTGGCCGCGAGAAAGAAGACTTCACTAAATAGGAGCAGGCCGGTCGACCAGCGCTTACTCCTTATCGCCTGATTTCGGTGTCCTTCCATGACTTTTTCCCGCTCCGCCAGGTCGGGGTAAGACTTAAGCTCCAAGAAACTTGACCATTCTTGAGTTGTTCGCCTGACGTAGAGACCGGCGAAAATGGCAGTAAAGACTCCGAGACAATAAAGAATAATCGCTAAAAGAGCCGCCGACTTACTCGGACCAGAAGCGTTATGCGCACCGTAATAGGTCAGGACGGCGATCGCCGCACCGCCATTAATTATTACGAGGCTTTGAACCAGCATCCTGTTGGTAGCAACGGTTTGCCTCGCATCCTCATGGCTGCGTTCGCGCGCTAGTATTTGGTAAGGGGTTTCCGGTATTTGATTGTTCATAGATTGAAACATCCGTCGCTAGCGAGTCTCTTCATGAGTTTTTGGAGGTTCTTTGGCCTGATCTTCTGGTCTTTCCGTTTGCACAGCAACAATTTCACCGCGTTTCTTCGAGGGCTGGTCCCAAGGCAGGCTTTTCTTGTTTGCGCCCGATACGCTCGTGGCGTCGACGCGAATCTGTTTGGCGTTTTTCGATTCGGGCTTCGCAATATAAAATGGACCGCCGTTATCAGACGTACCAACAAACCGTAAACAAGTTAACAGAGAGGACACTCTTTCTAGTTTCAAGGAGTCTAGCTAAAGCCTGTTGCGAAATGCGTTATTATTTTTTGCCTTGGCCGGGATGAGGCGCTCCTTATTCAAGGCGGCAAGTTCGCGCAAACAGTCTTGGAGTTGAGACCAGGCGTTGACTCCCAGGCGGATCTGAGTCTCTGCATGATGAGGAACATAGTAGCCGGTGGTTTTTCCGGTTTTTGCGCGGTAACTGATGTATAAATGGGGACCGTGCTTGGGGCCGCCATGATGGCAGCGGCAGTCTGGATTTCCACACCGGCGGTAGGTCTCAGATAACGATCCGTAAAGGGCTGCCTGCGCCAGTTGCTTGATCTGGCTCAGTAGTCGCAGTCGGACGGCTGAGTCTGGATTTTTGGTCGTTGGCATCGCTTCATCCACTCCGACAGCGCTCATCGGCGCTCTTCACACGGGCTCGACTCATGGCCACGACATTATGGGCGATGATGCACCAGCCAACGTGTCTTTCAAATCCAATCTCCCCCTTATAAAGGGCTCGTTGCATGCCAAAGCGGTGTTTGAGCGTACTGAGCCGTGCTTCAATGCCTGCTCTCCAGCCTTGGCCGCGCCGGAACCAGCGCTGTTTCTGTCGTGCAGCCCGGCTAGAGCTTAGACGGCCGCAGGCCGGCAGCACCACTTGCTGGACGCCCAACTGGACGGCAGCCTTTTCGTTGGCGCTGTTCCAGAAGCCTCGGTCAGCAGCAGCTAATCGGGGTGCTTGAGCGAATAGCTCTACATGGGCTTTCAGCGCCGGCACCCACTGTTGCTGATCGCAGAGGTTACCTGGGGCCACCGCATAATTGCTGACCAGCCCGTTCTCGACTTCGTCGATACGGACCAGGCGCCCAAATTCAGTGGGTTTGTGAGCTTTGCCCTTGCGAATGACCACGCTGTGGGGTTCAAAGAGGCTCAGGATTTTGTTCGGATGGCGTGTCTGGGCCTGGAAAATCCGGGCCTGACTCTGGGTGATAACTTTCTCAACCAGGGGTAGGTAGTGTTTCAGGGAAGCTTCTGCTGCAAGCACCTTGAAGAAGGCTTCCTGCCGGGCCACCAATTGGCCCTCCTGGAGAGCCTTCAGCACGGCGCCAGCCTGAGCCCTGACTCCTAGGGTCAGTCCAATCAGCTTTTTATAGCTTTGCTTGAACTGGTCTTTTCCGGCCTGAGTAAAAGTTCGGGCCGCCCGCCCAATCTCCAGCACTCGATATTTGGCCGCTCGGGCGTGATTGACAATGCGCAGTTCCGACTCGTGGCAACCCTGGGCGATGCGTTGCAAACACCGGTTCATGACCCGCAACGAATCAGCCAACAGCGAACTATCGGTTGGATGGTGAATGTTAGTTTCTACGGCCGTGGTATCGGTACGCAGTTTCTTTCCGGCAATGATGGCCGCCTCTTTGGCCTGCTGCACGATCCGCTGGTGGATCTGCTCGGTGCCTTCCTTGCCAAAGAGCGCAAAGGCCCGGCACAGATTGCTAAAATCTGGAATCGGGTCCTCATAAAAGCGGGTGAAGCGCCGATAGAGCAGGCTGGCTCGCAGTTCGTG
Organism: Chthoniobacterales bacterium; assembly: GCA_049585495.1. Lineage (GTDB taxonomy): Bacteria > Verrucomicrobiota > Verrucomicrobiia > Chthoniobacterales > JAFAMB01 > JBAUZZ01. Next base: position 23,142 of record JBAUZZ010000253.1, on the reverse strand, counting down.
GTGAAGTTCGCGATAGGACCAACCTTTGATATGCTTGAGTACCGCACAGCGCAGCAGTCGATCCGGAGCAATCCCTTCGCGGCCAACTTTGTCAGAGCCCGGCGAGCGGCTCGCTAAAGCCTGAGTGCTCAAAGCCAATAAGGCTGGATCCTCAAGCAGCCGATCAACTGAATCGAGTATCGGCTCGCGAATTGCGGCTGCTTCCTTAAAGAAGGCGAAAGCAAATAGGGAGGCGGGTCGAACTGTCTTACCGATCACTACCTAATCGATATAGTCGATTAGGTAAATTTCCTGCAAGAATAAAATAATATTTTTTTTGACGAACTACTCGTTAGTACGGCGCTACCGGTACTCCCTGGGGAAAAACCATTTCGCAACAGCCTTTAGCTAAGCTAGGCCGTCTTTGAAGCCCCGGCATAGCGCTCTGCGACGAAATCCCAATTGATCACATTCCAGAACGCCTTGATATATTCCGGTCGTCGATTCTGGTATTTAAGGTAATAGGAATGTTCCCAGACGTCGATTCCAAGGAGTGGAACCTCTTTTTCGTTCTTCTTGGAGATAGGACTATCCTGATTCGGTGTAACAGCAAGCTCGAGATCTCCTGCGTCAAAAACGAGCCACGCCCAGCCGCTGCCGAATACTCGTGTCGCCGCTTCAGAAAATTTCTGCTGGAAGGCCGGATAGCCACCAAAGGCGTCATCGATGGCTTTCGCCAAAGCTCCAGTCGGTTTGCCGTTCTCGTTCTTCTTCAGCATTGGCCAGAACAACGAATGATTATAGTGTCCGCCGCCCTGGTTTCGCACCGCCGTGCGAATATTTTCCGGAACTTCGTCCAGCTTCGTCAGGAGTTCCTCGAGCGTCCACTTTTGATACTGGGGATCGGCGCCAGCCAAGGCCTTGTTGAGATTTTCGACATACGCGCCGTGGTGCTTGTCATGGTGGATCTGCATTGTCTGGGCATCAATATAGGGTTCCAGCGCGTCATAAGGGTAGCCAAGATCCGGAAGTTTGAACGGATAGGTCAGGCTCGCGGGCGGCGAAGATTGCTCAGCCCGAAGAAGGGAGGGAGCCAACGTCAAAGCGCCGGCAGCCAAGGTCACTGTCTTAATTGCATCGCGTCGCGTCATCATAGCAATTAATTAATACCACCTCGTAGAGTACGCACGTTGGAACTTCGCAGGCGCCGAACCGAGCCTCGCGGAGAGGACCTAGCGCGTTGGAGCCGCAACCAAAAGCTAACAGAACGCCGTACAGGCCAGGATGTCCGGCGGCTCAGCGGGAGCTTCGCCCTACCGAGTGAAGTTTCCTGGCAGGTCATGGGTAGGGCGAGCCTCCCGGCGAGCCGCATTTTGGGAGAGGACACAATAGACGCAGCGAGTATTCGCAATTGATCGACCGCCGCACTCCCCTTATAGTACCCGACTTTCCCTATGAAGCCCTCCACCATCCAAGCATCGGTCAGCACACGTCAGGCCCCCGAAAGGGGCAATATGATGAACGGCGCCGAGATTCTCGTCGCCTGCCTGGAACGTGAGGGCGTAGAGATAATTTTCGCGTACCCCGGTGGAGCCAGCATGCCGATTCACCAGGCCCTGACGCGCTCGACGAAGATTCGTACCATTCTGCCACGCCACGAACAGGGCGGGGCATTCGCTGCCGAAGGCTACGGGCGTGCCACTGGCAAAGCCGGCGTCTGCATGGCCACGTCTGGTCCAGGTGCGACGAATCTTGTTACAGGGATTGCCGATGCCTATATGGATTCGATTCCAATGGTCGCCATAACGGGCCAGGTACCCCAAGAGATGATCGGCCGAGGCGCTTTCCAGGAAACCGACGTATTCGGCATGACCCTGCCTGTCGTGAAACACAGCTATCTGGTGATGGATATCCACGAGATCCCCCGGATCGTAAAGGAGGCGTTTCACATTGCCCAAACGGGGCGGCCGGGTCCGGTCGTGATTGATGTTCCCAAGAATATCCAGAATCAGACGACTCAACCAATTTTTACGAACGACCTTACCCTTCGTGGTTATTCGCTCCCGCCCAGAGCCGATTCCGTCGCGCTCAATGAGGTGATCGGCCTGATCAAGTCCGCCCGACGTCCGATGATCTACGCTGGCGGAGGGATTATCTCTTCAAACGCGTCGGCTGAGCTCCTGGAGTTCGCCGAGCGTAGTCAGATCCCGGTGGCAACGACCTTGATGGGAATCGGCGGGTTTCCGGAGGATCATCCGCTGTCTCTGAAATGGCTGGGAATGCACGGCACGGTCTATGCCAACTGCGCCGTTAACGAATCCGATCTGCTCTTGGCGCTTGGTGTACGCTTTGATGATCGCGTCACCGGTAAGGTGGAAAAATTTGCCGAGCACGGAACGATCGTCCACATCGACATTGATTTCTCGGAACTGAACAAGAACAAGGTCGTCAAACTGCCGATTCTCAGCGACATCAAATACGCGCTAAGCGAGCTGAACCGCTTGCTGAGAGACGGCCAATATGAGCGGCGTTCGACCGGCTTCAGCAGGTATCGGGAATGGGATGGGCAAATTATTCGCTGGAAGAAGCGGTACCCGCTCGATTTCAAAGACACCGAAGACGTCATTCAACCCCAGTACGTGGTGAGCCTCCTGCACGAGTTAACGAAAGGGGAAGCGATTATCACAACGGGCGTTGGTCAGCACCAGATGTGGGCGGGTCAGTATTACAACTTTAATCAAGCTCGTCACTTTCTCACCTCGGCCGGCCTTGGCGCCATGGGGTTCGGATTCCCGGCAGCCATGGGGGCAAAGGTTGCCCGACCCGATAAACAGGTAATCGACATTGATGGAGATGGATCTTTTTTGATGAACATTCAAGAGCTGGCCACCGCCCATATCGAAGGAATCGCTGCCAAGGCGATCGTGCTGAACAATCAATACCTGGGCATGGTCGTGCAGTGGGAAGACCGATTCTATAAGGGCAACCGGGGCCATACTTTTCTTGGCGATCCACGGGATCGGGAACGCATTTACCCGGACTACGTTCAGCTTTGCACCGGTTTCGGGGTGAAGTGTGAACGGGTGGTCCACAAGAAAGATCTGCGAGGAGCGATTGAGCGCATGCTGGCCGCTGACGAATGCTACGTCCTTGATGTTATGGTGCCTTACACTGAGCATGTCCTTCCCATGATTCCGTCCGGGAAAACGTATCGCGACGTCATCATTGATGACCGGCACGGCAAGTTTGACGGTTAGGTCCGGAAGGTGGCCCTATCGCATCTTTTGACCCGACGTTCGGTAGACGTGCTTCCGCCTTCGCACGCTTCGACGCGCCCTCAACCACAGAGTTTGACAAACCGGTTGCCTTCGGCCGCGACGTAGGCTTGGCGTAGTCGGGCTGCGGCTACTTTACTCGGTGTCACGCGATCGGTCACAGTAGACGCACCTTCCAGGTGCGAACCCCAAAAATTGGCGAACACAAAGCCAAGGTGGAACTTGGCCCTACACCGCATCCAGCCACTGTTTGCTTCTTCAGCGATTTACGTTTAATTGCCCCTCCCAATGGAAGAAAATGATCTGCTTGCCGTTCGCCGACAAAAGCTGGAGCGGCTGCTCGAGAACGACCTGGCTCCATTTGGCGGACGGTTTGACGTAGATGGCTCCATCGCCGAGGTGCGCTCAGGATTCGCCGAAGGCAAGAAGGTACGAGCGGCCGGCCGAATCACCGCCCACCGGAACATGGGCAAGAGCCAATTCCTTGATCTGAGTGACATCACCGGGCGCATCCAGATTTTTGTGAACCTCAAAGAGCTTTCCGTCGAAGAGGCTGCCCTGTTTGAACTGCTCGACCTCGGCGATTTTCTCGGGGTCGAAGGCGAATGCTTCATGACCAGAACAGGCGAACTGACGGTTCGGGTGCAATCATTTAAGCTTTTATCGAAGGCACTGCGCCCGCTGCCCGACAAATGGCACGGTATTAGCGACGTCGAGATCAGATATCGGCAACGTTACCTCGATCTCATCGCCAACCCGGAGTCGCGTAAGATCTTCTTGCAAAGGATTCAGATCGTACAGGAGATCCGGCGCTTCCTGCTCGAGCGCGGATTTCTCGAGGTGGAAACTCCTATGATGCAACCGGTTGCCGGTGGCGCCGCTGCCCAGCCGTTTCAAACTCATCACAACGCCCTCAGTCTCGATTTGTTTCTGCGCGTCGCACCCGAGCTCTATCTCAAGCGGCTCCTGGTCAGTGGCTTTCCCAAGGTCTTCGAACTGAATCGCAACTTTCGCAACGAAGGCATTTCGCGTCGCCACAATCCTGAATTTACGATGCTCGAAGTGTATTGGGCCTACGCCGACTTCGAGTTGATGGCTAATCTGGTCGAAGAATTGATCTGCCGCCTGGCCCAAACTGTTATTGGTACACTCAAAATTGAGCATAAGAACGCGGATGGCACGGTCAGTCGCACGATAAATCTAAAGCGCCCCTGGCGACGAGCCAGGTATGACGATTTGATAAAAAGCGTCGATCCGGACTGGTTTCAGCGAAGCAAGGCCGAAAAATTGATTCGATGCCATGAGATTGCAGTCGAGGCTCATCCTCAGATGGCTGAATTTGAGATTACTCAGCAGGTCTTTGAAAAGCTGGTTGAGGAAAAGACCTTCGATCCACTGTTCGTCACCAACTTGCCGGCAGACCTTGTTCCTCTCGCCAGACAGAATCCGGACAGGCCAGGCACAGTTGAAGTCTTTGAGCTGATCATTAATGGCCAGGAACTTTCGCCTGGCTATTCTGAATTGAACGATCCGATTGTTCAAAGGCAACGCCTTCTTAAGCAGGCCGGAGAAGAAACCCAGAAGATCGACGAAGACTTCTTGCTCGCCCTTGAATACGGAATGCCTCCCGCCGGCGGAATGGGACTCGGGATCGACCGGCTGGTGATGACGCTAACAGGCGCGGATTCAATTCGGGATGTCATTCTGTTTCCCCAATTGAAACCGAAGATGTCCGAATGATGGGGGCCACTCGTTGTAGGGCGGCTGGCTCAGCCGCCGAAATTACCAAGGGCCGCGTTTCCGCTAAACGTGTTTTCCACACGAAGGGATCCTGGTGGCTCGGCGGCTGGACCAGCCGCCCTACAAGAGCAAGCGCGAGAATGCTGGCGAAGATCATATGAATCCAGTTGTACCCGCGGAAATCGCCGAAGAGGTACCCAGAGAGGCTAAGTACGCTCACCAGTTCAGTCTCTATAACGCCCTCAATTTCCAGATTACGTTGGGCGCTCCGATGATCATTTACGCAAAGTCGCTCGGCGCCTCTTCCACCACGATCGGCATTGTTGCGGCGCTGGCGCCGCTTTTGACCGTCCTGCAGCTGCCGACAGCGTACTTCATTCCCAGGATTGGATATAAACGTTTCGTCCTCCTTGGCTGGTTTTCGCGAACCCTCGTAGGGTTCGGCCTTGCGCTCGTACCGATGGCTTCCTTCCTTGATCAAACCACCAAGACGAGCCTGATGCTGATGTTTCTATTCGTCTTCAACGTGCTGCGCGGCGTGTCGACCGGCGCGTGGTTGCCATGGCTTACTTCGCTGGTCCCGGAAAGGGCTCGCGGCGAGTTTTTACGGCGTGACCAGCTCCATGTCCAGTTGGGTGGCATGCTTGCGATGGCGGTGTCCATTGCATTGCTTTGGGGTAACGCTCAGCCTTGGCAGTTCATGCTCCTATTCTTCCTCAGCGCCTGCGCCGGAACCCTGAGCCTTTACTTTATCCGGCGGATTCCTGACGTTGAGGTCGGAGAACAATTCAGGAGCTCGAGTCAGCCAGTACCTTGGATGGATATCCTCAAATACCCCCCATTCCGAAAGCTCCTGGGCTTCAACGTCGTTTATAACTGGGTTGTCGGTGGTATCGGCGCTTTCGTCATCGGTTTTCTCCGAATCAAAGCCGGATTCTCCGACAGCGAGATTTTGGCTTGTGCCTTGATGGCCTTCTTTGGGGCGTTTGCCAGCCTTCCCCTCTTCGGTGCGCTTCTTGAGCGGACCGGATGCAAGCCGATTCTCCGGATCGCGGTGGCCTCTTATTTCTGGGCGGTCATCTGTTGGCTGCTTGTATCGAGCAAACTGCTGGAGACGGATCCGATCGTCATTGGTCTGGTCTATTTTGTTATGGGTGTGGCCGGTGGTCTGTTTTCCATCGCCAACACGCGCATCGCGATGGACACAATGCCGTTGATGGGGCGCAACCACTTCTTTTCGCTTTTCACGGTCTTTACTTCCCTCAGCCTTGGCCTGGCTCCAATCTGTTGGGGAATTTTTCTGGATCTCGTCGGAAACGCCGAGTCGAAAGTTGGGCCCTTCGAGGTCAATCGCTTTAGCCTTTATTTCTCTCTTCTCATCATTTTTGTCGCTATCACTTTCGTCCTTGTTCAACCTCTCGTAGAAAAGAAAGGCCTGCCGATTTCGCTGGCTCTGCGGGACACCGTAATCTACGGAAGGCTCCGTTTGCTCGCGCGCTTCCTCTACCGATAAATGTCGATTCTGCTGAAGAACCACCCCTCATGCGAAATGCGGCTTGCCAGGAGGCTCCCCCTACCAATCATATGCCGGGGCAGCGCCACCGGTAAGGCGAATCCGCCGCGGCGGGTGAGCTGCCGCAGTTTTTCAGCAGGATCAAATTTCAAGAAGGCTGGCTGCATCTTCACCGATCCTTTATTTGTAGCATTCTTTGCCTCGACGCCATTGTCGCTCTCCTGTGTCTAAAAAGATTTGGTTACCTTTCACGTACTTCGTGGCGCTCCGGTATTTGCGGCCAAAACGCACGTTTCTTTCTCTCATCACGCTGATCTCTATCATCGGCGTCGTGCTCGGCATCAGCGTATTGATCATCGTTATCTCCGTAATGACAGGCTTTGAAAGAGAGCTGCAACGCCGGATCATCGGATTTGAAGCACCAATCGTAATTCGCGACGGCCTGATCACAAACTGGCGGGACATCCTGGCAAAGACCGAAAAGACCGAGGGCGTTGTCGCCGCTGCTCCGATCATGCAGGGTCGAGTCATTGCTGAGTTTCAGGGCCGCCGGCTCTCTCCCTACATCCTTGGAATCCAACCGGAGCTACAAAGCAAAGTCACCGATCTACAACAGTTTATCGTGGCAGGAAAGTTTGATCTCAGCGGCGATACCTGCGTTCTGGGCGCTGATTTGGCCTCTACCCTCGGGTTGACGGTCGGGGACACGATCACGATCTATTCGCCGGGCAACCTCAATGTAATCATCGACGAACTGAAGAAGGCGGAAGAGACCTCTGAGAATAAAGCGCACATTGAGAGGGCCCTGAATTTAGTGCTGCCCCAGGAGCTGGTAGTCTCGGGGATTTTCAGCTCGGGTCGGTACGCCTATGATTCGGACTACATCTTGGTTCCTCTGCACATCGGCCAAGAAGCTTATGGCCTAGGTGACGCCGTCCACGCCATCGAAGTCAAGACTGCCGATCCCGTAATGGCCGAGGTGGTAAAGAATCGCTTGAACAAGTTTTTAGCGCCGCCACTCGAGGCAGTAACCTGGGTCGATCTTAATAAAGAGCTGTTTGACGCAATCCGCGTTGAGCGAACCACGATGTTTTTCGTCCTGATCTTCGTCGTGATCGTCGCTGCTTTTGGAATCATGAGCACATTAATCACGACCACAGTCCGGAAGACCCGCGAGATCGGCGTACTGAAGGCCCTCGGGGCGCAAGTTAATCAGATCCTGTGGATATTTCTAGCACAGGGGATGATTGTAGGATTCTTTGGAACTCTCTTTGGTCTACTCAGCGGAATTGCACTGGTCCAATATCGGAATCAGGTCCGTGATATCTTATCCGCGACGTTCCACATCCAGCTGTTCCCGGCGTCCGTCTACCAATTCTCAGAGATCCCTGCCGAGATTGTGCCCCGAGACGTCTTCATAATCTGCATTAGCGGCTTCATCATCTGCTCGATCGCCGCTCTCATTCCCGCTTACTTCGCCGCCCGGCTCGATCCGGTGAAGGCGTTGAGGTATGAGTGAGTGTGAGGGCGGGACGCATGAAGAAATGTATCGGCGTATCGGCGTAGTTGAGGAATGGCGGTACGAGGTTGAGCCGATTCCTACAGGTTCCTCACATCCATGGCCTCATCTGAAGTTCGCCCTTGTACCGACAATCCTGAACTACGCCGATACGCCCACACGCCGACACGCCGATACATTTCTTCACGCCCCCCTCGCCTTCCGAGAGATTTTCAGATAGATTCCAGACGCTTCTTCGTCATGATCGCGGATTGGCAAAGTTTCGTAGAAGAGTACGCCGACGAGCACACGGATGAATTGGATCTGATGTCGGTGCAGCCCGGCGACACGTTGCGCATCATCACGGATCATACGGATTACTTCTTTGAAATGATCGATCAGCAGGAGGCTGAACTCCGCTGCTCCCGATCCGATCGTCCGGCTGGCCGAGTACGGATTGCCGGATGCGGTTTCGCCTTCGCAACCACGTTTAAACCCCGGCACCTGTTTTGCGGAGGCCGGCTGGAATTCACATTCGTCCGAGACAAAATGCCGACTCGCTTTCGCACGACGTCGATTCACGCAATTGTTCATCGACACGCGGCATAGATTTTTCGTCCAGCGTTCGGTAGCAACCCCGAGCGCTACCACCTCCTGGGTTTAAGGCGCCCGCCCGCATCGCTACGCAAGGCGTTGCGGGTGTGGAACTTGGCCCTAAATCGAGGAGGTGGTAGAGTCGGGGTTTAGGACGTGCTTCCGCACGTCCTTGGCTCGCCTCTCCGGGCACCGAACGCAGCTGGAAGCTGCGGTTACTTTACTCCTCGGTGTCACGCGATCGGTCACAGTAGACGCACCTTCCCGACTCCGTCCCTGGTCTCCCTTACTACGTCGGGCTCGCAGGGGCGCCATAGTTCCGCGTTAGCGGAACGACGGCGGCCAGGTGCGAACCCCAAAAATTGGCCAAACTCCAGCGGTCGTTTCGGAGAAATGACCCTACCAACCGGGCGCGAACCCTCCCGATCTCCGCTCACAAGAGCTGATACGGATCTACGTCCACAGTAACAAAAACGTCCTCCGGAAATGTCAGGTTCGCCAAGACCGTTTTCACGTCGTGACTCAATCGAAGGATCGACCTAGTTCGCGCTAGTATCTGGAATCGATAGTAACTCTTGGTGCGCTCAATCGGTGCCGGTATAGCCGGGTGTAAGATCGTGTCCGCCTCAACCTGCTTCTCCAAGCGGCGGTGCAGCGTTTCGGCCGAGAATTCCGCTCGGCGTTGATGCTCCGAGCGGATTTGAATCAACAGCAGATGCACGAAGGGCGGGTGCTGGCACCGCTCGCGAAATTCGATCTCCTGTTCCCAAAAGCCTTCATAGTCGTGATGGCGCGCGAACTGAATCGATGGACTAAAGGGTGTTAGGCTCTGGACATATACCTCTCCCGCTATTTCGCCCCGGCCGGCCCGCCCAGCCACTTGCGTGAGCAATTGGAATGTACGTTCGCCCGCGCGGAAATCGGGCAGATGGAGTCCGATATCAGCATTAATAATCCCGACCAAGGTGACATTCGGAAAGTCGAGTCCCTTTGCGACCATTTGGGTACCGACCAAAATGTCAATCTTCCCAGCGCGAAAAGCAGCCAGCGTTTGACGGTGCGCATTTTTTCGCGCCATTGAGTCCGCATCCATTCGCGAAACCGTCGCAGTCGGGAACATCTTCCGAGTGACGTCTTCGATTTTTTCTGTTCCATAACCGGCGTACCGGATCGACGGATCACTGCATTTTGGGCATTTCTTCGGGGCGATGGCAGCGTGTCCGCACAAATGACACTTCAGCCGCTTTTCGCCGAGATGGAAAGTGAGAGCAATACTGCAGTTTGGGCATTCGCAAACATAGCCGCATTTGTTGCAAACGAGCGAGGTCGCGAAACCGCGCCGGTTTAGGAACAGAATCGTTTGCTCCTTGCGTGCGAGCCGCTCCTCGATCGCGATCCCCAGGCGATTCGATATCAAAGAAACCTGTTTCTGGTTTCGAAACTCCTGACGCAGGTCAATGATTCGGAATTGCGGAAGCTGCCGATCGTCGACCCGAGTGGTGAGTTTCGCCAACCGGTATTTGCCCGTTTTCGCATTGTAGTAACTCTCAACCGAGGGGGTTGCGCTCCCCAGCAGGATAGCGCACTTCTCAATCTGGGCACGAACCACCGCCATATCGCGCGCATGGTAACGAGATGTCTCGTCCTGCTTGTAGGAATTTTCGTGTTCCTCATCAACCACGATCAAACCTAGATCTTGCACCGGAGCAAAGACGGCACTCCGCGCCCCGACGGCAATGCGCGCACGCCCACTGTTGAGTTTGTGCCATTCGTCATGCCGCTCGCCAGTCGAAAGATGGCTGTGAAGAACCGCGATCAACTCGCTCCCGAAGCGCATCTTGAAGCGCTCGACGGTCTGCGGAGTAAGCGAGATTTCCGGGACCAGGACCAAGGCGCCCTTTCCGCGTTGGAGGCCATGCAGAATTGCTTGAAGATAAATCTCGGTCTTGCCGCTTCCAGTTACCCCGTGCAGCAAGACTGGCTTACTGTTCCCGGCATCGATTGAGGCCGTGACAGTTCGAAGCGCGGCGGCCTGGCCGTCATTCAATGCCAGCGGGCGAGTAGGAAGGAATTGCTCGTCGCCAAACGGGTCGCGCTCCTGGGTCTCCTGGCTGGCGCGCAACCAGCCGCGATCGACCAGATGCTGAATTGTCCGATCGGTTGTTGAAGCCCGGACCTGGAGCTCCCTCCACCGAACGGGCCCGGAAAGGGTTGCGACAACTTTCAACACATCCGCCTGCCGGGGGGCTCGCCGACCCAAGCTTGCGATCTCTTTTTCCGAGGGACGGCGCTCCACTGTTAGAACTCTTTGCCGCTTAAAACTCAGTTCGGCCCGCCGAATGACCTGAGGCATCGCCGTTCGGATCGCGGCCTCTATCGAACACCCGTAATAGTCGGTCATCCATCGAGCAAGTGCGATCACCGCAGGACTAACGATCGGCTGCTCGGAAACGAGCCCGGCAATACTTCTCGGCTCAGGAACCGAAGTTGTCTCGGTCACTGCAACGACGGTCGCGAGAATTTCACGCGAACGGAGCGGCACTTTGACCCGGGAACCAACGTGAACCTTGCTGGCCCATAAATCGGGAATGAGGTAATCTAATTCTTTGTCCGTGGGGTCATCCGGGATGACTCGCGCGTAGTGCGGCATTTTGTTGGTGTTAGTTTAATCGTGTTGAACTCAGAGCGAAGTCAAATTCAACGGCCCTGGACCAAGATCGTCCTCCTGAACGCTGCGAAACTGATCCTTGTCTTGGTCCTCTCCGGGGTCGCCGCGGTCGGTTATCTAGTGCTTCGTTCGCACGATCCGCTGTACGTTTTGCGAGAATTGAAAAACTGGCGTGACTATCGGCGATTCGACAGGTTGATCGTCCAGGTCGCCTCCGGACACAACCTCGATCCTAGACTTGTGAAAGCAGTGGTTTGGCGCGAAAGCCGGTTCCAGGCGGACATGCTAGGAAGAAACGGTGAGCGCGGTTTAATGCAAGTAACCGCGGTCGCCGCCCGCGATTGGGCGGCTTCCAAAGGGGTGCCAGCGATTGAGCCCAGTCAGCTCTTTGATCCAGAAACGAATCTGGAGATCGGCTCCTGGTATCTCAGCAAGGCGATACAAAGGTGGACAACCCAGGACGACGCGATACCGTTTGCTCTCGCGGAGTACAACGCCGGGAAGAGCCGCGTCGACCGCTGGGTTCGTTCTGCGTGGAAAAAAAACGACGGAAGCGTGAGCGCCCAGGCGTTTGAGGATAGCATCGATTTCCCATCGACCGCTCAATACGTGCGCACGATCCTGGCGCGCTACGACTTTTACAAACGCCGCGGACCGCTCAAGGTGGCGGATTCAACGAGGCTTGCTACGCCAGATTAGAGAGGTTTGGGTTTGGGGTTTGGGGTTCACCAAGCGCCGGAGGCGCGAAACATGGTAGCCTGGGGTGGAGCGAAGCGGCCCCAGGGAAGCATCAAGATAAACCGTGCAGCTCTGAAGGAGCGGCAGAATGGGTGCCGCAGAAGCTACTAAAGGGACATCGTCTACCGCGTCTGCAGCGCTTGAGCTCTAGGTATCCAACACGCTAAACTCGTCCCAGTACTGCTCGCTCTGCTCGTAGATGCGATCAAACAAACCTGCCATGCGTTCGTAGCGCCCGGTCCATTCAGGGTTGGGCCGGATTTCAGCTTCATACCGGACGAGACGTGCTACGCCCTCATTGACATCCCGAAAAACACCGGCACCGACTCCGGCAAGTATCGCGCAGCCAACCACGCCGCACTCGGGATTCTCCAGGGTCAGCATTGGGCAACCGTAAATGCTCGCCTTGATCTCGAGCCAAAGTTGCGTCTTGGCGCCGCCACCTGACGCCACGACCCGTTCCAGCAGGTTGCCGCGGCTCTTCATGATCTCGATGTTTCGCCTGGAGGCGAACCCTACGCCTTCCATGATGGCTCGGTGCAAGTGACGAGTCTCGTGCCCGCTCGTAAGCCCGACAAACTGCGCACGGGAATTGCCTTTGCGCGCCAGTCTTTCCCCGTTCAGATATGGAAGAAAGAAGAGACCTGCCGAGCCCGCAGGCGCCTCGGCTGCCAATTCAACGAGGCGATCATACGAATACTGTTTTTCGTGGAACGCACGTCGCGCCCAACGCATGGCGTCGCCTCCCGCATCCAGAATCGTGAAGGCGGCCCAGCTGCCAGTGACACCCTGCACGTTAGTGATAATTGGATCCAGGACCGGCGATTTGGCTATGAGCGTGATCAAAGTGGAAGTTCCTGTGACGTCCGACCCCATGCCGGGTTGCGTAACACCTGATCCGAGCAGAGTCATTGGAAAGTCACCGGCACAGACCATCACCGGTGTTCCGTCGATCAAGCCGGTCTCGCTCGCCGCCGCTCGAGTCACGCTACCCAAAACATCGGAGGCGTTTCGGAGCGGCGGAAACTTTTTCAGGTCGAGGCCCAGCAGTCCGGCGATTTGCTCACTCCAACGACCTTGCTGTATATCCAGAAGATAACTGCAGGTCGCCTCACTCACATCGATCGCCCGCTCGCCAGTGAGACGAAAATTAATGTAGTCTTTCGGCATCAATACCGTGCTGGCGGCGCGGTAGGCCTTCGATTCGTTCTGCTTGAGCCAGGCAAGTTTGAAAGCTGGAAACGCGACCGTCGGCGGGTTAGCGACAACCGGCAAGAGGGCGTCAGTGTCCTGGGTCCGCAAGAAATTGTCGACGATCGAGCGTGTCCGCTTATCGTTCCAAAGCGGAACCCGTTCCAACACCAAATGCCCGTCATCGTCGATCAGGACCGTCCCATGCATCTGGCCGCACGCCGCGAGAGCCAGGATCCGTTTCGAAGCATCGCTTACCTGCTCGAGCACGGCGTGTATACTCGCAACCGTGCCCTCCCACCAGGTTTGAGGCCGCTGTTCGGACCAGCCGAAACGAGGCACGATCTGGTCATGCTCTTTGGTCGAGAAAGCCAGCATTTCCCCGTCAACGTTGATTAACGCGGCGCGCACACTTCCCGTACCCACGTCGATCGCCAGGAAGAGGTCTTTGTTCATAAACTATGGGTCAGGGTGGTGGAGTAGCAGAGTAGTGGAATAATGGAGTAATGGAGTAATGGAGTAATGAAGTAATGAAGATCAAGAACAGAAAGAAGTCGCGCTACCAGCAACGGCAGGCTTGGCGCAACGTCCAGACCGCGGCGACCTCTCATAGTCTTTAGCTCTAACAATCCAAGACCCCATCACCCAACACTCCACTACCGCATTACTCCATTACTCCAACTCCTCACTACCTTACCACTCCAATGCTCCGCTACGCTCCTGCCATACAACCCACGATGTATTTCATCGGCGTATCGACATCCGGGTCGTCAATCATGAAAATCTTCCCGCGCTGGATGGAACATTTCGGAACTCCCGAAGCGATCCTGATCGGTATCGACTTCCCCCTCCATGCCGAGCCAGCGGCTTATCGAGAGGCGGTGCGATTCATCAAAGCAGATCCCTTGTCCCTGGGAGCGCTGGTGACGACTCACAAGGTCGATGTGTTCCATGCCGCCCGCGACTTGTTCGATGCGCTGGACCCCTACGCGGAACAACTCGGCGAGGTTAGCTGTCTTTCGAAACGAAACGCAAGACTCATCGGACACGCCAAGGATCCGATCTCTTCGGGGCTTGCGCTCACCGAACTCATTCCGGAAAACCATTGGGAACGGACCAGAGCCGAAGCGTTCATCATGGGGGCGGGCGGTGCCGCAACCGCGATCAGTTGGTATCTCAATCACGGCCGTGAGGCACAACTGGGCCGTCATCCCTCCCGGCTTATCATATCGGACCGGAACTCTTCGCGGTTGGAAGAAGTCCGCCGCCTTCACTCCGCGAAGCGTTGCGCCGTTAAGGTCGATTTTTTGACGGTGTCGGGGACTCCTGATCATGATGCCGTTCTCACCGGTTTGACGCCAGGATCACTGGTGGTCAACGCCACTGGGCTTGGAAAGGACGCCCCCGGATCACCGGTGAGTGCGTCAGCGCACTTTCCCGAGCGCGGCATCATCTGGGAGCTGAATTACCGCGGCGATTTAGTGTTCCTCGAGCAAGCGAGAGCACAGCGAAGGGCAAAGGGTCTTCAGATCGAAGATGGCTGGACCTACTTTCTTCACGGCTGGACCAGGGCGATTGCCGAGGTGTTCGCCCTCGACATCCCTACCTCCGGTGCAGGCTTTCAGGAACTGGCTCGAATCGCCACAGAGGCAGCCCGGTAGGGGAGGCTTATCCTGGCCTTGTCGGGCGGCTGGCTCAGCCGCCGCGAGATCCAAAAAGGAGCCTTCCCGCGCCTGGCCCGGGCGCCCTACCTGCTCCCCAGCTACAGCCACTTCTTCAACTTGAAATACACAATCATCGCGACAGTAATCGCGATCATAACCAGCCAGACGGCAATGTAGCCATACTTCCAGTGCAGCTCGGGCATACCCTGGAAATTCATACCATAAACGCCCACAATGAATGTCAGCGGGGCGAAGATACAGGCGATCACGGTGAGGACCCGCATCACTTCGTTGGTGCGCATGCTCAGACTGGAAAGGTATAGGTCCATGATATTTCGGATGGCGTCCCGGTAAGTCTCCAACAGGTCGATGATGGACATTGCGTTATCGTAGCAATCTCGGAGAAACGGTTTCGTCCGCTCGGAAATCAATCCGGTCTCGTCCCGCCAGAGGCGGGCCAGGACATCTCGCGCTGGCCATACGGCCCGGCGTAATTGAAAAAGCGCCTTTCGAAATTCGTGTACCTCAAGCAGCCTTTCGCGCGTTGGCCGCTCGAGCACGGTTTCCTGGAATTCTTCGATCGCTTCACCGAGCGATTCCACAATCGGAAAATAGTGGTCAATCAAGGCGTCCACCAACGCGTATGCCAGATAGTCGCTCTTCATGAACCTGGCATTCCCGCTGGCTTCTCGCAGGCGCTGGCGTACCGGGCCAAAAACGTCACGGCCGGGCACTTCCTGGACCGTGACCAGGTATTGTTTCCCGAGCAGCAGGCTCACCTGCTCGAAGACCAACTCCTCATCTTCGTCTTCGTAAACCATCTGCAGGAGGATGAACAACTGACCCTCATATTCATCCACCTTCGGGCGCTGGCCAGGGGAGAGAATATCTTCCAGCGCGAGCGGATGCATCCGAAAACGCTGACCGAGTTGGCGAAGCAGCTCGACGTCCCCCAGCCCACTAACGTCGATCCAGCTCACCTTGTGGTTCTCGATACAGTCAAAAACCTCTTCGACATTCTCCACCTCGTGTTCCTCCATGGAATGTGCGTCATACTCGATGAACTTGATAACCGGTTTATGACCGGCTTGCTCAGGCGGAGCAACGAGGGTGGCTGGAGCCGTACCGGGTTCGTGGTATCGCAGTTTTTGCATGCAGGACTGACGAATGACAGATGACAGATTACATATGACAAACTGCAATTGGGCGGGCGGAATGTCACCCGATCGAAGCGCTATCTTTTATTTGTCATTTGTGAGGCAGCGAACGCCGTTACCGTGGCCCTTTCCAGAGGGCAGCTTCGAGGCTGGCTAGCAAATGTCCAAGCCAACCAAGCAGAAAGCACCATAGAATCCCGCTGACGACAAAGAATAGAACTGCTGCGAGCAGGCGTCCTTGGAAGAGTTGTCCGAGTCCAGGGATGAAAAAACTCGCAGCTGCTGCGAGAACGTTGCCAGCTGATCCTTGTGCCATAAGAGGTTTCCGCTGTTAGCGTCGCATTTACAACCCGCGAAACACGCGGAAGGACGCGGAAAAAGGTGCGTAGGCGCGCCCCGAATTCTTCCTTGAAAATCCATTCTCGTTCGGTGTCTTCATTTCGCGTTTTTGGCGTGGTTCGCGGGTATTTTAGGTTCTCAACTCGGCTGAACAATAACGAATGATCGTTGCCGACCGCGCGAGATCCCTACCACAACCGGCCGATCGGGATCCAACTGCCCCACAATTTGCTGAAACTCCTGGAGATTCGTCACGGGCCGTCGGTTGACCTCTTCAATTACGTCGCCCGGACGCAGTTGCTGTGCTGCCGCCGAGGAGGGATCGATTCCGGTGACGATCACTCCGTGCACGTTCTCAGGGACGTTGGCTTCCTGGCGAAGCTGTTGATTCAGGTCTTGCACTTCGACTCCGGCAAACGTCGTACTCGCTCCCCCGCCCGGCGTGGAATTTTGGTTCCGACTCAGGCGCGCCATCATGTCTACGGGCTGCTCGATCACCAGTGCTGTAACCGTCTTAGGTTGTCCTTCTCGCACGAGGTCAATTATCAGCTGTGAGCCGATATCCGCCTCGGAGATACGGTTTCTCAGAGCGACCGTATCTTTGATTTCGTAATTGTTCACTCTGCGGATAACATCCCCCCGAATGATCCCGGCTCGTTCCGCCGGGGATCCCGGGGAAACATCTGTCACCAGCGCCCCTTTCACGCTATCCAGCTTGAATTGTTCTGCGATCTCTTTAGTCATCGGCTGGATACTGACGCCGAGGTAACCGCGAATCACCCGTCCCTTTTTGATGATGCTAGCCATCGCTCGCTTTACCACGTTAGAAGGGATAGCAAAGCCGATTCCCTGGTTACCGCCCGACTCGGAATAAATAGCGGAATTGATTCCGACTACTTCTCCTTTGATGTTGACCAGCGGCCCTCCGGAATTGCCGGGATTGATTGCGGTATCGGTCTGAAAAAACTCCACCGAGCTATCGTTCATCGCGCGGCGATCCTTCGCGCTGATGATGCCTTGGCTCACGCTTTCCTCCAGACCAAATGGGTTTCCGATCGCAAAGACGATCTGGCCCACGTGAACTTGATCCGAATCCCCTAAAGGCAGTGGACTCAAATTGGGCAGATCGACCTTAAGCACAGCCAGATCGATCTGCGCGTCAGTCCCAACGACCTTTGCCTTCCCTTCGCGTCCATCGCTTAATTGGACCGCGATATCATCAGTCCCGTTTACCACGTGGTTGTTCGTTACAATATGGCCCTCCTGCGAAACGATCACCCCAGAGCCGAGAGATGTGACCTTTTGTTCCGAGGGACCGCCCCCGGAAAAACGGTGTCCGAAAAACAGCTCAAGGGGATCTATCGGCCGGCGCTGGACGACGGTCTTGGTAGTGGTAATGCTCACAACGCTTGGGACGACGGCTTCGGTGACTTTCGCATACTCATCATTGAGCCGTTGCAAAATGTCGACCGAGTCAAGATCGAGTCTGGGCTTGTCCGCCGGCGTAAATTTCTCGACCTTTACCTGCGGTTGGCCCGGCTGTCTCGCTTGCCAGACATAAATCAGAGAAATGGCAAGGGCCAGGAAAAGGACGAAAACCAGAAACTTCAGAAAACTTTTCATCTCTGCTGCCTCTACTTAGCTAAACCTCAATTGGCTAAACTTGTTCCACTTTTTCCAGCTTCGACAATGGTACGGCGAAGGCGCTGGTTTTCAGTCGCTTGCAGTTCCGAGTCGCGGTTCAGAATGTCGCGTGCAATCTGCTTCGCCTCAAGCAAAAGCGCCCCATCCTCGATCAGGCTCGCCAGGCGCAACGGCGGCAGACCGCTTTGCGCGGTGCCTAGAAAATCACCAGGCCCGCGGAGCCGAAGATCGGCTTCTGCGATCTCAAAACCGTTCTCGGTCTTCTCGAGGACGCGCAACTTTTCGAGAGCGGCCGGATCATCCGATTCGGTCAGAAGCACGCAATAGCTTTGACGCTGCCCGCGTCCGATCCGGCCTCGTAATTGGTGAAGTTGCGCGAGGCCGAATCGTTCCGCATTCTCGATCAGCATCACAGTGGCGTTTTCAACATCGACTCCGACCTCGATCACGCTCGTGGAGATCAAGACCTGAATTTTGCCGCCCCGGAAGTTCGCCATTACCCGATCCTTTTCCTCCGAATCGAGGCGGCCATGGATTAAGCCGCAGGTCGCCGGAGCTAGCATCTGCTGCCACTTTCGGTATTCTGTCGTCGCCGCTTTAACCGAAAGTGACTCGGATTCTTCTATTACAGGATAAACGATATAAGCCTGACGTCCCGAAGCGATCCGTTCCCGGACAAACGCCGCAGCTTCTGGGATCTTCGCCGATGAGCGCAGTCCGGTGATCACTGGGCGCCGGTTCGCCGGCTTTTCATCCAGAACGGAGATGTCCAGGTCGCCATAGACGGTCATAGCGAGCGTACGAGGAATCGGAGTGGCGGTCATGACCAGCAAGTCCGGCACCGGCACTCTCTGAACGAGCTTCGCACGCTGCAGGACTCCAAATTTGTGCTGTTCGTCGATGACGACCAAACCGAGCTTCGCGAATGGTTCATCATCGTAAAGCAGTGCATGCGTACCGACAATGACATCAGCATTTCCCTGAAGCTCAAGGAAAGAGGTCTCCTGGCGCGCCCCGGTTTTGAGAGTGAGCCTCACTCCCAACGGGTTCAGCCAGCCATGCAACGTGCGATAATGTTGCTCTGCCAACACCTGAGTCGGAGCCATGAGTGCGCTCTGGAAGCCTGCTTCCGTAGCGTACAGCATCGCGGCGACTGCGACCAATGTCTTACCTGCGCCGACATCGCCCTGGAGGAGCCGGTTCATCGGGTGTCCAGAAGCCAAATCCCGGCGGATCTCGCTGATGGTCCGGCGCTGCGCGCTAGTCGGGGAAAATGGGAGTGCTGCGAGAAACTTGCTGACGAGCATTTCCCCGCTGGCGTGCGACTCTCCAGGTAACGAGACAATCAAGCGGCGGCGATGCTCAACAGCAACCTGCATCGAAACAAACTCCGCCAGAGCCAGTTGCTGACGTGCTTGCTCCAATTTGGCGTAACTGTCCGGAAAATGAATTTGCCGTAACGCATTGCCAAGCGAGAAGTCCGGGCGATTCGGTAGAACTGCCTGGTCGGAGACTGAAGCAAGCGCTTCGACGGCGCGGTACATTAACTCCCGCAACGCACGCTGCCGGAGCCCCTCGGTCAAGGGATAGATCGGAGCAATCCGGTCCATGTGAATCCTCCGCTCACCGTCGTCGTCGATGATCTCAAACTCCGGGTGATCCATAAAGATCCGGCCTTTGCTCTCTTTCGGCCGACCGAACACAATCATCTCCAGGCCCTCCGCCAGCATCCGTTGGATGTAATGCTGGTTAAACCAACGACAAACGAGGCGTCCACTCAGCGCAGACTCTGAAAGCTCTTCCAGACTCGCTTCGACGATCTTGCGCCGGCTAAAATAACGGGCCGAGACCTTGCGGATCCTGCCGCATAGACAGATCGATCGCTCCAATCCACCGGTCGGAAACTGCTCAAATCGAGTTCGATCCTCGTACCTGCGCGGATAATGCTCGAGCAACTGGCGCCAGTCTTGGATGCCTAGACGCGCCAGGAGACGAACCTTTTGCGGGGGGACCCATTCCAGTTCGCTTAACGGTATTTCCAGCGGATCCATTCCGGATTCTCTTAGCTTTGGGTCGAACTGCGGATCGCTTCGATCTGCAGCTCAAGCTGTGTCCGGTCACGGAAAGTATTTGACTCTAAATAGAACGCGACGTCCCAAGGCGGTCGAGGCAGGCTTTCTTTAGCTCCGTTGAAATGGATCGCTCGCAAGACACGATTGCCTTGGCATACCGTCAGGACCCGATGTTTTTCTTTTACAAGTTTCGGTTCAGCAGCCGGTTTCACACCACGCAGATAGAAGAGCGGCTGTAGATTTCCAATGCCGAACGGTTGGAGCATTTCGTGGCTGGTAAGCAGATGGCCGTTCAGATCGTTTCCGGTCAATTCAACATCGATGTCGAGGCGCCTCCGCAATAGTTCCAGAGTCAATCGTTCCCGGGCAGCGAGTCGAAAGGCGCCGGCAAAGGCATCCAGGTCTTCAAAGGCCAAACTCAAGCCGGCTGCCATTTCGTGGCCGCCGAATACCCTGAGATGCTGACTGCAAGCTTCCAATGCGCGGACCAAGGAAAATCCAGGAATGCTTCGGCCGCTCCCTCTGCCCTCGCCACTCTCATCAGAGCCGATCACGAGCGTTGGACGATGAAATCGGCGCGCAAGTCGGGAGGCCACAATGCCGACTACACCCGGATGCCAGGCTTTCGAACCAACAACGATCGCCATCTGCTCTTCGACCTGCGACGAGTCAGCGACTCGCAGCAACGCTTCTTCGAATGTCTTCTGTTCAACCGATTGCCGGTCGCGATTTTGCCAATCCAGCGAACGCGCGAGATTAGCCGCAACTGCCTGGTCTTTGGTCAGGAGTAAGTCAAGCGCGTCCTGGGCGACTCCAAGCCGGCCAGCCGCGTTCAACCGCGGCCCAATCCGAAAACTTATATGAGCTGGGCGGACGGGACGAGTGACGCCGGCGAGCTCCATCAGCGCACGCAGACCGATCCATCGTGTTTCCTCCAGGCGACGCAACCCATGGTACACGAGCGTGCGATTCTCTTCCACCAGCGGTACGAGATCCGCGACGGTTGCAATGGCAACGAGATCAAGATAGTCCTTCAAATCTATTTCCGGCAGCCGGCGCTTCTTGAGCAACCCATGACAGAGCTTAAAGACTAACCCCGCCGTGCATAAATAATGATAGTCTGACGAAATCTTCGGGTTCGTAAACGCGCAGCATTTCGGAATCGAATGTTTTGGCTCGTGATGATCGATGACGATCACGTCAACGCCGCGCCCTTCAATCTCCGAGATACGGTCCGCAACCGAAGTCCCGCAATCAAGCGCGACCAACAAGTCCGGCCTGCATGTGCTGAGACAGCGCTCCACCCCTTCCCTTGACAGGCCGTACCCTTCTTCTAAGCGAAGCGGCAGAAAGGGTTTCGGATCTGCCCCGTACGCCTGCAGAATCCGCATCAGAAACGCGACCGAAGTTACTCCGTCGACATCGTAGTCGCCATACAAAACGATCTGCTGACAGTGATCGATCCCGTAGAAGATGCGGTCGACCGCTGCTTGAAGACCGGGAATCAGGAAGGGATCACCAAGGTCCCGCAGGCGTGGAAAGAGAAATCGTCGTGCGTGGTCGAGTTCAAATAGCTCAGCGCGAGCGAGTATCGGTGCCAGGCAGGGGGCGAGGTTAACTTCGCGCGCGATGGAACGGGCGACGTCGAGTCGCGTGGGCGTTGAGAAAGTCCAGGTGCGCTCCATTGGTCAGTATAGTGGCATTAGTTCCCACCAGGCCTCAAGGCCGTTGCTGGAAAAATTACCTTAGCATTCACACCTGCTTGTAGGGCGGCTGGCTCAGCCGCCGAGAACACGGCTCGTTCAGGCTTGTAGGGCCGCTGGCTCAGCCGCCGGAGTTTGGGCGTTTCGTAAATCGATCAGTCCTCGGCGAACTACTCAAGATACTCCAATCCAGATGTTGAGACTCGATCACTCAAATATATATACTCCCAGTCTTGCCAGCGTTTCACCAGGCGAGCCCGCACTGGATTTAGTAACACGTAGAGCAGCTTTGCGTTGAAGCTTTCGTCGCTCCGCAAAAGATGATCAAAACAACCTTCCTGCCACGTCCAAGAGGGTCTGAGAGTGACAGTGATCCTGCGCTTAACAAATCGAGAAAAATCTGTGGGCGATCTCTCCCGGTCAACTGGGCTGATGATCGCATGAACGTGGTCCGGCATGACGACAGCAGCGAGTAAATTCCACCTTTGCGCTTCGAGGAAGGCTTGCTTCAAGACGTCAAAGAATGACCGATTGGCGGGAACCCGCTGTCTAAGCCTTACACAGAGGGTCACGAAATAAATAACGTCGGATTCCCACGGAAGGAGCATCGGGATTCTGGGTGGTCTCGCCATATATAAAACATTATATAAATATGTTTCTATAGTGCGCAAATCAAGTTTGTTGAAAGGGTTTTTTGGGGCCGTGCAGCCCTCCCTTCCCAGCGGCTGAGCCAGCCGCCCTACAAGCCTTCTCCCAGCCGCCCTACAAAATCAGGCATTGACGAATTCCGCGTTCGCTGCTAACTAACCTTTCTACATGCGCCGGCTTTCACAGCTTCTTAGCCTTCGGCTTCTCCTTCTCGGGAGTGGCGCCCCGACTTCTCCCTTTTCTCTCAGCCTTAGTTAAGTAGTTCTTGGTTGGACCGTTTGCGGTGGAGGCGGCTCTGGCCGATTAGCGCATCCACCGAAACAAAAAACCAGACAAACTCTTTTATGGCAGAAAAAGTCTTAATATTCGACACGACCTTGCGCGATGGAGAACAGTGTCCTGGAGCTTCAATGAATCTTCGTGAGAAGATCGAAGTTGCCCGGCAGCTTCAGCGCTTGAACGTCGATGTCATCGAAGCCGGTTTCCCGGTGATCAGCGACGGCGATTTCGAAGCCGTACAAAAGATCGCGACCGAAGTGAAAGGCCCGATCATTGCGGGCCTTGCCCGTTGCGTTTCCGGAGATATCGATGCTGCAGGCGCAGCCGTGAAGGCGGCTGGTGACCGCGCACGAATTCACGTGTTCCTGGCTACCTCGAAGATTCACCGCGAATTCAAGCTCAAAAAAGCACACGAGGAAATTATCCGGCTTGCCGTGGAC
>JBAUZZ010000252.1:0-2923 GCA_049585495.1 Chthoniobacterales bacterium | reverse complement strand
AGCCAGGCGCCCTACAAGCCGCCGAGACCTCTTCTTGTGGGGCGGCTGGCTCAGCCGCCGGGAACCCGGAACTTGAACTAAACTATCCGGATCCGTCATGAAGTTTCCGAAGACACCGCCACGTGCGCAGAACTTGATGGAGTTTTTTGAGGAGGGTCTCCTTGCGCTGGGTGCGGTTTGCGAACGGTCATGGCACGATCGACTGGGAGTACTGGCGGAAGGCGACGCCGCGCGGCTCTGGCGGAACGATGGTGAATTGTTCGCCAGCGAGCTTTATTTTCGGGATGCCAGTTCGACAGACCCGGGTAATCCGGAGACCGAGGTCTTTCCTGGTTGCCCGCTTATGTTTCGACTAGTGGAGGCGCTCTGGCGCCGTCATATTGCTCATTCCAGGGCTTGCCTTTCCCCGGGGCACGCTGTCAAAGCGCCCCCTAGCGACGTGGCTGAGAAACTCTGGCAGACTCAGCGGGGCTCCTGCGCGGGCTGGCAGGCGACCCCGTTCCTGAGCACCTGGATGTTCTCGGTCGTGCTTGCGATGCGCTGCGAGGTTCAGGCAAACGACCAGAGCTGGAGCAGTCTTCGGTTGGCGTTTACCCTCCCGCAGGGCGAACGCGACAGTTCTCTGGAGGTTGCGCTCGAGCAAATGGATACTATCGAAGGGGTAGCGCCAGATTGGCCTGCGATGGACCTTGCTGCTCTATCCAGCTGGGTCAGCCGCGCCTTGAGCAGCGAACTGGCTTCGGAACTCTCCCGCATCAAGGAACGTCAGCAACTCCTGCTTCGTCGCGAATTAAACCGTATTGACGAATATTTCGAAAACTATGCTCGCGAATTACGGGAACGGAGAGACCGTCAGCGCAAGGAGGAAGCAATGAAACGGTACGCAGACCGCCTTGAGGCGACGCGCCTGGAACACAACCGTCGCCGGACCGATCAGATCGAACGTCACACGATCCATGTGCTTCCTCATGTGGACGCCTTGCTCACGGTGGCGGAACCCGCCTTCGCCACGCACGTGACTTGGCGGGCTGGGCGTGATGAGAGAATGATGCCGGCGGTTTTTGTTCCAAGAACGCGCCGCTGGCACACGCACGGGGTATAGAGGGGAGAGGGGAGAAGTGAGAAGTGAGAAGTGAGAAGTGAGAAGTGAGAAGTGAGAAGTGAGAAGTGAGAAGTGAGAGGGTGGAGCCGCGGGCGCGGTCATTTTTAGGGAGGTCAGGAGAGCGAGGCTCGTCCGAGCGCGACGGGCTACACGATCAGTTTGTTGCGGATCTGAACCAGCGCCCAGAGGCCCAGGACGACGGCAAAAGCGATCAAGACGCTGACGTGATAAAAGATTTTTCCCGGCGAGAACTCGTTCCAGGCTGCCATCTGCAGCAGACGCACGCCATGGAAGAAAGGTGAGATCTGGACGATGGCTCCGAGGATCGGACGATCGCCCAGCGGAAAAAAGATGCCGGAGATGAAGTAGATCGGAGCGATGAGAAAGGAATAGACCGTCTGGAACTGGTTAATGTTGCGGACGCACCAGGCCAATCTGAGCGAGACGATAAATTCACTCATTTTCGCTCAGCTCCTCGCCAGTCAGTTTGAGATGGACATCTTCCAGGTTGGCGGGGCGCATTTGAATCGCCTTCACACCAGAGGCGCTCTGCAAACTGATGAGATGTTCGATTTTACGCGCGCGGACGCAGCTCAGCCTCGTGCATGTAATGCGTGGTGACGAGCACGGTTTTCCCGGCTTGCCGGTAAGAGAGAACTTTTTCCCAGAGTAAATGACGAACCGTGGGATCGAGGCCGGTGGTTGGCTCATCGAGAATGAGCAGCTCCGGATCAGATAGCAGAGCGCGCACGAAAATGAGCCTCAAAGGGCTGCGAGACGACGTAGCGCCTCCTGCCGTTGTTCGCGCCACAGGGCCAGGCCATCGCTGGCGGTCCCGGCAAATTCGAAGCTGAGCTGCCGGACCGATTGCTTCAGCTCCTGCGGCTCCATTGTTCCAACTTCTTGGCTACCTCGTGGTAGACCCGCTCGCGGGCCTCGGCGCGATCAATGCCCCGAAGGAGCAATAGATCATAATCGGTGAACCGGTGACGCACGGAAGCGATCGTTGCCAGCCGGACTGCTTCAGGATCAAGTTGCTTCGCTGCCGCCGAACGGCCGATTCGCCCGCTATATTTTCGGCAGGCGTGCTCGGCGATATGGGTTGATTCTTTGGCCGGACAACGAGGGAATTGCTGAAGAATCGCGCTGGCAAACTCGCGAACGAAGTGCTGATCAAGTTCGGCCTCACGCATCGCGCGCCGCTCAGCTTTCCGCTGTCGCTGATCGGCGTCCTCCAGACATTCGGCTTCCGCTCGTTCGATTGCCTCTGTTTCGGCCAGAATACCTTGGCGCTCATACCGTTTCCGGGTACGGCTCCAGCGAAGCACAACGGACTTCAGCTTTGAATGTTTCGTTGCCCGGCGGGTCAAAGCGGCATCGCCGCTAGGCAAAAACTCCAGATGGTCGAGATCAGCGCAACTGAGGCAGAGCGCGCCGCGGTCCCGATTCAGAGTGATCATCGCGCCCGAGAGCAATTCTTGACCGCAATCGGCGCACTTGGTTTCTTTGCGGATCAGAAACACGAGAAGCTCGCCCGGTTTTTGAACCGGTCCGGGAGGCGTGTCCATAGCGGGTAATTTGCCAGAAGCCGGGCGAAAAAGCAGGTAGGAATCTGTATCGAGGAGGGACAAATGAATTTGCGCCTCAGCGAAATTGCGCACGACCTTGCGGCTCGCCGGGAGGCTCGCCCTACCCGTGATGTAATATAGAAGCGTTACAGGTAGGGCGAATCCGCCTTGGCGGATGAGCCGGCGCAGTTATTCACAACCTCGCTTCGCTTGGCTAGGGCCGGCCGCTCCGCTCGGTCATGAATAACTGCGA
>JBAUZZ010000251.1:0-2322 GCA_049585495.1 Chthoniobacterales bacterium | reverse complement strand
TACGGCCTGCATGCTCGCCGAGTCGCCCAAGCGACCCTTTACACCGGAGGCTCCGACGGCTTCGTTTCCTCCGCCGCCGCTCCGATTGCTACCGGGTGGAGCGAACCAGTTCCCGGGCGGGACTTTCGGCGCACGTGTAACCGGGATTTAACACCAATTGACCAACAGCACAGCAGCACGTAGGTTGCGGGTTGCCCGACCATCCGTCCAGAGTCATTGGATGCCGGCTGGTAAAACAACCTTTCCATGGACTGAATAGAACGCCGTCCCTGCGTACTGGATTGGGCTGGGTCCCGCCGTGAAGGTGGGCCCCGAAGCGGCTGTAAAGCTGGCCCTCCCATGTGCGCCTTCGAATTTTCCCGTTCCCCCGGCGATGGTTAACGTGCCAGCGAAAGGACCGAAGCCATAGAAGTCTGCCAAAGTGGTGTTCTGCCCTGAATAGGCCCAAGTCAAGGAATCTTTCCCATTAGGAGCGGTCGTCGTCAAAGTTCCTGCGTAAGACCCCAAGCCGCCAAAGCCGTTCGGATCGAAACATTTCAGGACCTGGATGAACTGCGTACCCAGAGAGGTGTCACCAACACCCTGCGCCTCAACATAAAAGTTGTTCGCGCCGGTACACGCGGTGCAATTTGTATCGCCAGGAGCGCAAACTTGACTTGCCACGAATTGCACCGTAAGAGTTCCACTGAATGGAACTCCCTGGTCGGATTGGGCCGCTTTGGACCTCAGAGCAGCGGTCATTACTGCCAGTCCGAGCAGCAGACCTAGGGAAATCAAGCTGAGGGTTCTCTTCGAGACTGGGGTTCGCAACATTTTTTAGTCTCCTTAGACCGAGGTTGAACGAAGCGGAAATCGGGAGTAGCATCCACCAGAAGTCCGCCCTTCCGCCTGTTTCTTTACGCAAAACGCAGACGGAAGTCCTCTGGGCGAGCTCACAAATTCTCAAGATTTCTCACGGAGATTGCGAGAACGAACCATGAGCGAGGAAACACGCTCGCGAACTACCTCCGAAGGTCTGCGCGATTCGTTTTCCGCTTTGAAAGAGACGCCAAGCCAGGCGACAACGCAGCTCTACGCATTTGGTCCCTTCCGTCTCGACCCCGCCGAACGCAAATTATTACGCGGTAACCAGATAGTGTCGCTCACGCCGAAAGCATTCGACACCCTACATCTACTGGTCCGAAACAGTGGACGCGTGCTGGAGAAGGACGAGTTCTTGAGGATGCTTTGGCCCGATACGTTCGTCGAAGAGGGTAGCCTATCCAACCACATCTTTTTGTTGCGAAAGGCATTGGGTGACGACCTGACGTTCATTGAAACGGTTCCTCGTCGAGGTTACCGTTTTGTCGGGACCGTGCAACAGTTTCCGCGCGCCGCGCCGACTGACCGAGAGCCAGCCGGCGTGGGCGCCCTCGGTACCGCTTCCTTTCTTACGGAGACGCGACGGCCGTGGGGCCGTCCAGCCGGGCTAGGGATCGCCGCGGCTGCCGTGCTGGCGTTGCTGGCGGCTGCGGCCTGGTTCTACGGACGGGCCGGGCGAGGCGGAGAAACGATAGACTCGTTGGCGATTTTGCCCTTCGTGAACTCAGATGCTGATCCCAACACTGAATACTTGACCGACGGCATCACCGAGAGCCTGATCAACAGCTTGTCGCAGCTTCCGAATCTGAAGGTTATGTCACGAGACTCTGCCTTTCGCTTCAAGGGAAAAGAAACGGATCCTCAAACCGTTGGTCGCGAGCTGGGCGTGCGCGCCATCTTCAAGGGCAAAGTCACGCAACGCGGGGACACACTGAGCATCAGCGCCGAGCTGATCGATGCCCACGACAGCAGCCACATCTGGGGACAACAGTACGAGCGGAAGCTTGCAGATATGGACGCTCTCCGGGAAGAGATCGCCGGGCAAATGGCGAGCGCGCTGCGTATTCGCTTAACGGGCGCGGAAGAGAAGCGCATGGCCAAGAGCTACACCGCCAATCCCGAAGCCTATCAGGACTATCTGAAAGGCCGCTATTGGCTGAACAAGGGCAACGAGGAGGGATTTAACAAGGGCATCGAATACTTTCAGCAGGCGATCGCACAAGATCCCTCTTACGCACTGGCCTACTCTGGCTTGGCCGATTCTTACAGCTCGCTTGCAGACTTTGGCCTTGTTTCCGCGAAGGAGGGTTATCTGAGGTCCAAGGATGCCGCCCTGAAGGCAGTGGAGCTTGATGACACCCTCGCCGAAGCTCACGGTTCGTTGGCGTTAAGCAAATCAAGTTATGACTGGGATTGGTCCGGCGCCGACAACGAGATTCGACGAGCCATCGAACTCAATCC
>JBAUZZ010000250.1:0-10416 GCA_049585495.1 Chthoniobacterales bacterium | reverse complement strand
CAAATCTCACGCAGCCACGCGCTTATTTGCGGGCTAGAAAGCTCTTAAGCAGACGCTGCGCGTCTGCTTAAGAGCCTGTTTGAAAATAAATGAATCGAAAACAAACTGTTTCAAAACTCTTGCCTCGGAAAAGCAGCGGAATTTCCGGAGGGACGCGGCGAAGCGCGTCCCTGTGGAAACAGGGAAGAGGTGCTAAAATACCCTCATGCCGACCAGTGTTCTTGGTCATGACCTGCGGTGCTGCTGCACCGACCCGCTTACCGGGTTCTATCGGGATGGCTACTGCCGCACAGGTCCCGGCGATACAGGGCTGCATACGGTTTGCGCCCAGATGACGGAAGAATTTCTCGATTTCTCCTGCTCCCGCGGCAATGATCTGGTCACCCCGCAGGCTGGATTTCCCGGGCTTAAGGAGGGCGACCGCTGGTGCCTCTGCGTGACTCGTTGGCAGGAGGCGTTAGAGGGCGGTGTCGCCCCTCCCGTGGACCTGCAGGCAACCCACTCCTCCGCACTCGAGTTTGTGAGCTTGGAAGAGTTACGAGCGCACGCGTTGGCGTAGTTTCACTAGTTCGCCAGAGATCGTCGGCCAGTCACAGAGTCGTGCCGTGGCGTGCAGGGTGGACTCAAGTTGCTCGATGGTTCGGGGGCCGATGATGGGCGCAGTCACGATGGGGTTGTGCAAAAGCCAGGCCAGCGCCACGGCGGCGGGAGGTTCGCCCAATTGTTTGCACAGGGCCTCGTACTGTTCCAACTTGCGCCGGTTTGTGTTGATTTCCTTCAGGGACTCCTCGCTGGGCTAGGGGAGGGTGGAGGAGGTTCGTCGAATACGCGTGACCACAGAGTCGAGGAGGCTCTCGCAACTCTTCAAACTGCGAGATTGCTCGTCATGCTCATGACCTGGCTGGATTTTGGTCGGGTGAATCGTACCCCACTTTTGGATGCTGTCATCTCTTTGCTCATCAAACTGAGTCGGCTGAACCGCTGGTTCCTTGCCCGATCTCAGAACATCACTCGCGTCAGTCGAGCCGGTGCCTATCGTAACTCTAGATGTGGTAAACATGATAATCTCCCTTTTAATAGTTCACGTTGTTTGTAATTGACGTTTTTAGTCTAGCGATAGATCGATTCCGTCGCTATTAGCCAAAAGAGCATTTCCTGCTTACGCAAAAGGGTAATTGAGATCTGCTCTTTCGGAGCATTGAAATACTTTGGACCGATGGTTTGGCGCGGTTCAACCCGGTGCGGAGGCCCGTCCCGGCTAATCATGCGTTCTTTCCTACCCCAGGCGCTCTTCGATCACGGCATGCTCGACAAGCGGCAACAGGTGGGTAGCGTTGAACATGGCGAAAATCGGTTCGACTGATCTCGACGTGTACCCGCTCGCGCTTGGAGGCAACGTTTTTGGGTGGACCGCGGGCGAAAAGGAATCATTTGCTGTTTTAGATGCCTACTTGGCAGCAGGCGGAAATTTTACCGATACCGCAGATGTTTACTCTGCCTGGGCAACCGGAAATTCTGGCGGAGAATCGGAGACAATTCTTGGGAAATGGCTTAGGCAGCGAAAGCAACGCGATCGGATGATCATTGCCACGAAAGTTGGTATGCATCCGCAGTTGAAAGGCCTCTCTGCCAAGACGATTCGATCCGCAGCGGAAAACTCCCTGGAACGCCTCGGAACCGATCATATCGACCTCTACTACGCGCATGTCGACGACGAACAGACGGCGCTCGAAGAGACGCTTGGCGCTTTTGATAGCCTAGTTCGTGAAGGCAAGGTCCGCTACATTGCCGCTTCGAATTACACGGCCCCCAGGCTCGCGCAAGCGCTGGCCGTCTCCGACAGCGAAGGACTCGCGAGATACGTGGCTCTGCAGCAACATTACAACTTAATGGAGCGCGATAAATACGAAGGTGAACTAGCCAATCTCGTGAGCCGCGAGGGTCTTTCGTCCTTCCCATATTTCGCGCTCGCCTCCGGTTTTTTGACGGGTAAATACCGTCCAGGGGCGAAAGTGGCGAGCCAGCGGGCGGAACGAGCCGGCGGCTATCTGAACGAAAAAGGCGTCAAAGTTCTCGCCGCACTTGATAAGGTTGCTGCCGCGCACAACGAAGCGGTGGCAACAATTGCGCTGGCATGGCTGGCCGCTCAACCGACCGTGGTCGCTCCGATTGCGAGCGCCAGGACTCCCGAACAACTTCCGGAGCTGTTACGTTTTGCGGATGTGCGGTTGAGCGCTGCGGATCTACAGGCATTGAACGAGGCCAGCGCTTAGGCCGGCGCCCGAGTCCAAAAACTATCATCTCCGCCAGTATCGGGAGAAGAAAAGAACCGCCATAAAATAGAGTAACAAAAAGGCATTTCGCCGCAGAGCAGGTGATCACCGGCCAGGTCTTGGCCGTACCGGTGGGCGAGGGAAGGGTGGGGGAGGAGATTTAGCGTGGCTTGATCGTGCTGCGCGTCCGCTGCGCTGCTTTCTTCATCGCGGCTATCTCCAGCTCGATCCAAGTCGGCGCGTTCAAGTGGGAGCATGTCTGAAATAAACGACCAAGGGCCACTTGCTCAGCAAGA
This sequence comes from Chthoniobacterales bacterium, assembly GCA_049585495.1. Lineage (GTDB taxonomy): Bacteria > Verrucomicrobiota > Verrucomicrobiia > Chthoniobacterales > JAFAMB01 > JBAUZZ01. Next base: position 7,847 of record JBAUZZ010000250.1, on the reverse strand, counting down.
GTAGAAAATCAATAATCCATTCGGGTGAGAAAACCCAAAGCTAGCAGCCTGGTGCCGCAAGCGATGCGCGCCAGGCTAGACAACCGAACATACTCAAAGGCGGGTGGCGTTGCTTTTGCCCTGCGTTTCTTAAAATCCTCAACCCTCAAACTTGTCTCGAGTGGTAAAGACATGCTCGATCACAGCCTCGGTAAATTCGAGCGTATCGTGCGCGTCTTTCGGCGAAATAATCGCTCCGAAGCCAAGCGCTGCTTCACTACCCGTAGTTCGCAGTTCCTCTGCCCACTCGAAAAGCCTGCTTTCCATAGTCCCCTTATCCTTCAGCTTCTTCAGTTGAGCTTTGAGCGGCCCGGGAGATTTTACCCCGTGTATTGAGCAAATGCCTTCCAGGGTCTTTCGACACATGATTGTCGCAGCCATAAACGCCTTGGCTCGAAAGCAAGTGCGGGCTTCGGTAAAGGCTCGCGCGATATCTTTCGGAACGGACGGGTCAAATTCTCGATCCCTCGGCGGAAATACACTAGCTGGCTTATTCCAGCCATCGCCCGTCAGGTCAGACTGCATGGCAAGAAGTGGGGCATTACACGCAGGACATTTTGCTAACGTATATTTGGTCCTCCAGGGTAGTTCGGGGTCGTCGTCCACATAGTCGGCGACCTCTTTCGCATCGACGATAGCCTGGCAATGGCCGCATATGAGCCGCATAAGACTTACAATTTAGCACCTTTGCCTGCTTAGGGCTCGACCATCACTTTGATGGTATGGCGCGTATCCATGGCGGCATAGCCTTTTGGGACGTCAGCGAGATCGACTTTCATGTCTAGAACCGGTGAGGGATCGAGTTTTTCTGCTAACACCTGTTTCATCAAGTCCGGTATATAACCACGAACCGGAGCAACGCCGCCGCGTAAGGAAATGTTATGTCTAAACATCCGGTTTAGATCTATTGCCTCCTTTACGTGGGGAACGCCGACAAAGCCGACAGTACCCCCTGGCCGAGCCATGCCGATTGCTACGTCAAAAGATGCGCGATTGCCTACGCATTCCGAAACGCTTTCGGCGCCTCCGTGAGTCATCTGGATGATTTCTTCGATGGCTTTAGCATCGTCGCGGGTACTCACAAGGTCGGTTGCCCCAAATTTCTGACCAAGTTTGAGCCGTGCTTCGTTGTGCCCGACCAAAATAATGCGCGAAGCTCCCAGAAGTTTTGCGGATAGTACGGCACAGAGTCCCACCGCACCGTCGCCCACGACGGCAACAGTTTTTCCGGTCTTCACTCCTGCGCAAATCGCCGCGTGGTACCCGGTCCCCATAACATCGGTCAGCGGCAGCAATCGAGTCAGGACCGATTTATCGTTAGCCGCCTGTTCTGGGATCCTGACCAGTGTGCCGTCCGCAAACTGCGCGCGAATCGCTTCGGCCTGACCCCCTGGGTTATCTCCGCCCCAGAACCCGCCGTGGATGCAGCTTGTGAAAAGGCCTTTACCGCAAAATTCGCAACTTCCATCGCTGAAAGCAAAAGGCGCCAACACACGATCGCCTTTTTTGACGGACCTTACGTCCCTCCCAACCTCCTCTACGATTCCCATCCATTCGTGACCGGTTCGGAAACCCGGTTTCCAGTCAGGTTCTTCGCCACGATAGAACCATAAATCAGAACCACAAATACAAGCGTGGGTTATCCGGACCACCGCATCAGTTGGATCCTGAATTTTAGGATCGGGTACCTTCTCGATCCTGATGTCACCTTTCCCATAATAGACAGACGCTTTCATTGGACTAGTCTACCCCAGGACTCCCGGAATTAATACGCCTATGAAAGGAAAGCCGATGGATTCATCTGGCGGAGCGGTATCGTCTTTCGGTCTATGACGCGATGATAGCGCCGCCTGGATGACTGAAACATCGCACGCCGTTGATCGTGCGATGTTCAAAACCATAGGCGCAATGGCTACCGTGGGTTGTCTCGACTTTACCCGTGGTGAGCGCTGGGCTAGAAGAGGGGCTGCGTGCCTTCAATATGGACCGCCCGGAGCTCTTCGGGGCTAAGACCGAGCAGCTCCAGGATGGTTGGGGCGATCTGCGTCGTCTCTACCGGCTCTGTCACATTCAGGCCGCCAGTAGCTCCAGGCCATACTACCAGGATGGCGACATTTCGATCCTCCGGGTGATCACCACCGTGTTCGGCAATTTTGGCCTTATGGCTGGTGTAGACGACCCCGTACTGAGCAATGCCGATCACGTCGGGTACCCGAGGATCATTTTCTTTAACACCGATGAGCTGCGCCGCAGCCACGCCCGTCCTGCTGTCGGAGGATTCGAGCAACATTACCGGCACGGAACTGATCATCGACGGCGGCGTTCGACTGAACTGAGCGTGGCCGTGGCCAGCCGACGGAAGGAGTAGGGGAGCAGCTTATCCCGCGGATCAAGCTGCAGCCGACACGCCAGAGAATTTCTGGTGAGTAAATTGAGGCAGTCGGATCCCGACTGACGCATTCTCCTCAGGAGTGGCTAACCAGTAGCCATAACGTTCTGCCGTTTTCACGAAATGCTGAATTTCATTCAGAGTCGGCGGTCTAATGCTCTCCCTAGAAGCCGCAGCTCTGCCGATTTCCTGAAAGTAACGTCCATGCTTGGACGTCGTGAACACCAAGTTAGTCACCGGATGCTGCGACCTATTTCTGAACGCGTGCTTGGCATTGCTGGGAACTTCGATGAGGTTTCCCGCACTGACTTCGATCCAACGCATTTTACCGCCACCTCCGATTAGTACTTCGAAATTCCCCGAAAGAACGAAGAAAACCTCGATGACGTCATGACTGTGCATGAGTACTGAAACTCCCGGTGGGATGGTCCTTTTCAATATGAGTCAGCGACCCGAGTCTGAACGACAGACCGTACGCCGGGTGGTTGTACACAGGCTTGAATTTCATTCAGGACTCCGATGCTCAACAATTGACTTCGTTAGAGCTCCTCGGAGGTATCGTCGGACCATGGGCGTTAGGACGGCAGGTGCAGAATAACGTTCATGCGCTGTTTGGAATTGCGCTGGTAAGAGGCTGGAACCACCAGCTGGGGAACGAATTTGGATTCACCGCGTCCTGGGAACGAAAGTGGCGATTCAATCATGAATTGGGTAATGGGTACTCCTGGGAGATTATCCCGGGAGCTGGAATTACGGCAGGCAACGTCTTCACCTTTGCCGAAGCCGGGTTTCTGGTACGCTGGGGTCGCGGCCTGAAGGCTGACTGGGTCCTGAGATGATTCGTCCGGGATACTCAGGAACTTCTTACTTTTCCGGCGATCGGGCAGGGGTCAAGTTCGGCTGGAATATTTTCTTTGGTACCCAGGGACGTGTAGTTGCGCGGAACATATTTCTCGATGGCAACACTTTCCAGAATAGCAGGAGCGTTGTGAAAGAAGTCGTGGTTGCCGATCTGATTATAGGAACCGAACTGTTTTCCAAGGGAGGCTTTCGCTTTGGTTTTTCGCTCGTTGCCAGAACCCCCGAGTTTCGGAAACAGAGGGGTATGGACAGTTTCGGAAGCTTTTATGGTACATACGCTTTTTGATTGGGAAACCCGCGCTTCTGGTTGTTTCGTAACGGGTGGTCAGCCAAGCACGCGTTTGCGACCTTCCAGCGCCAGTCGGTAGAGCCGCTCGGCACCGGTCAAATCTCCTTCCGCTTGCAGCATCTGGGCTAGGTTGAGCATCGAGGTCAGTGTGTTCGGATGCTCTTTACCCAGCAGCCGAGTCATGGCCTCGAGCACGTGCTCCTGGAGCTTGCGTGCCCCGGCCAGATCTCCTTGTGCGTACAGCGTCTGGGCCAGGTTATTCATCGACGTCAGTGTGTTCGGGTGCTCCTTACCCAGCAGCCGAGTCCTGGCCTCGAGCACGTGCTCCTGGAGCTTGCGTGCCTCAGCCAGATCTCCTTGTGCGTACAACGTCTGGGCCAGGTTGTTCATCGATGTCAGCGTGTTCGGGTGCTCCTTACCCAGCAGCCGAGCCATGGCCTCGACGACCTGCTCCTGGAGCTCGTGTGCTCTGGCCAGATCTCCTTGAGCTTTCAGCGTCTGGGCCAGGTTGTTCATCGACGTTAGTGTGTCCGGGTGCTCCTTACCCAGCAGCCGAGCTCTGGCCTCGAGCACCTGCTCCTGGAGCTCGTGTGCCCTGGCCAGATCTCCTTGAGCTTTCAACGTCTGGGCCAGGTTGTTCATCGACGTCAGTGTGTCCGGGTGCTCCTTATCCAGCAGCCGAGCCATGGCCTCGACCACCTGCTCCTGGAGTTCGTATGCCCTGGCCAGATCCCCTTGTGCGTACAGCGTCTGGGCCAGGTTGTTCATCGACGACAGTGTGTCCGGGTGGTCGGACCCAAGCACGCGCTCAGAGCTTTGAAAGATCTGACGTTCCACATCTTCCGCTTCTCTATACCGGCCTTGGGCATGCAGCATTGCGGCAAGACCAGACAAGGTGTCTAGAGACCGCTCACCCTCTGGCTGATGGTGCTTCCACAGATCAGCCAGCTTGCGCCACCAATCGATTCGCGCACTGACGAAGGCCGTGAAATCAAATGGCTCTTCCAGTGTGAGGAAGAACGTATCCAAAGACGGAAAGTCCAGTAAACGGTCATGATGCCTGTCGAACGCTATCGTCATCCCTTTCTGGTATGCACTGAGATGCCGCGGAGAACACTCGGCGAGTTTCGAAAACTCGGCGGTTTTTTTGAAATAGTCCAAGATCACATCAATACGCTCGCGAGCCACGGCCCGATCCTCTGCCTTTGCTGACTGGTTCTTAATAAGGGCGAGCTCCATCAATCGATGGAACCGGAAAGTTCCGGGAAGATCGCGGATTCCCTCCACATAGGAGTAATCCTCTCCGGTGAGGGCCGCGAAATGGAAGCCGACTGGAATGAAGCGTATCTCAACAAGATGATCGAAAAGCGCTTCATCGAAGCTGCCAGCTAGTGCCAGGCAACGAAAGGTTTCGAACACCCCTCGCTGCCCGGCTTGTAGATAGCGAAGGAAGCGGATTTGCAGTTCAGCCGGCGTTTGGCCTAAATCGGCGGGTTGGAAGCGAACCCCCTGCTCATAGACAATGCCATAGGCGAGGTCGAGGTAATAAGGGTGGAATGACGACTGTTTGTCCTGGCTACGCTGCTCCCGAGTGACCGCAAGGATCGCGTCCGCATGTTTTCGCAAATTGTCAGCCGTAGTCAGGTCTCCGCGTTCTTTATGATAAGCCGCTGCCGATTCCAGAAATCTCAGCGCGTCTTCTTTTCCAAGTCCGCCAACGGAGTGTTCACTGATTCGCGTCTGCCATTCCTTGTCGTAAAGCTCATCCCAACGGTTCTTATTTCGCCCGAGCAACACGCAGCCAAAGCGTCCGGAGAACGCCACGTCGGGGTCCGTCAGTATCCCGCACCAGTCGGTCAAATATTTCTGGATGTCCTCTGTTAGAGTGGTTGATTGAATACGTTCAAGCCCATCGATCGCGACGCAAAGCGCCTCATTGGGATGGTCCTCCAGCCATTGCTCTACATCCGCGGCTAACACGGGCGCCAACTCTGCCTCCATCTCCTTTTCGGTCATGGACTCAGGGTTTAGTCCGCGCTTATTCAACAAGCCCTTGCGATCTCGATTGCGCAAGTAAGTCAGGGCTTTACCGAGCAACTGAAACAGACCACCCACGGCAGAACCTGCAGTAGCGACATCGTAAACTCCCGCGGCAAGCTTCGCGGATGCTTCCGCGAGGATCGTGGTGCCTAGCGTGGAGGTGCTTAGGAGGTCCTTTAGCACGCTGTCACTCAAAGCAAAATTCTCACCTGGATGCTGCGCTCGCCAGAGAGCGAAATATAGATAATCGAAAAGCGGTGTTTCAATGCCGGCTCCGCCTCCTGTGCCGTGCGGCTTTGCCTCCCATAGCCTAGAACGCAAATGCCAGAAGAACTCGGCCACAGAAGAAGATGGTGTCCACCGGTCATGATCCAGATCGAGAGAAATCAACCGTAGCCCGGCAAGCCTTTGGCCAAGTTCTTCTGTGGCTTTCTCCAGCAGTTTAGTTTTGCCAATGCCACCGACTCCACAAATACTCAGGATTGGCTTGTCGGGCCGTACGTCGTGTACCCGGTGGACCCTGGCCAATCGTTCGAAGAAATGGCGCAGAAGCTCCCGCTCATGGTTTCGATCGGTAAAGAGTTTCAGGGCGGATTGTCGTGCTACACGCTGGCCGGCGGCACTGACGGATTTGCGGATTGGCATAGACGCTAAAACCTTTGAAATGTTTTTGTGGACGAGGTGTCGGGTTGCCCCTCGAGAAAATTTCGTCCCGAGCTTATTTGAGTGGCTCTACAGAGCGCGATGGTCGTTCGTCCACGAGGCGTCATTGATCGCTCCTCTTAAATATTTGAGAACTTCCGTATTCTCAAATCATTTTGGGCCAGAAACGATCGATGTTACCAAGCCACACCGTTTAGGTTCTCAACCCGCTACACCTCGGTAAGCTAGCAAGCCCCAGCTCTACTCAGAGTTCGAGGATAATGTAGTACATAACCGCGGGTTTATGTGCCAGATGTCCTGCGACCTGAGATTGGGCGACGTGGATCTTTCAGATCGGCCCGCGAACGTCGCAACGCCTTGCGGATGGCGATCACCGCCTCGTCCTGCCAATGACTTGAATTCTGCTATATCCGCACGCAACCATAACGCTTCGGAAGGAGTATTGGAAAAGCTCAACCATTCGTGTAAAAAACAGATTGAGAGTCATTCCTACGTCGGGTACGCATAACAAACCAATGAATGCCGCCAGACCTCAGTATCTCTTCTTGGTGTTAGTCACTTTCTGGCTCGGAGCGACCCCAGTTCATGCGGCCGATGCCGCATCCCCGATTGGACTCTGGAGGGGTGCAGACGCCACCTTTGAGATGTCCGAAAGTGAAGGTAAACTCAGTGCCAAGATCGTTGGGTTGAGCGAGCCAAAGACGACCGACGGGAAAGAGAAGAGCGATATTTTCAATCCGGATCCAAGGAAACGCAACCGTCCAATCATTGGGCTTGTTTTTATATCTGGCCTGACGAAGAAGAGCGCCACTCGCTGGGGGAATGGCACCGTCTATGACCCGACATGTGGCAAAACCTATTCCTGTTTTATCGAACTGCAGGGGCCAGACCAGATTATGCTCCGCGGATTCATTGGTGACGCAGCCATTGGCCGAAACTACATCTGGACTCGGGTGAACTGAGTATCCGAAGCGTTTTTGGTCTAACCGTAAAAAGAGTTACCGGCGATGCGGCAATCGACGGGGCTGAAGCGGTCATTGGTCCGGTGGTGATCGCTACGTTAGTCATGCCATATCTGTTTCCGTCAAGCATTGTTCAGCAAAGCCGCGCCGAACTCGCGAGCAGTGCCTGACACGGAAGCGCCTGGCGCAGAGGACGCGAAGGTACGCGGAGGAGAATCGTGAGATGTGAGAGGTCAGAGGTGAGAGGTGAGAGGTAGAAGGGATGAAAAGCACAGTTCAAAGGCCTGTTAAACATTTGAAAACATGAATCGATCCAAACAATGCTGGGTTCTTCTTGGAATATGCTTAGGGGTTGTAAACGGCAACGCGACCGACTTCACTTTTACCAACACCCCAGGGAAAGATGCCGTAGGTTTCCGAGTCGTTCTTCAGTACGATTTCCCGCAGCTACCGACGCAAGGTTGATGAAACGGGAAAGCCCACACAAGGGGAAGTCGCGCGGCCCATTCAGACTTTGATCTGGTACCCCGCTCAGCAGAGCGCTGCAGGTCATCTCACCTATGGTGATTACTTGAACTTGGCAGCGACAGAGGAGGATTTCAAA
>JBAUZZ010000249.1:0-7937 GCA_049585495.1 Chthoniobacterales bacterium | reverse complement strand
GTATTGCGATCGACTTCTACAAAGCGTTCCGCCATCCCGAGCTTCTAACACAAACAACCTCCCAATAAAAAGTTCTTTCTAAATCCGACACACACCCAGGGTGGAGCGTAGCGGAACCCTGGGTATTTGAATGAATAGGCACACCGCTCTGAAGGAGCAGGAGAGTCGGAAGCTAGTGTCAGTGGGAGATGGTGTCAGTGTCAGTCGATCCGCTGCGGTGCTCGAGTTGGACAATCTAATCAGATGCCCTACTTATTCGGCAGGGCGAAAAGCTCCCAGCTAGCATTGTCGGCTAGGTACCGGAGGCGCCAGCCGATGATCTTTGCATTTCAAGAGAAAGGAGAATGGCCCGCGGACTAACTCTCAAACTGACACTTTCTCCAAGCTGACACTGACACTTTGGCCAGATTCTTCCGCTCCTTCAGAGCTACGCCGCGTTTTTCTACAAATACCCAGGGTTCCGCTACGCTCCACCCGCGTCGCTTCGCTATGGCGCGACCAATAAGGAAGGCGGACGCGCCGTGCTCGCAGAGCGAAGGTTGTCTTTGAGCTTCGCCGCATCGGCAAAACAAAAGAGGCCGCGCCAGCGAAACGACGGCGGGATTCTGCTGCCTGAGCCTGGATCGCTAGATTTGTGAGCGATGAGGCTAGATCCTTGATTCAGGTCAATGTGAAACTTCGCCCTGCCGTGACGCTTCCTTAATCAGATCCTGATCCAGATCATTGGCGTGTTTTGCAAGTTGATTGGCGCGTTCTGCTAGTGACACCTTTTGGAAGGAAGGTATCTTGAGAAGGTGACTACGCCCAAAGTCCGAGCTTATGCAGCCCGTGGGACCGCATGCTCAAGCAGGACGTGCGCTATCGGTTCGTGATCGACATGGCCTCACTCAAAGCATGAGCAATCAATTTCGGGTTTCCAATCTCCTGGCCCGGCGGCTGGGAGAGTGCCAGGTGTCGCTGCCGCCATTAGTGCGACGGGCGGGATTGCCAACAGGCTTTTTCCAGCAGGAAAAGATCTACGTGACGACCGCTGAACTCTTTGCGCTGTGGCGGGGCATTGGGGAGACGAGTGCGGATCCCGGGATTGGCCTGAAGCTGGGCGCCGAACCGCGGTTGGAGCGCTACGACGCGACCGCGATCGCCGCCGTCTGCAGCCGGTCATTCCGGGATGCCCTGCAACGCCTGGCCCGCTACAAGCAACTCACCTGCCCCGAAGAAATCCGCGTTCACACCAACCGGGACGAAGCGACCGTGGAATTCGTTTTTCTCCAGACTGAGGAAGTCGAGCCCGAGGTGTTGGTGGATGTGTGCCTCTCATGGATCTTGTCTATCGGTCGCCGGGGCACGGACGGTCAAATCAAGCCGCTGCGACTGGAACTCAACCGCCCCGTCCAGCACCGCGAGTTGCTGGAAACCCACTTCGGCTGCCAGGTGCGGTTCAAGGCCGGTTGTAACGCACTTGTCTTTCGCAGCAGCGACCTGGACCGGCCATTCGTTACCCACAATGCAGATTTGCTGTCGGCGATCGGGGCTCAGTTGGAAACCGAGCTCCAGGCACAGACTGCCACCTCAAATGTGGGAGAACACGTGAAGCACGCGCTTAAGCGCTCGCTGGCAGGGAAGCGACCAACAGTTCAGCACATCGCGCTGGAACTGGGGATGAGCGTACGCACACTGCAGCGTCGGCTTACTGATGCCGGAATCACGTTTCAACAACTGGTCGAAGACACCAGGCGCGAGCTGGCGCACCATTATCTGAAACAAAGCACGGTTGAATTGGACGAGACCGCCTACCTGCTGGGCTACGAGGATGCCAACTCGTTCTTTCGTGCCTTTCACCTGTGGGAAGGCACCTCACCGGGGGAATGGCGTACCCTGCATCGTACGGCCGAGGTTGCAGTCCTAGGACGATAAACTTTAACCTAAACCTCCCGTGAGACCTTACATCATTTGTCACATGCTCTCGTCTGTGGACGGGAAGATCGATGGCGCAGCTCTGGGCGCAGTTACGGGTAAGGGCGAGTATGAGGCAACCGGTGCGAAGCTGAACGGCGATGCTTGGATTTGTGGTCGCACGACGATGCAGCAGCACTTTGCGGAGGATGAGCCGTTCGTCTCTGCCTCGAACACGCCAGCAGGGCCTCGGCCCGTCTTCGTCGCTCGACGGGCGAAATCCTATGCCATCTCCGTTGATACGTTCGGCAAGCTACAGTGGTCAGGCGGGGATCTAGACGGCGATCACCTCATCTGTGTGGTGAGTGAACAAGTCCCAGGGGACTACCTGGACATGCTCCGGGAAAAGGGCATCTCCCACATCGTTTCCGGACAGTCCTCTGTCGACCTCGCCAACGCCGTAAACCAGCTCGGAGAGCACTTCGAAATCCGCACTCTACTGCTCGAAGGAGGCGGCCACATCAATGGGGCCTTCCTCCAAGCCGGTCTCGTCGATGAGTTGAGCCTCTTGGTTGTCCCTGGCATCGATGGACGCCACGACATCCCTGCCGTTTTCGACGGCGTGAGGCCCTCAGAAAACACAGCCGTTCCCCTCAGGCTGAAATCCGTAGAGCAGCGCGGACGCGATGCGCTCTGGATTCGATACGAGGTGGTTCGGTCCAAAACAGTTAGGAGGAGAAACAATGCAAAAGCGTAAATTGGGAAAAAGCAATCTGGAAGTCTCAGCCCTCGGCTTCGGCTGCATGGGAATGAGCTTTTCCTACGGCCCGCCCAAAGATAAGCAGGAGATGACCTCTGTTCTGCGGGCAGCCGTTGAACGGGGCGTAACATTCTTCGACACCGCCGAAGTGTACGGCCCGTTCGTGAACGAAGAACTCGTGGGCGAAGCCCTCGCTCCCTTCCGTGACCGAGTGGTGATCGCCACCAAGTTCGGGTTTGACCTCAATCCTAATTTCGATCCCCGTGGGATGAAGGGTGCGCCGGGCCTGAACAGCCGACCAGAGCATATCAAGCAGGCCGTCGAGGGCTCGCTCGAGCGGCTCAGGATCGATGTCATCGACTTGCTCTATCAGCACCGGGTTGACCCGGACGTGGCGATCGAAGACGTCGCCGGCGCGGTGAAGGACCTGATCCAGCAGGGTAAGGTCAAGCATTTCGGTCTTTCTGAAGCAGGCGTGCAAACCATCCGTCGCGCACACGCGGTTCAGCCGCTCACTGCCCTCCAGAGCGAATACTCGCTGTGGACGAGAGCTCCTGAGAAGGAAGTGATACCGACCCTTGAGGAACTTGGAATCGGCTTTGTCCCCTACAGCCCTTTGGGCAAGGGCTTCCTGACGGGCAAGATCGATGAAACCGCGACTTTCGACAGCTCCGACTTCCGCAGCACCCTGCCTCGCTTCACACCGGAGGCTCTCAAGGCCAATCAGGCCCTGATTAACCTGCTCGGCAGCCTCGCAGAAAGGAAGAAGGCGACACCAGCCCAGATTGCGCTGGCTTGGCTGCTTGCCCAGAAGCCGTGGATTGTTCCGATCCCAGGCACCACGAAGTTGCATCGCTTGGAGGAGAACATCGGGGCAGTCTCAGTCGAACTCACGCCGGACGATCTGCGTGACATCGGTACGGCCGCCTCAAAAATCACCGTGCAAGGAGCTCGCTATCCGGAACGGCTCGAGAAGATGACCGGTCTCTGAGCGGCCGTCATGGCAAGCAGGAGTCAAGATTGTGAGCAATAACATCGAAGCAAAAATCGTTTTCATCAGCGCGAGCAGCGGACCGGGCGAGACGACCGACCGGCCTCTCTTCGTGGACTGGAAAAAAGAGACGATCGAAAAGAAGCGAGGTTTTCATGTCTAAAGTCGAGAATCGAAGCGTACTTGCAAAAGAGGAGGAACAAATCGGTGTCAACCGGCGTTCATTCTTATCCCGTTTAGGCGCTGCAGGAGCTGCGGTTACGGCAAGCCCTTTGCTTGGGCACGCGGGCCCCTCGGAGCCAGACAATCAACCGGCCGGTACGGCGCTTCCTAATCTGGTTTCGGTTATTCTGAATGTGAATGGCAAGGAGCATCGCATCCCGATCGACGCTCGAACAACGTTGTTGGATTGTCTGCGTGAAACGCTCCATTTGACGGGCACGAAGAAGGGGTGCGACCATGGCCAGTGCGGCGCCTGTACGGTGCATATCAACGGGCGCCGGGTTAATTCGTGCCTGACTTTTGCAGCGATGCACCAGAACGATGTGATCACGACCATCGAAGGAATCGGGCAACCAGGTCAGCTTCACCCGATGCAAGCGGCCTTTGTTGAGCAGGACGGATACCAATGCGGTTATTGCACTTCCGGTCAAATCATGTCTGCGGTGGCCTTGTTGAATGAGCCTTGTGGTCCCGCGGATGACGATGTCAAAGAACTTATGAGCGGCAATATCTGCAGGTGCGGCGCTTATCAGAACATTCTGGCAGCGATTCAAGAGGTTCGGCACAAAATGAACGGGAGGCAGAATGCGTCCATTTGAGTTAATGCAAGTCACGGAGGTGCCGCAGGCATTAGGTAACGCCTCCGATAGTGGAACGCGTTTTGTTGCCGGTGGAACAACCCTGATCGATCTGATGAAGCTAAATGTCGAGACCCCGCGTCGGGTGATCGACATCAACCGGCTACCGCTGAATCAGATCGAGGTGCAGCCGGATGGAGGAGTCAGCGTGGGAGCGCTCGTAAGAAATTCCGATCTTGCCCATCATCCGGCTATCCTGCGCCGCTATCCGGTGCTATCGCTGGCGTTAATGGCGGGGGCGTCGGCGCAACTGCGGAACATGGCGACGACCGGGGGGAACGTGCTTCAACGGACCCGATGCGTTTATTTCCGGGATACCTCGATGCCGTGCAACAAGCGCGAGCCCGGCAGCGGTTGCCCGGCGATCAAAGGGTTTAATCGGACGTTAGCGATCCTTGGTACAAGCGACTATTGCATCGCGACGAATCCTTCCGATATGAACGCCGCTCTGACGGCGCTCGAGGCAACGGTGCATCTGCAAAGTGCGAAAGGAAAACGAAGTGTGCCGATCCACGATTTTTTCCTGCTACCAGGCACCGACCCGCAGAAGGAAACCGTGATCGAGCCTGGCGAATTGATTACGCAGGTGAGTTTGCCGTCATTGCCTGCCGGAACGAATTCCGTTTATCTCAAGTTGCGCGATCGCGCGTCTTACGAGTTTGCGTTGGTGTCTGCAGCGGTGGTTACGCGAGTTGAACAGAGCAAGATGACGCATGCGCGCATCGCTCTGGGAGGAGTGGGCACCAAACCGTGGCGTTCTTTTGAAGCGGAGCAGGTATTGGAGGGAAGTGAAGCGAATCTGGAGCACTTCAAAGCGGCGGCAGAAGCTGCACTACGAGATGCGCGGCCGCAGAGTATGAATCGATTCAAAATCGAACTGGCCAAGCGCTGTCTAGTCCGCGCACTGAAACTTGCAACCAGAATCAGTTAACAAGGAAACACGATGCCAGCAGCAGAAACAGCTCCTCCGCTTATTGGCACGGCTGTCCCGCGCATTGATGGACCACTGAAAGTGAGCGGGAGCGCCATCTACACCTCTGATTTTCATTTTCCTGGAATGGTGTATGCCGTGCCGGTTTGCAGCACGATTGCCAAAGGGAGTATTACCAGCCTGGATACGAGCGAAGCCGAAAAAATCCCCGGGGTCGTCGCGATCCTGCATCGAGGAAATATTGGAAAAGTATATCGGTCCGCGCCGGAGTTAACCTTCAGCGCTTATGTCGATGAGCGCCGGCCTCCATTCGATGACAACCAGATCTATTATAGTGGACAGTATGTCGCTCTGGCTGTGGCTGAGACTTTCGAAATCGCAAGTGAGGCAGCCGCCGCGGTTAAGGTCAGCTACCAAGAAGAAACGCCTGAAGTGTCGGAAGACCTCGTGCCGGAAGGAAACACGAAAATCCGAAGCAACCGTGGGAATACGGATGCTGCTTTTGCAACGGCTCCCGTTAAGGTAGATGAGACCTACGTTACGCCGGTCGAAACGCACAATCCGATTGAGCTGCATGCCAGTGTGGCGATATGGGATGGCAAGAAGTTTACATTGTACGAGACCACACAGGGAGTGGTGAACCATCGCGCCGTGATGGCGCAGGTGCTTGGTGCACCGAAAGAAAATGTTCAGGTAATCTCAAGCTTTCTTGGTTCAGGTTTTGGAGGAAAACTCTTCCCTTGGCCTCATAGCACTCTTGCTGCAGTCGCTGCGCGCAAATTGAATCGCCCGGTGAAGCTGGTTGTAACAAGACGCTCAATGTTTACCAATGTAGGTCACAGGCCTGTTACGCAACAGCGCGTACGTCTCGGAGCGACGGCTGCGGGAAAACTGGTGTCATTTCAGCACGATTACGTCAATCATACCTCGATGCTGGATGATTATGAGGAGAATTGCGGTGAAGCCACCCCGTATCTCTACAGCGTATCCGATTTGAAGGTTACATCGGGACTCACCCGGCGGAATGTGGGAACACCAACCGCAATGAGAGGGCCAGGTGCGGTGCCCGGGTTATTCGCGACTGAATCGGCATTGGACGAATTAGCGATCAAACTGGACCTCGACCCAGTTGAGCTCCGGCTTCGTAATGAGCCAGAAAAAGATGAGAGTAACGGTCGGCCCTTTTCTTCACGGCATTTTCAAGAGTGTTTAAAAGTGGGTGCCGAAAAGTTCGGTTGGTGGAAGCGGACTCCCGCGATTGGTTCGATGCGGCAGGGCGATCTCATTCTGGGCTGGGGTGTCGCTGCCTGCTCATGGATTGCTGAGCGTTTTGCTTGCGAGGCGAACGTTGAATTTCGAAGTGATGGTACGGTGCGTGTCACTTGTGGAACTCAGGATATCGGCACGGGGACCTACACAATCCTCGCCCAACTTGTACGTGCGAAGACCGGGATGCCGCTGGATCGTATTCAGGTTCTTCTTGGCGACACGTCCCTTCCGCCCGGACCAATCAGCGGTGGGTCGATGGTCACGTCATCGGTTATTCCGGCGGTCGGTGCCGCTGCTGAACAAGCCATTTCGACGCTGCTTTATACCGCCTCACAAGTCCGGGGATCCCCGTTTGCAGGGAAAGAATTTACCGACCTGGCTTTGACCAACGGCAAAATCCACCATAAGAATGCCGCGCCAGAGGCTGGTGTTCCTTATGATGCGGTTCTCAGGCAAATCAACGTTGGGGAGGCGATTGGGAGTGGAAAATCGGGGGCGACATTCTTCAATCCGGATTTCAAGCCCACGCACTCAACGCACTCTTTCGGCGCGCATTTTGTGGAGATCACATGGGATCCGGAAATTGCCCGGCTGCGGGTGAGCCGTGTTGTGAGCGCGATTGACGCCGGGCGAATCATCAATCAAATGCCGGCTCGAAACCAAATTGAAGGAGCGATTGTCATGGGTATCGGCATGGCATTATTTGAGGAAACCCACTATGATCCGGAAACGGGCGCCCCGGTTAACAGCAACCTGGCCGACTATTGCATGGCCGTGCACGCGGATATCCCACCGATTAATGTGACCTTTTTGGATTATCCCGATTACGTTTTGAACGAATATGGAGCACGGGGAGTGGGAGAGATCGGTCTGGCTGGAATAGCAGCTGCGATTGCTTCTGCGGTTTACCATGCGACCGGTGTACGAGTCCGCAAGTTACCGATCAAAATCGAGGACTTGCTAGTGGTCGACGCTTAAGGATTTGTGGAACTATAGATGCATCGTGCATTTCCGAGGATTTTTGCCGCCGAAAGCTGGTAGGGCGAATTCGTCCCGCGAAGCGGGGACACTGGAGTTTGGCCATTTTTGTCTAAGCGAGCCGGTCCGCTCGGAGAGCTGACCCTACCCAGCTTGTGGCTTCCGTATTGTTTGGGTCGTTTTTCCGAAACGACCGGTCCCGCGAAGCGGGACAAATGAGCCTCAAGGGGGCTAACAACATTTGCGGTTTAGGCT